>NZ_JBEXXE010000079.1:0-29260 GCF_040630255.1 Streptomyces sp. NPDC005820
GCGCCCTCCTCACCGCGATCCCCACCCTGATCGTGTACTTCGCGCTCCAGCGGCAGTTCGTCAGCGGCCTGACCCTGGGCGCCAACAAGGGCTGAACACAGGCTCCTTGCGCTCACCCATACCGAAAGCGATTCCAGTGACCCACCCGAAATCCCCCGACGGTTCGCCCACGTCCGCGCTCCGCGTGCCCGGTATCGCCTACGGCGGCGACTACAACCCCGAGCAGTGGCCCGAGGAGGTCTGGGCCGAGGACATGCGGCTGATGGCCGAGGCCGGGGTCAGCATGGTGAGCGTCGGCATCTTCTCGTGGGCGCTGCTCGAGCCCGCCGAGGGGCGGTACGACTTCTCCCGCATGGACCGGTTGCTGGATCTGCTGCACGAGAACGGCATCGCCGCCGACCTGGCCACCCCGACGGCGGCCCCGCCGGCCTGGTTCTTCCGCAGGCATCCGGAGGCGCTGCCGGTCGACAAGGACGGCCGAACGCTGTCGTACGGCAGCCGTCAGACGTTCTGCCCGTCCAGCGCGGCCTACCGCGAGGCCGCCCTGCGGATCGCGCGGGCCCTCGGGGAGCGGTACGCCGAGCACCCGGCGGTCGTCATGTGGCACATCCACAACGAGTACGGCTGCCACAACGCGGCCTGCTACTGCGACACCAGCGCGGACGCGTTCCGCAGATGGCTGAAGGCGAAGTACACCAACGACCTCAAGGCGCTCAACCACGCCTGGGGCACCACCTTCTGGAGTCAGTGGTACTACGACTGGGACGAGATCATCCCACCCCGCGCCACCGGCGCCGACCCCAATCCGGCCCATCTGCTGGACTGGCGCCGCTTCAGCTCAGACGAACTTCTCTCGCTCTGCTCGGCAGAGAGGGAGGTGCTGCGGGCGGTCGCCCCAACGGTCCCCGCCACCACCAACTTCATGGTGAACTTCAGCATCGACGCGCTGGACTACTGGCGCTGGGCGCCGGAGTTGGACATCGTCTCCAACGACCACTACCTGCAGTCCACCGACCCCGGGTCCGAGATCGACCTCGCCCTCAGCGGCGACCTGGTCCGCTCCCTGGCCGGCGGGCCGTGGCTGCTGATGGAGCACTCCACCGGAGCGGTCAACTGGCAGCCCGTCAACCGCGCGAAGCTCCCCGGCGAGATGCGCCGCAACGCCCTCGCCCATGTCGCTCGCGGCGCCGACGGCATCGCCTTCTTCCAGTGGCGGGCCGCCAGGGCGGGCGCCGAGCAGTGGCACTCGGCGATGCTTCCGCACGCCGGCACCGACAGCCAGATCTGGCGCGACGTCGTCCAACTCGGCGCGGACCTCGGGGCCTTGGCCGAAGTGCGGGGCAGCACCACGATTGCCCACGTCGCGGTGGTGTGGGACTGGAACGCCCGCTGGGCCCTGGAACAGCCGTCCCAGCCCAGCGGCGAACTGCGCTTCCTGGACCTCGTACGGGACTGGTACCGGCCCCTGTGGCACGCCGGCGTGGCCGTGGACTTCGTACGCCCCGACGCGGACCTGTCGGCGTACCGGCTGGTCCTGGCCCCCAGCCTGTACCTCGTGGACGACGCGGGCGCCGCGAACCTCACCGCCTTCGCCGAGCGCGGCGGCACGCTGGCCGTCGGTTTCCACAGCGGCGCGGTGGACGGGAACTGCCACGTCCGGCTCGGGGGTTACCCGGGGGCCTTCCGCGACGTCCTCGGGGTGCGCGCCGACGAACTGTTTCCGCTGCTGCCGGGCGAGGCGTTGCAGCTCACCGGGGCGGTCCCGCCGGACGCCTGCGCCACCCTGTGGTCCGAGCGTGTCCGGCTCGCGGGAGCCGAGCCGATCGCTTTCTACGCCGACGGGCCGCTGAAGGACGTGCCGGCCGTCACCCGGCACACCCCGGGTGGCGGGACCGCCTGGTACATCGCGACTCGCCCCGACCCCGTGACGCTCGCCGCCCTGCTCGGCCGCGTCTGCGACGAGGCCGGCGTCCAGCCGGTCCTGGCCACCCCGACGGCCGGTGTCGAGGCCGTCCGGCGCACCGGCCCCGACGCCGACTACCTGTTCCTGATCGACCACGGCGGGAGCGGCGCCGAGGTTCCCGCCGAGGGCGTCGAACTCCTCACCGGAAAGGACGTCACCGGGTCGGTCACCGTTCCCGCGGGGGGTGTGGCGGTCGTACGCGAGCCACACTGACCTGGCCGACGACGGGTGACAGTCGCGTGGCGCCTCGTGGCGGGCGACTCCGTCGTCCCCGCGGGTCAGCCGACGCCGATCAGGCCCGTCAGATAGCGCCACAGCGACGAACGCTGCCGGGCGATCGGACCAGGCTCTGTCGTCCCGGCAGACTCTTCGACCAGAGCGTGCGCGGGAGGCTGCTCGGGCAGCGCGGCCAGTTCGTACCGTACGGGCAGCGAGCGCAAGCCCCGCATGAAGGGCGAGGAACGCCAGGGCAGTTGATCGACGGGGAGGGCGAGGGCCAGGTCGGAGAAGCGCTCGAACAGCCGGCTCACTCCGACGGCGGCGACCGTCGACGCGAGCTCGCGCGCCGGACACTGACGGGGTCCCGCACCCCAGGACAGGTGCGCTCGGGTGCTGACCGTGGTGCCCCGCGCCACGTGGTCGGCGAAGAGCGGGTCGGAGTGTGCCGCCGAGGAGGAGACCCATACAGGGTCGCCCGCCCGGATCGTGTAGTTCCCGAGCGGAGTGTCCTTCGCGGCGAATCGCGGTACGAAGTTCACCAAGGGCGGCTTCCGCATCACCACCCGGTTCATGGTCTCCCGGACCATCCCGGCGGACAGGCTGGCACGCACGCCTCCCTCGCCCGAGACAACCTCGACCACCGTGTTGGATATGAGGATGCCGACGTGGTCGGAGGTCATGCCCAGCAGCATGAACAGCTCGCGGGCGAGCTCGTCGAGCGACAGGTCGGGGTGCGCGGCCAGCAGGTAGGAGGGAAAGTCGTCGCCCGGCGTCCTCAGCTTCACCGCCGCGAGTTCAGCCAGTGCCGCGAGCAGCCGCTCCAGCGCGGGCTCCGCGTCCGGACCCGCGTCGAGCACGCGCCACATGTCCATCAGCGCGTCGTCACCCTGCGAACCGGGGAAACCGAGCAGATGGCTGGCCACCATCAGCGGCAGCGGCCGGGAGAACTGGGCGGACAGGTCTGCCAGGCCCGTGCCTCCGGCCTGGCCCACCAAGGTGATCAGGTCGTCGGCGTAGGCGGTGACAGCCGCCTTCAGCCGCTTCGCCTGGGGGTGGCGCGGGTCCTGGAACGGCCTGAGGGCCGTGTCCCAGGCCATCCGCAGCGGCCGATACCCAGGACCGCCCTGGATCAGCACATGGTTGACCTCCAGAGAGGGCCCGAGCGGCCAGTCGCTCGGCACTCTGCCCTCGGAGCGGGCCCGCCAGTTCTCCAGCCCCTTCGGCCACCCGCTGTCGTCCTGAAGTACCTCGAGCGCTTCCCGGTAGCCCAGGACCAGCCAGGCGGGTACGCCCAGGAGATCGACCGGCGCGACCGGACCGTGCCGCTGCCTGAGCCTCTCGTAGACGAGTGAGGGGCGCGTCTCGTAGTCCCGGGTCAGGAGCGGTTCAAGGGTCATCGCCTCCAACCGTGCTTCGTCCTGCTCGACGAACCCGCCGTCGCCCACCTGAGACCCCCTCACGCGCCGCCCCTCCGACACTCTGCGTACCAGCACACCCTCACTCGGTAGCCGGAGACGGAGGGACCCTATAACAGGCTCCACCCGCGGCGCACGACGGGGCCCCGCTCAAGAGAACCCCCTGCTGGGCCGTCGCTCGGACTTCGACCCGCCGGGCGGGTGGTACAGTCAGCGTTCATACGCATTACGTAATACGCATTAACGGGAGGAGGAGAGGGCACCGTGGAACCCAGGAAGCGGCCCGGTCGGACGCCCGCGTCGGCCGGACGTACGGCACGCCCACGGCAGGCCGAGGTCGCCCGGGTCGCGGGAGTGTCCCAGGCGACCGTGTCCCTGGTGCTCTCCCCGAATCCCGACGGCAAGGGGCGGATCATCTCCGAGGCGACCCGCCGACGGGTCCTGGAGGCAGCCCGCAGCCTGGGGTACGTGCCCGACCCGGCCGCCCGGCGGCTGGCCGCCGCCCGCAACAACCTCCTCGGCGTGTTCAGCTTCACCGCCACGTTCCCCACCGATGTACAGCACTCGTACTACCCCTTCCTGGTCGGCGTGGAGCGCGAGGCGGCGGCGCTCGGCTACGACCTGGTGCTGTTCACCGGGTCGAGCACCGGCGGCGCGGGGGCCGCGGGTCCCGACGCCCTGGGCCGGGTGCGACTGGCCGACGGCTGCCTCTTCATGGGGCGGCACACGCCCCGGGCGGAGCTCAAGCGGCTGGTCGAGGACGGCTTCCCGGTCGTGCACCTGGGCCGTCGCGAGGAGTTGGAGGGCGTGGCATCGGTGGGCGCGGACTATGTCGAGGCCACCCGTGAAGTCGTGGGTCATCTGGCCGAGTTGGGCCATCGGCGGATCGTCCTCGTCCGCGAGGACGACGACGCGCTCGCCTCGGCGGACCGTCAGCGCGGCTTCCTGGAAGGGCTGGAGGCGGCGGGTCTGTCCTCCGGGCCCACGAGCGTCTTCCGGTCCGCGGATCCGCAGCGGGAGCTCACACCCGACCTGCTGCGCGCCTGGACCGACGACGGGGTGACGGCCTTCGTCGCGGAGGAGACCGATACCGGAGCGGTCTGGCGTGGCCTGCTCTGCGCCGTGCGCGAGGCGCGCCTCGACTGCCCCGGGGAGGTGTCCCTCGCTCTGCTCGGCAGTCCGCCCGCCGATCTGGCGAGCGAGCCCGTCCCGACCGGATTCGACATTCCACGGCCGCAGTTGGGCGCCGCGGCCGTGCGGCTGCTGGCCGCGCTCGTCGCGGGAGAGGAGGCGCGCGAGCCGCTCGTCGGCTGTGTCTTCCGGCCGGGCCCGACGACCGGACCGCCGCCTGTCGGTCGCTGAGCACGGTCCGCACGGAACCGCCCCCCTCCTCCCTCCTCTTCTGTCATGAACCTGGTTAAGTAGCAAGGAAGCCCGTGTTATCCGAAGCAGACATCCTCGTCGTGGGCGGCGGCCTCGGTGGTGTGGCCGCCGCGCTCGCCGCCTGCCGGGCCGGACGCAGCGTCGTCCTCACCGAGGAGACGGACTGGATCGGCGGCCAGCTCACCAGCCAGGCCGTACCGCCCGACGAACACCCGTGGGTCGAACGGTTCGGTACGACCGCCTCGTACCGGCGGCTGCGGGAGGAGATCCGGCGGTACTACCGCCACTGGTACCCGCTGCGGGCCGAGGCCCTGGCACTCACCGACCTCAACCCCGGGGCGGGCCGCGTCAGCAAGCTCTGCCATGAGCCGAGGGTCGCCCTCGCCGTCCTGGAGGGCATGCTCGCACCCCACCGGGCGGCAGGCCGGCTGACGGTACTCACCGAGCACCGGCCGGTCTCCGCCGAGTCCGGCGATGACGTCGTACGGTCGGTGACCTTGCGGGACCTGCGCGACGGGACGCATCGCACCCTCACGGCGCGTTATGTCCTGGACGCCACCGAGACCGGCGAGTTGCTCCGGCTCGCGGGCGTCGAGCACGCGAACGGGGCCGAGTCGCGCGCCGAGTTCGACGAACCGCACGCCCCGGACGAGGCCCAGCCCCTCAACCAGCAGGGCATCACGGTGTGCTTCGCGCTCTCCCACCACGAGGGCGAGGACCACACGATCGACCGGCCGGAGGACTTCGGCTTCTGGCGCGCCTACCGGCCCGCGTTCTGGCCCGGCCCACTGCTCGGCTTCACCGCGCCCGACCCGCGCACACTGGAGCCGACGCCACGGACCTTCGTACCGAACCCCGATCTCGACCCGCTCGGTGTCCTGGCCGACCAGAGCGCCGACGCCGGCGACAAGGAACTGTGGGGCTTTCGCCGTGTCCTCGCCCGCAAACTGCACACGCCGGGCGCCTTCGATTCCGACATCACCCTCGTCAACTGGCCGCTCAACGACTACTGGCTCAAGCCGTACATCGGACAGCAGGCCGAAGCGCTGCGCGAGGCACGGCAGTTGTCGCTGTCACTGCTGTACTGGCTGCAGACCGAGGCACCGCGCCCGGACGGCGGCACCGGCTTCCCTGGCCTGCGGATCCGCCCGGACGTGACCGGCACGGCGGACGGCCTGGCCAAGGCGGCGTACGTCCGCGAGTCCCGCCGGATCAAGGCCGTCACCACGGTCACCGAGCACGATGTGGCGATCGACCTCGTCGGTCCGTACGGCGGCACCCGGCACCGGGACTCCGTCGGCGTGGGCGGGTACCGCATCGACCTGCATCCCTCGACCGGCGGCGACAACTACATCGACATCGGCTCGGTGCCCTTCGAGATCCCCCTCGGGGCGCTGCTGCCGCGACGGGTCCGCAATCTGCTGCCCGCGGGCAAGAACATCGGCACGACCCACATCACCAACGGCTGCTACCGGCTCCACCCGGTCGAGTGGAACGTCGGCGAGGTCGCCGGTGCACTGGCCGCCCACTGCGTCGCCGAGGACGTCGAGCCGCACCAGGTCCAGGCCGACGACCGGCGGTTCGAGGAGTTCGCGCGGCTGCTCGACCGTGACGGAGTGCAACGCCACTGGCCGGACGTACGCGGCTACTGAGCACGCCCCCGGAAGGGAGTTCCCGGCGCGGAGGCTCCCTTCGCCGTGCCCGGCGGCAGGCCGCGCGAACCGATCCAGCACAAGGAGGTGCCCTGGCATGAACCCATCCCGCATCCGCGTCGGCATCGACGTGGGCGGAACCTTCACCGACGCCGTGGCCGTGCACGCCACGACCCTCGAACTCCTGGGGCAGGTCAAGGTCCCCACCAGCCACCAGCACGCCGACGGCGTCGCGCACGGAGTCGTCGAGGCGCTCGACCGGCTCCTGGCACAGACCGGCCACGCCCCGACCGACGTCGCCTTCCTGGCACACGGCACCACCCAGGCCACCAACGCCCTGCTGGAGGGCGACGTGGCGACCGTCGGACTGATCGGCATCGGGACCGGCCCCTCAGCGGTGTTCACCCGCCGCCTCGCCTCGTTCGCCAAGCTCGAACTCGCCCCCGGCAAAAGGCTCCCGCTGGCCTACGCGCATGTCGCCGACCCTGAGGACACCTCAGCCGTCCGCCGCGCCGTCGAGCAGTTGAAGGACGTGGGCGCTCAAGTCCTCGTCGCCAGCCAGCCGTTCAGCGTCGACCGGCCCGAGGGCGAGCAGGCCGTCCTGGACGCGGCACGGCCGTACGGGCTGCCGATGACCGCCGCGCACGAGATCACCTCGCTGTACGGGCTGCGCAAGCGCACCCGCACCGCCGTGGTCAACGCGGCGATCATGCCCCGCATGCTGGCCACCGCCGGCCTCGTCGAGGCCTCCATCACCAGGGCGGGCGTGACCGCGCCCCTGATGGTGATGCGCTGCGACGGCGGCGTGATGGCCCTCGACGAGATGCGCCGCCGACCGCTTCTGACGGTGCTGTCGGGACCGGCCGCCGGAGTCGCGGGCGCTCTGCTGCGGGAGCGGGTGAGCGAGGGCGTGTTCCTGGAGACCGGAGGCACCTCGACCGACATCAGCGTCGTACGCCGCGGCAGGGTCGCCGTCCGGCACGCCACCGTCCTCGGCAGGACCTCGTATCTGAACGCCCTCGACGTGCGCACGGTCGGCGTCGGCGGTGGCTCCATGGTGCGGATCGGCGAGGGCCGGGTGACGGGCGTGGGACCGCGCAGTGCCCATATCGCGGGGCTGCCGTACGCCTGCTTCGCCTCCCCCGACCAGCTGCGCGGCGCCACGGTGGACACCGTCCGGCCCCTGGACGGCGACCCCGCCGACTACGCCGTGCTCGACGCGGCGGGCGGGCGGTTCGCCGTCACCATGACCTGCGCCGCGAACGCCCTCGGCCGCGTCCCCACGGACGACTTCGCCCACGGCGACCCGGAGACCGCGCGCGCGGCGCTCGCACCGCTGGCCGCCCTGCTCGGCACCGATGTCGCGACCGCGGCCACCCGCATCCTCGACGCAGGAATCGCCCAGGTGAAGACGGTGGTGGACGCGATGATGCGCGACTACCGCCTTGCCAGGGACACGGCCGTCCTCGTCGGCGGAGGCGGAGGGGCCGCGTCCGTCACCCCGCACCTCGCCCACACCAGCGGCATGGAGGGCCGGATCGCCCGCCACCACGAGGTCATCAGCCCCCTCGGCGTCGCCCTCGCGCTCGTACGGGAACAGATCGAGCGGATCGTGCCCGGCGCCTCGCAGGAACAGATCCTCGCCGTCCGCGCCGAGGCGGAGCGGGCGGTCGTCGCCCAGGGCGCCGCCGCCGAGGCCGTCGAGGTCGAGGTCACCGTCGACCCGCAGACCCACACCGTACGGGCGGTCGCGACCGGCGCCACCGAACTGCGCACCCAGGACCGAGCCCACCTCGCCGACGCCACCGAGCGACTCCGCGCGGCGGCGGCCAGCCTCAGGACCGACCCCACGGACGTCCACGTCCTGGCGGGCACCGCCACCCACACCGTCTACGGCACCCACACGCACCGCCGTCTGCGGCCGACCCGCCGCCCCATACGGATCGTCGACATGGACGGCGTCGTACGCCACCACGCCGACGACGCCCGTGTGGAGAGCACCACCGTGGCCGGCGCCCCCGAGGTGCTCGCCCGGCTGGTGGGCGAGTCCACCTCGTACGGCGACGGCGGGGTACGCGCCCCCGCCCTGCGGCTGCTGCTCGGCTCCCGCATCGCCGACCTGTCCGGCGTCCTCGACCCGCAGCCGCTGCTCGCACTGGCCCACACCGAGCTGCGGACCCGCGCGGCCGACGAGCCGGTGGTCGCAGTCCTGGAGGAGCGGCCATGACGACCCCTCACCTCGGACATCGGGAAACCGATGTGACAGACCTCGCGTCAATCGACGACGTCGAATGGGCCGTCCGGCTCCTGGCCGCCACGCCCACCCACGAGGGCCGCGACCGTCGGCTGCTGCGCCAATGGGCCACTCGGGCCGACGCGTTCGGGTCCCGGCTCGCCCCCGTCCCGTCCACCGCGCGCGTGATCGAGCGGGACGACGGCCTGGAGCGGATGCTGCTCGCCCGCTACACCTCACGACCCCCGACCGTCGAGCTCTACACCGACACGCTCGCACGCGCCGAGGAGCTGGTCGACGCCCTCGGCTGGCGCGCCTGGTACCCGCCGGGCTCGGTGCGCGCGGCCGCGCTCGCCCACGAGGCCGTGCACGCCCACCTCCACCACGGCCCGGCGAAGGCCGCGCTGAAGCGGGCGCTCGGCCACACCGTGCTGCGCCTCGGCCGCCACCGCGTGTCAGGCCATGTCGCCGGTGCCGAAGAGGTCGCCGCCCACGCCTACGCCAGAACCGTCTGCGGGCTCGGCCGCAGCCCCCTGCTCCTCACCGCCGCGCTGCGCACGGCGCTCACCCGGCCCGGCAGACAGAGAAGAGAGAACTGACCCATGGGTGTCGTCATCCTCCTCGTCATGGCCGCCGGCGTCGGCCTGATGCTCACCCGAAGACTGCCCACCGCCTTCGCGCTGGTGCTGCTCGCCGTCGTGATCGCCCTCCTCGCCGGAGCACCGCTCACCGGCAAGAACAGCGTGCTGGACACCGTCCTCCAGGAAGGCGCGCCGGCTCTGGCCGCCACCGTGGTCGCGATCATTCTGGGCTCCTGGCTGGGCAAGCTCCTCGACGAGACCGGTGTCGCGGGCACGCTCGTCCGCAAGATCGTCGAGTTCGGCGGTGACCGCCCGACCGTGGTCGCCCTCGGTGTCCTCGCCGTGTCCGCCCTCGTCGGAACGGTCACCGGGTCGGCACCCGCCGCCATGCTCGCCGGCATCATCGGCATCCCCGCCATGATCGCCGTCGGCGTGCCCAGGGTGACCGCCGCGGGCACGGTGCTGATGGGCATCGCCGTGGGCATCCCCTTCGAGCTGCCGGTGTGGCAGTTCTTCTCCACCGCGCTGGACCTGCCGATACCGACCGTGCGCGGCTTCATGGTGAAGCTCTTCCCCTTCGCCCTGGTCGCCGCCCTCGCATTCGTCCTGGTCGAGACCCGACGGCGGGGCACCGAGCACGCCTGGTCGCTCACGTCCGGGGACACGACGGCCCGTTCACGCCGCGCGGAGCTGGGAGACGCGCCCTGGTACGCGCTGCTCGCCCCGGCCGTCCCGCTCGTCCTCGCCCTGGGCCTCGAAGTCGCCATCATCCCCTCGCTGTCGGCGGGCGTCCTGTACACGCTGGTCACCACGACCCGGCCCGGCGAGATGAACAAGCGGCTGCTGCGCACCCTGTACGGCGGCTTCGAGGTGGCCGCCCCGCCGATCGCCCTGTTCATCGCCATCGGCATCCTGCTCGCGGCCGTGAAACTGCCCGGCGCCGTCGACGCGCTCGAACCGCTCGTCAAGGCGGTCAGCCCGCAGAACCCCGTGCTGTTCGTCCTCGTCTTCACTCTCCTCGTCCCGCTGTGCCTCTACCGCGGCCCCCTCAACGTGTTCGGGCTGGGCGCGGGCATCGCCGGCGTCCTCATCGCCACCGGCATCTACCCCGCGGCCGCCGTCCTCGGCATGGCGACCTCGTACAACCAGGTCTTCGGTGTCGCCGACCCCACCAGCACACAGACCGTGTGGAGCGCCCAGTACGCGGGCGTCACTCCCCAACAGGTCATGGTGCGCACCCTGCCGTACGTCTGGGCGGTCGCCCTCGGCGGCCTGTGCGTCACCGCCGCCATCTCCCTCTGAGCCCCCTTCTGCCATCGGAGCCCACCATGCACGAGCAACACCTCGACCGGCGTCTCTTCCTGCGCGCCGGTGCCGCCGCCGGAGCCGCGCTCACCGTCGGGACCGCCCTGGGCACCCAGCCCGCCGCCGCCGCGCCCGCCGGTTTCCCGGACTACACCTACGTCCGCACGCTGCTGACGGCATCCCAGCTCAAGTACAACCCCACCGGCGAGATCATCTTCCCGTGCGTCCGGGGCGTCTACGACAAGCTGAGCTCCCCGCTCGGCCGCTACTACCTGTACTACGCGCCGCACGACGCGCCCGGTGGGATCTGTCTGGCCTACGGCGACTCACTGGAAGGGCCGTTCACGGAGTACCCGTCGAACCCGATCGTCTCCAACAAGTGGTCACCGCACTACTCCGTCACCCATGTCTCGTCGCCCCATGTGCTGTGGAACCAGGCCGCCAAGGAGTTCTGGCTGTACTTCCACGGAGAGAACACCACGACCCGGCTGGCCCGCTCGGCCGACGGGATCAACTTCACGTACGACAAGGTCGTGCTGTCGGCGTCCATGCTCCCGGCGGGCACCACGGAGACGTCGTACGCCCGGGTCTTCCGTCACGACCTGCCCGCACGCGGTGCCCGCTACGTGATGGTCTTCATGCTCAACAACACCACCAACCACCGTGACATCCACTGGGGTTGGTCCGCGGACGGCCGCGACTGGACGTTCGACCAGCAGCCGCTGATCCGGCACAGCGACGTCGGCGCCGTCAACGTCGGCGGTCCGCACCTCCTCCACCGCGACGACAGCACCTATGTCGTCTACAACAAGGACAAGTCCAGCGGCGGCGACATCATGATCACCGAAGTCGGCAACGACTTCAGCAAGCGCAACCACCTCGGCGTCTTCTACAACTCGCGCAGCGCGGCCCCGGAGAACGGACGCGCCGCGGCGCCTGCCTTCGGCACCGACGGCGGCGTCCCGTACATGATCTACGAGGCGGGAGAGCGGCTCGCGGGATCCATCGCCGTGGCCCGGGGCTGACCCGGCGGGCCGACTCCCCGCGACTCCCCAACACCCCATACCCAGCACAAGAACGGGACGCCGGCGCACAACGCCGCCGGCGCCCTGCTGTCAGCACCACTCGGAAGGAACCACCCCTGATGAACCGCCACCTGCGCACCGCCGTTGTCGCCACCGCCGCGATCACAGCCGGACTGCTGATGACGGCGTGCCAGAACGGCACCGACGCCTCGTCCGACACGAGCGGAACGGGAGCGTCGGCGGACGCGGCGAACGCGGCGGGCTCCAAGACCTCCAAGGGCGTCAGCGGTACGTTCAAGGACGGCAAGGTCACCTATCTCGCCGCGGGCGAGTACATCGTGTCCGTGACGGGCAAGGACGACCAGCAGTTCCTGGTGGCCGACGACACCAAGGTCTACGGCGCCGGCACGATATGCGGCGAGGCGAGCTCCGAGGCGGACGCGCCCTGCACGCTGGACCAGTTGGCAGCGGCCACCAAGAAGGGCGCCGTCAGTGCCGACGTGGAGATGACGAACGGGACGGCGACCCTGGTGACCGAGCGGCCCGCCACCCAGCAGAGCACCGGCTCCGGGTCGTCCGGCTCCTCGTCCTCCGGGTCCTCGTCGTCCGGGTCCTCGTCCTCCGGCTCCTCGTCCTCCGGCTCCTCGTCCTCCGGCTCCTCGTCCTCCGGGTCCTCGTCCTCCGGGTCCTCCGGCTCGGGTTCGGGCTCCAGTTCGTCGTCCGGCTCCACCAAGGGCGTCTCGGGAACCTGGTTCGGCGTCGTCTCCTACCTGGCGCCGGGCACGTACACGGTCTCCGACTCGAAGGGCACCGAGCAGGAGTTCTTCGTCTCCGAGGACACCAAGATCGTGGGCTACGACGACATCTGCGACGCCGTGAACACCGGGCCGGGCGGTGAGGGCGGCGTCGAGTGCACCGAAGCCCAACTGGAGAAGGCCGCCAAGAAGGGCTTCGACGCGGAGGTCGTGATCAGCAACGGCATCGCGACCAGCATCCGCGACGCCAACTGAGCCGCACCTCACGGAGAGCCGGTGGACGGGCCACGCACATCGTGGAGGAAGCCCTTGAAGCACGCGAAGTCGACGGGCTGGCCGGTGCCCGCGCTGCTCGGGCTGCGGATGATCGGGTTGTCGTCCACCTCCGCCGGCGCCCCGGCCGCGTCGGCGTAGGCCTTGGCCGGCGGCTTGTCCGGCGCCGGCGGGCCGCCCCAGGCCGGGGGTTCCTCCCCGGCCTCGTCATCGGCCGGGGAGGAAAGGGGCCGCCGGCGGCTTCGCCGGTGCTGCGGTCGCTGCTACCAGCAGCCCTCGACCGTGGCGGCGAGGCCGTCCAGCGCGTGCTTGACGGTGGCGGTGGGTGACACGCCGTTCTCGACGAACGCGAAGCTCTTCCAGCGGCCGTCCGCGCCCTTGGTGACCCCGGCCAGGGCGGACACACCCGTCAGGGAGCCGGTCTTGGCGTCGACCTCTCCCACGGCGCAGGAGGCGGGTGCGGTGGTGAAACGGTCGTAGGAGGTGCTGAGGGTGCCGTCGACGCCCGCCACCGGCAGCCCCTTCAGGATCGGCCACAGCTTGGCCTGGTAGCGGGTGTCGACGGCCAGCCCGGCGATGGCGGAGAGCGCGTCGGCGGTCATCCGGTCGCTGCGGGACAGGCCGCTGCCGTCGTACAGCTTCACACCGGTGAGCGGTATCCCGTACTTGACGAGCACGGCGCGGACCGCGGCGGTGCCGCCCGCGAAGGTGGCTGCCCGCTTCTGGCCGAGCGCGGTGAGCCGCAGCAGGCCCTCGGCGATGTCGTTGTCGCTGTACTTGAGCATGTACTGCACGGTCGTCGACAGCGGCTTGGACTTGTGGGAGGCCAGAGCCGTGCTGCCCGACGGTGTCTTGGCGCGTGCGGGCTTTCCCACCGTGATGCCGTTCGCGGTGAGCTGCTGGGCGAAGTACTTGGTGGCGGCGAGCGCGGTGTCCTGGGTCTCGTCCCCCGCGATCCGCAGGGCCCGTACCGGAGCGACGGTGTCCGGGTAGTAACCGCTGTTCCAGCCGGTGGCGAGACTCGGGGCGGCGAACAGGTGGTCGTCGAACATCAGCCGCACCGAGCGGTGGCCCTTGGCCTTCAGGGTTTTGGCGGTGGCCGTGGCGAGACTCTTCAGGTCGGCGGAGCTGAGCTGCTGATCGCCGCCGCCGACCAGATACACCGCGCCGGAACGGTAGACGGCCTTGGTCTGCACAGTGTGACCGGGACCCAGCACGGTGAGCGCGGCGACCGCGGTCGCCAGTTTGTTGGTGGACGCGGGCATCAGCCCCTTCGTGCCGTTCTTGGACCACACCGTCTGCCCCGAGGCGACGTCCCGGACCTCGCCCACCACATTGGTGCCCAACTCGGCGGCGCCCACCCGCTGGTTCAGCTTCCCGGCCATCGCCTTGTCGGCCGCCGTCAGGCCGCTCGCCGCCGAGGCGGAGGTGGCGGTCACCGTGATCGCGGCCACCACCGGAGCCGCGATCACGGCCACCCGCTGGACCGTCCTCCCGTAACTCCCGTTCCTGCCACGCGGAAGTGCATGCCTGCCCAATGCCTTCTCTCCTTCGCCTTCGCCGATCGGTCACCGGCCCCGAAAGAACGGGGCCACGCCTGTCCGGCGGGCCCCTGCCAGCCGTCCGGCGGCCCTGCCGGCCCGGGTCCGTCCCGTAGGGCGAACATGTGATCACCGGCCGAAGACCGTCCCAGGTTCGTTTCGTCTCGGTTCTGTAACCGCGGTCTCCGGGACGGGTGTTGCGCGAGAGGGGGCGGGCGCGGCGAGACGCCTCATGCCCGCCGTTACGGTCTCGTGACCTTCAGAACCAGGTGCGATCACATGGCCTCGCCAGCCTCTCCTGACGACCGTTCGCGTTCTCGCCCTGTTCGCGGCGCGGAGCGCGGACCACCCGCGGATGCCGTTGCCTTCCGGGGCGGCTGTCCGGAAGAGGAGTCCCCACGATGCGCAAGTCCCCGTGGCAGAAACCGTCCTCGCCCTCGGCGGGAAAACACCGTGCGGCCGACTCCCGCCGCAGGCGCTTGATCGACTACCCGCGGCAGGGCAGAACGGGCCTCCGCCGGTGGCTGCCCTCGTGGCGGCTGCTCCTCGGGGGCTTTCTGCTGTCCGTCGGCAGCCTGTGCGGGCTCTTCGCCTATGTGTACGCGCAGGTCGGCATACCGGACGAGAACGCGGCGGTACGGCAGGAGGCCAATGTCTACTACTGGGCCGACGGCAGCCAGATGGTGGCCGTGGGGGCGGTGAACCGGCAGATCGTGCCGCTGTCCCAGATACCCGCTTCCCTGCGCAACGCGGTGGTGGCGGCGGAGAACGCGAGCTTCTACAGCGATCCCGGCGTCTCGCTCACCGGTGAGTTACGCGCGGTCGTCAACATGGCCAAGGGCGAGGATGTCCAGGGTGGTTCGACCATCACCCAGCAGTATGTGAAGAACACCTATCTGTCCCAGGAGCAGACCTACACCCGCAAGGTCAAGGAGTTCTTCATCGCCCTGAAGGTGAGCCGGACCAAGAGCAAGGACATGATCCTCCAGGGCTATCTCAACAACAGCTGGTTCGGCCGTCAGGCGTACGGGATCCAGGCCGCGGCGTACGCGTACTACGGCATCCCGGCCAAGGACCTCGACCCCAGCCAGGCCGCGATGCTGGCGTCCACGCTGAAGGGCTCGGAACAGTACGACCCCTCGCTCAGCGCGGCCAACCACGCCCGCGCGGTGGCGCGTTGGAGCTGGATCCTGGACCGTGAGGTCGCGGTCGGACGGATGACCCCGGCGGAGCGGGCCACGTACCGGACGTTCCCTGAGCCGAAGAAGGCGTCGGTGGCGACGAGCCTGGCCGGCCAGACCGGCTATCTCGTCAACGTCGCCAACGCCTACATCGGCAAGCGCACCGGGCTGACCGACCGGGACCTCGCGCGGGGCGGCTACCGGATCCACACCACCTTCGAGAAGGACAAGGTGCGGCGGCTGCAGCAGGCCGTCAAGGAGGTCACCAGCCGGGGCCTCGACCCGAAGAATCGTTCCACCGATCGCTATGTCGAGGTCGGCGCCGCCGCCGTGCGGCCCGAGGACGGCGCCCTACTCGCCCTGTACGGCGGCTCGGACGCCACCAAGCACTTCACCGACAACGCGGACACCGCCGGTGTGGCGGCCGGGTCGGTGTTCAAGCCCTTCGCGCTCGCCGCCTTCCTCGACGGCGAGCGGCCCGCCCGGCCCATACAGTATTCGGGATACACGCCTCCCCCCGGCCTCGCGGACATGCGAAACGCTCTGGTGACCTCGGCCCATGCGCCCTTCGTCCAACTGGGCAAGGCCATCGGCTGGGTTCCGATCCGGAACACTGCGGTGAAGGCCGGGTTGTTGAAGAGCAGCATGGCTCCCCTGGAGCAGACCTTCCCGATAGGCACGTCGACACCCAGCGCCATCCGAGTCGCCGACGCCTACGCGACCTTCGCCAACGCGGGCGAGCAGAACGACCCGTACTCGGTGTCCCGAATGCTCAGGCACGGCAAGCCGGTCGGCGGTCTCGATCGCCCGCGTCCCCGAGTCGCGTTCAAAGCCGAGGTGGCCGAGAAGGTCACCAGGGTGCTGCAGGACGTGGCCCTCCAGAACGGCACCCAGTCCATCGTCCCCGGCTCCGCGTCCGTGGCCACCGGCGCCGACGATCTGACCAAGTCGGCTTGGTTCGTGGGCTACACCAAGGAACTGTCGACCGCGATCACCCTCTTCCGCAACAAGCCCGGCCAGGGCCGGCTCCTCCCCCTCTCTGACGTGGGCGGCGCCGACTCCATCCGCGGCAATGTCTTCCCGCCGCGGATCTGGGCCCGTTTCATGGGCTTCACCGGCACCTTCGACCTGAACCGCACGAAGCCCGCGGAGCCCGACCCGCCCACGCAGTCGTCCGAACAGGGCGAGGACGCAAGCGCGACGGATGAGAAGCCCGAACAGGGCGCGGAGGCGTCGTCGACACCGAAGGTCGTCAATCCGACAGCAACGGACCGGCCCGGGCCGTCCAAGGAGCCCATGGCCAACGGCAGGGGCTCATCGACCACTTCGGACGAACAGCCGAACGCGTCGCAGTCCCAGTCACAGTCACAGGACGGCGAATAGGCAGATGCACCCCCTCGGCCGGGTTGCGCGGGGAATACGTCCAGCACGAGAGCCCCAGACCGCGGACACAGGGCAGCTGGTCGAGCGCACCGGCCAGGACGAGTGTGGATGCGCGCGCGCCCAGAACTCACTGTCCCAGGACGCGCTCGCGACGCCGTCGGGCGTCACCCTCTTCCCTGCGGTGAGGTGCGCGGCGGGGGCGGCTCAGGGTGACTCCGGAGAGGACCAGGGTCAGGCCGGCCAGTTGGCGGACGGTCAGCGCCTCGCCTGCGATCGCCGTGCCGAGCAGGACGCCGGTCACGGGGTTGAGCAGTCCGATCAGGCCGACCGTGCCCGCCGGCAGATGCCGTAGCCCGGTGAACCAGGCGACGAAGGCCAGGGCGGTGGCGATGAGGGAGACGTAGGCGAAGGCGAGCAGGGTCGGGGTGGAGGCGGCGGGTGGAGGGCCTTCCACCGCTGCGGCCACCGGGAGCAGGAACAGGCCTCCGGCCGTGAGCTGCCAGGCGGTCGAGGCGAGCACATCGGTGCCGGTGCTCCAGCGTTTGGCGAGGATGTGGCCGAAGGACGACACCAGCAGGGCGGCGGCCGAGGCGAGCACTCCCGGCACGCTCGCCGCTTCCGCCCCCGTGAGCAGCATGAGGCAGACCCCGACCAGTCCGATGGCGGCGCCGGCCAGATGCGTGCCCCGGGGCCGCTCGGCCACCAGGGGCCAGGCGATGAGCATCATCGTGAGCGGGGACAGCGCCATCACGGTCGAGGCGACGCTCGTCGGAAGCAGCTGGGAAGCGGCGTAGACGAGGACGAAGAACACGCTCATGTTGAGCAGCCCGAGCACGGCGGACCGCCACCACCACGCGCCGTGCGGCCGCCGTCGGCACAGGGCCAGCAGGACCAGCCCGGCGGGCAGCGCCCGCAGGGCGGCTCCCCAGAGGGGGCGGTCGGCCGGCAGGAACTCGTGCGTGACGAAGTAGGTGGCACCCCAGGCCACCGGCGCGACCGCGGTCAGGGCTACCCAGCGCACATTGGCTTCCATGGAAGCCAATATAACTTCCCGGGAAGCTATTATGGGCGCATGGACCAGAACGGTGAACCGCCGGACCGCGTGGCCCGCATCCAGGCCGACTGGCGCCGGGAGCGCCCGGACGTGGACGTGAGCCCGCAGGGAGTGATCGGCCGGCTGCACCGCCTGGCCGACCGGCTCACCGAGGAACTCTGTCTGATCTACGGCCGCTACGGCCTCGGCGAGGGAGAGTTCGACGTGCTCTGCGCACTGCGCCGCGCCGGTGAGCCGTACGAGCGGGCGCCCGGCGAGCTCGCGGCGCACACCATGGTCACCACCGGCGCGATGACGAAGCGGATCGACCGGCTGGAGCGGGCCGGGCTCGTCACCCGCCGCCGTTCCGCCGACGACCAGCGCGGCCGGATCGTCGCCCTCACCAAGCCCGGCCGCGAACTGATCGACCGGGCCTTCACCGACCACATGCACAACGAACGGCGCCTGCTGGACCTGCTGACGCCCGCCGAGGCCGCCTCGCTCGAGACGCTGCTCACCGCCTGGCTCGGCCGGATGGAACACCCGGGCACCGGCACAGTCGGCACCGACTGACCCAGCACGGGCCGCGCCGGCCCCCGGATAGTAGCCATGTAACCTATCGGCCATGAGCAAGGGTTCCGAGCGGGCCACGCCCGGCTTTCTGGTGTGGCGGCTGTCGACGAAGTGGCGGGTGGCGGTGGACCGGGCGACGGCGCCGCTCGGACTCACCCACGCGCAGTACTCCCTGGTGTCGTCGCTGTACGGCATGCAGCGCGCCGGTGAACGCCCCAGCCAGCGCCGGCTCGCCGACCACACCGGCCTCGAGCCGCTCTACGTCTCGAAGCTCGCCCGCGCCCTGGAGTCCGCCGGTCTGATCGAGCGGACCCGGGACCCCCGGGACCCCCGCGCGGTGCAACTGGCCCTCACCGAGCGGGGCGAGGAGGTCACCCTGCAGGCCGTCAAGGTCGTACAGGGGCTGCTGGAGCGGCTGCTGGAGCCGCTCGGCGGGCTGGACGGCGAGCGGACGCGGGCGTTCAGCGAGGAACTCGCGGTCCTGCTCGACGTACCGCTCGGTCCGGCCCCCGAAGACACCACCCAGGGGTAGTGGAATATTCAACCACCACCTCCGGTTGACGGCCTCGAAGGAGGTCACGAGTGAACATGACATACGGCACGGGGTTCGACGCGACGAACGAGTCCGCGTACTACGCCCACGGAACCCCGGCCGAGCGCTGGGAGCGCGCACAGCTGTTCTTCGACGCGCGGGACTACACCGCCGCGGCGCGGGTGCTGGCGCCGCTGGTCGAGGAGGTGCCGGAGCAGACCGGACCCCGGCTGCTGCTGGCCCGCGCCTACTACCACTCGGCCCAACTGCGCCGCGCCGAGACCGAGTTGCGGCTGATCGTGGAGCGCGACCCGGTGGAGCACTACGCCCGGCTGATGCTGGGCCGCACCCTGGAGCGCCAGGGGCGGCACACGGAGGCGGGCCCGCATCTGCGGATCGCCTCGGCACTGGCCGGGGACTTCCCGGAGGACTGAACCGGCCGATCCGGCCGGTCCGGCTCATGACACGGGAGCGGCCCGGTGGTGGACTTCACCGCCGGGCCGCTCCCGTGTGCGTGCGCGGGCTCAGGCCTGCGCCTTCGCCCTCGCCTGGCGTCGGTGGGCCAGCTCGCCGAGGATCACGTCCGCCACCAGGAAACCGGCGAGCGGGATGCCGAGGAGCGGGACGAAGTAGCCGAGCACGGCGACCGCCGCCATCAGCGGGACCAGGACGTACGGCGGGACCTGCGCCCAGGCGCCGCGCGGGATCGGGCGGCCGAAGGCGGAGCCGCGGCCGCGCTGCCACCACATGCGGTAGCCCCACACGATCAGCAGGATCAGGGAGAGCGCCAGCAGCATCAGCGCGATCTGGTTGACCAGCCCGAAGAGGGTGCCGGTGTGCAGGTCGATGCCCCAGCGGGTCAGCTTGGCGAGGATCGGGTAGTCGGCGAACCGCACGGTGTCGGTGACCTCGCCGGTGGCCGGGTCGATCGCGACGGCGTCCTGCTTCTCGGGCCAGCTGCGCTGCACCTGCTTCACGACGTACGCCGAGGAGGCGTCGGCGGGCGGGACGATCTCGACCGGGTCGCCCAGCCCCTCGGCGCGCGCGGCGGCGAGGACCTTGTCGAGGCCGACGCCGTGCTCGCCGTCGCCGCCCGAGCCGGAGGCCGCTTCATGGCCGGCGTGCTCGCCGCCACCGCTCACCGCGGCCGAGACGGAAGGGGTGGCCTGCTTGAGGGAGGTGCGCAGTTCGTCGATGTTGGCGCCGGCGTAGGTGGACCAGGTCAGCCCGGTCGCCGACAGGAAGATGAAGCCCGCGGCGGCCCAGACGCCGACCGTGCCGTGCAGTCCGAGGGTGCGGCGCCGGCCGCTGGTGCCGCGGACCTTGCGCAGGGCGCGGCGGCGGGAGAACCACAGCGCGATGCCGCCGGCCGCGATCACCCAGAGCCAGCTCGCGGCGAACTCGCTGTAGAGACGGCCGCTTTCGCCGAGGTGGAGGTTGCGGTGGAGCCCGGAGATCCAGGTGCGCACCGGCAGGGCGCCCGTCGAGCCGTACTGCTCCAGCGCGCCGCGCACCTTGGCGGTGTACGGGTCGACGAACACGGCGAGGGTGTGCTCGGGGTCGACGCCCTCGACGCCGGAGAGCATCACGCGGGTGGTGGCGTCGCCCTCCGGGGAGGGCCGCACCGCCGAGACGGTGCCCTCGGGGTGGGCCTTCCGGGCGGCGGCCACCTGCTCGGATATCGGCAGCTTGGTGTCGCCGACGGGCACGGTCATCTCATGCGCGTAGAGGAGCTTCTCGGCCTGGAACGAGCCCGCGTACAGGAGCCCGGTGACGGCGGCCACCAGCAGGAACGGAGCGACGAGGACACCCGCGTAGAAGTGCAGGCGCAGGACCAGGGGGCGCAACGGGGCCCACAGACCGGGGGACTTGGGCGCCGGGGCCGGGGCTGCCTCGGGGGCCTCGTCTGTCGTAGTCGAGGGAGCGGTGGTCATCGGCGGGCTACTCCGGGGTCGGGGGGACGTGTTGAGCCGGGACGGTCCAGTAGTCGGATCGCGCGATGCGTGAGTTCCCGCGAGTTCTCGTGACCTGCGTCACACGGGCGTCTGTCGTGGCATGCTGGCCCGATGGCAGCTCCCAGTCCCCGTACGCCCCTTGCCGACCGCGTCGAGGAACTCCTCGCCCCGGGCGGCCCGTTGCCGATCGTCGCGGCGGGCGACCCCGTCCTGCGCGCCGGTACCGAGCGCTACGACGGTCAGCTCGGCCCGGCTCTATTGGCCCGGTTCGTCGAGGCGTTGCGCGTCACCATGCACGCGGCGCCCGGTGTCGGGCTGGCCGCGCCGCAGGTCGGCGTGGGGCTGCGGATCGCGGTGATCGAGGACCCGGCGCCGGTGCCGGAGGAGGTGCGGGTGGCCCGCGGCCGGGTGCCGCAGCCGTTCCGGGTGCTGGTGAACCCGTCGTACGAGCCGGTCGGTCCGGTCCGTGCCGCGTTCTTCGAGGGCTGTCTGAGCGTGCCCGGCTACCAGGCGGTGGTGGCCCGGGCCGCCGAGGTGCGGCTGACGGGTGAGGACGAGCACGGGCGGGCGCTGGACGAGGTGTTCGGCGGGTGGCCCGCCCGGATCGTCCAGCACGAGACGGACCACCTCGACGGCACCCTGTACCTCGACCGCGCCGAGCTGCGCTCCCTCTCCGCCAACCAGGCGGTGCTGGAGCGGTGGGCCCAGCCGACGCCGTCGGCGGCGGCCGCGGCCCTGAACTTCCCGTTGCCGTAGCTCAGTTGTCCCGGAACGCCTCCAGCAGCCGCAGCCAGACCTCGCTGAGGGTCGGGTAGGAGGGGACCGCGTGCCAGAGGCGGGCGATCGGGACGCGGCCGGCGACGGCGACGGTCGCCGAGTGGATCAGTTCGCCGACGCCCGGGCCGACGAAGGTGACCCCGCGCAGGATCTCCTCCTCCAGGTCGACGACCATCCGGGCGCGGCCCTTGTAGCCCTCGCCGTACAGGCCCGCACCGGCCACCGAGGACATGTCGACGTCGACGGCGCGCACCCGGTACCCGGCCTGTTCGGCCTCGGCGAGCGAGAGACCGACCGCGGCGGCCTCCGGGTCGGTGAAGACGACCTGGGGGACGGTCTCGTGGTCGGCCGTCGCGGCGTGGGCGCTCCAGGGATCGGCGCCGTCCAGGAGGGTGCCGGCGGCGCGGGCGGCGATGGCGGCGCCCGCGATCCGGGCCTGGTACTTGCCCTGGTGGGTGAGGAGGGCGCGGTGGTTGATGTCGCCGGTCGCGTACAGCCAGTCGGTGCCGGCGACGCGCAGGCTGTCGTCGACGGTGAGCCAGGAGCCGGGTTCCAGGCCGATGGTGTCGAGGCCGATGTCGTCGGTGCGCGGGGCGCGGCCGGTGGCGAAGAGGATCTCGTCGGCCTCGATGCGGTCGCCGCCGTCGGTGACGACCGTGACGGTGCCGTCCGTGCGGGTCACCGACTCCACCGAGGTCCCGGTGCGGACGTCCGCGCCGGCCTCGGTGAGCGCCTCGGCGACGAGTTCGCCGGCGAAGGGCTCCATGCGGTTCAGCAGGCCCTTGCCGCGCACGAGGACGGTGACCCGGGAGCCGAGGGCCTGGTAGGCGGTGGCCATCTCGGTGGCGACGACTCCGCCGCCGACCACGACGAGCCGGCCGGGCACGGTCTGGGAGCTGGTGGCCTCGCGGCTGGTCCAGGGCCGTACCTCGGCGAGGCCCGGCAGCGGGGGCAGAACGGCGCGGGTGCCGGTGGAGAGGACCACGGCGTGCCGGGCGGTGAGCGTCCGGTCCCCGACCGTCACCGTGCGCGGGCCGGCCAGTCTGCCGTGGCCCCGGTACAGGTCGGCGCCGATGCCGGCGATCCAGTCGGCCTGGCCGTCGTCCGTCCAGTCGCCGGTGAACCAGTTGCGGCGGGCGAAGACAGCGGCCGCGTCGAGGGGGCCCTGGACGGCCTGGCGCAGGCCGGGCAGCCGCCGGGCGTCGGCCCGGGCGATGACCGGGCGCAGCAGGGCCTTGCTGGGCATGCAGGCCCAGTACGAGCACTCGCCGCCGATCAGCTCGCTCTCCACGACCGCGGTGGTGAGGCCGGCCGCACGGGTGCGGTCGGCCACGTTCTCCCCCACGGGCCCGGCCCCGAGCACCACGACGTCGTAGGCGATGGTTTCCGATTCCGTCATGGGGTCAGTCTGGTGGGTGGTGTGCGCGGTGGCCACACGGGTAGGGGCGCGGAATACGCGCTCGTCGGGCCGCGTTGTGCAGCAGCAAGCCCACACCAGGAAGAAGGTTGCAGGTCATGAGCAGCACCGTGGAGCTCACCAAGGAGAACTTCGACCAGACGGTCACGGACAACGACTTCGTCCTGATCGACTTCTGGGCGGCCTGGTGCGGCCCGTGCCGTCAGTTCGCGCCGGTCTACGAGAAGGCCGCGCAGGACAACCCGGATCTGGTGTTCGGCAAGGTGGACACCGAGGCGCAGCCGGAGCTGGCCGCGGCCTTCGGCATCCAGTCGATCCCCACGCTGATGATCGTCCGTGACCGGGTCGCCGTGTTCGCCCAGCCGGGCGCGCTGCCCGAGGCCGCCCTCGCGGACGTGATCGGGCAGGCGCGCAAGCTGGACATGGACGAGGTCCGCAAGTCGGTGGCGGAGCAGCAGGCCCAGGCCGAGCAGTAGGCCTCAGAGCTTCAGCGCCGCAGCGTCTCAGAACGGGTACGGGGCCACGTCGCCGCGCACCGTCGTCCAGCGCAGGTCGGTGAAGGCCTCCACGTTGGCCTCGCCGCCGAAGCGGGCGCCGGTGCCGGACGCGGCGACGCCGCCGAAGGGGGCCACGGCCTCGTCGTTCACCGTCTGGTCGTTGATATGGACGATGCCGGTGGGGATGCGTTCGGCGAGGTCCAGGCCACGGGCGGAGTCACGGGTGACGATGCCCAGGGAGAGGCCGTAGGCGCTGTCGGCGGCGAGCGCGGCGGCCTCGTCGGGGGTGGTGAAGGAGCGGACGGGGGCCACCGGGCCGAAGACCTCCTCCGCGTAGGCGGGGGTCGCCCCGTCGACGCCGGCGAGGACGGTCGGCCGGTAGAAGAGGTCCTCGTGGGTGCCGCCCGCGGCGAGTTTCGCGCCGGCGGCCGTGCTGGCCTCCACCAGACCGTGCACCTTCGTGAGCTGGCCCCGGTCGATGAGCGGACCGAGGTGGACCTGGGCGCGGTGCGGGTCGCCGACGGCCAGGGACTCGGCCTTGGCGGCGAGCCGTTCGACGTACTCCTCGTAGAGCGAGGCGTGGACCAGGTGGCGGCCGGTGGTCATGCAGATCTGGCCCTGGTGGAAGAACGAGCCCCAGGCGGCCGTGGAGATCACCGCGTCGAGGTCGGCGTCCTCCAGCACGATCAGGGCGGAGTTCCCGCCGAGCTCCAGGTGGGCGCGCTTGAGGTGGCGTCCGGCGGCCTCGCCGACCGCGCGGCCCGCGGCGGTGGAGCCGGTGAAGGAGATGACCGGGACGCGCGGGTCGGCGACCAGGGCGGCGCCCGTCTCGGCGCCGCCGGGCAGCACCTGGAGGAGGCCCTCGGGAAGGCCCGCCTCGGCGAAGACGGCGGCCAGGGAGAGTCCGCCGCAGACCGCCGTGCGCGGGTCGGGCTTGAGGACCACGCCGTTGCCGAGCGCGAGGGCGGGCGCGACGGAGCGGATGGAGAGGATCAGCGGGGCGTTGAACGGGGAGATCACGCCGACCACGCCGACCGGGATCCGCCGGGTGTACGACAGCCTGGGCGCCTCGCTGGGCAGGACCTGGCCGGCGGGGCGGGAGGCGAGGGCGGCGGCCTCGTAGCACTCCTGGGCGGCGACGTGCAGTTCGAAGTCGGCCTTGCCCGGGATGGAGCCGGACTCGCGGACGATCCAGTCGCGCAGCTCCGCGGCGTGCGCGGCGAACAGGTCGCCGGCCTTGCGCAGCACCCCGGCGCGGACGAAGTGCGGGAGGCGGGCCCAATCGCCCTGGGCGGCGCGGGCGGCCGCGGCGGCCGGGGCCACGTCGGCGGCGGCGGCCAGGACGACGGTGCCGAGCTGTTCGCCGGTGGCGGGCTCGGTGACGGTGTGCCGCGGGCCGGTCAGGGCACGGGACTGCGAGGTCTGCCAGGTCTGGGGGTCGAGCAGCGGCATGGATGGCTCTCCGATCGGTGGCCCGCGGGACGCACTGCTCAGGGGCGCAGACATCCCATGTGGTTGAGCATTTAACAGCCTAGTCCGGTCGGGCGCACCTTCCAGGGGTCAACTGGACTCGCGGTGCACGACAGTTGCGCCGGACAGGGGGTGCGACTCGGGCTCGGCGCCGGGGTTGCGCACCGCCCGGTCGACCAGTGCCGCGAGTTCACGGCCGGAGGGCAGCGCGATGCGCACGGTACTCAGCGTAGGCCGCAGCAGCCGCCCCAGCATCAGATCGTCGGCGCCGATGACGGCCGTGTCCTCGGGGACCCGGACCCCCGCGTCCATGAGGGCCCGCATCAGCAGCATCGCGTACTCGTCGTTGTAGGCGAACACGGCGTCCAGGCCCAGGTCCGACCAGCGGGCGGCGAGGGCGGCGGCGGACTTCTGGGTGTAGGCCAGGGGCAGTTCGACGACGGTGGCGCCGGTGCCGCGCAGGGCCTCGCGGGCGCCGGTCAGGCGCGGCCCGGAGAAGATCTCCATGCCGGGCTCCTCGGGCACGACGACACCGATCCGCCGTCTGCCGCGCGCGTGCAGGTGCTCGGCGGCGCTGTGGCCGACGTGGGCGTGGTCCAGGAGCAGCGCGTGGGCGCCCTCGACGGCCACGGGGCTGAGCGTCACCACGGCCCGCGCGCCGGACCGTTTGAGGACGGCGACGCCCTCCGGGCCGATGCCGGGGGTGGGCACGAGTACGCCGACCGGCCGCAGTTCGGCCCAGGCCCGGGCGGCGTCGTCGCCGCGCAGTCCGGAGGTGCCGTACTGGACGACGGTGTAGTCGAGGCGGCTGAGGGCGCCCTGGAAGTCGTGCACGAACTGGCTGTAGAGGGGGCCGGCCGGCACGGGCAGGGTGGGCATCAGGACGACTCGGCTGTGTCCGGCGCGCAGGCTGCGGGCGGCCGCGTGCGGCACGTACCCGAGTTCCTTCGCGGCCTCGTGGACCCGGCGGCGGGTGGGCTCGCTGATGCGTACGGCGCTGGTGTTGTTCAGCACGTAGGAGACGGTCGCGCGCGAGACCCCGGCCAGGCGGGCCACATCGGCGCTCGTGGGCACGGGGCGCGGCGCCGGCGACTTCGTCGGCGCGGGCGTGTTCGGTATCTGCACCATGACGTACGGCATCTTGGCAGAAGCTGTGCGCGGGGTTCCGGGCGGGGGATGCCCAGATTTGATGAATCATCAACTAGCACCTGCGCTCACCAGCGTGAACTCCCGAACACGGATTCCCGTACGGCGCGGGTGTGTCGCGCGGGCGGGCAGCACCCGGCTAGGGGCTGTCGTTTGGATCAGGTCGGCTGAGCCGACGTGGCCTCTCGGCCGACCTGAGCGGGGTGTGGTGCGTGCGGCTGCAAGGCGGAGGAGGGCGGCGACGCGATGGGGGTCCCCCCGCTCGAGCGCAGCCGGGAGTGGGGGAGTCGTCAACCGACGACAACGCCGCAGACGCGCGTGCCACACCCCGCGACGCGCGGCATGATCCAAACGACAGGCCCTAGCCTCCCGTGATCCGGTCCACCAGATCGCTCCACCCGTTCTCCAGCCGTGCCAGGGGCACCCCGCACTGGCGGGTCAGGTGGTGGATCAGGACCGGGTTGAGGTAGCCCATCAGGGTGTGGGCCAGGAGTTCGTGGTCGGCGTCGGGCAGCGCCTGGCGCAGCAGCAGGACCACATGGCTGTGCTGGACGCGACGGGCGGGTACCGAGTAGCGGCGGTCTGCGGCGGCCTCGGCCGCCAGCTGGAGATCCAGTTCGTCGACGCAGCGCCGCAGCACGGCGACGCCGAAAGCCCGCAGCCGCTCCACGGGCGGCGCGCCCGGCCCGAGCGGCGGGGGCCCGCCGAGGAACCCGGCCTGCATCTTCTGCTCCGAGTGGTCGAGCAGCGCCATCAGCAGGCCGGTGCGGTCGCCGAAGCGGCGGAAGACCGTGCCCTTGCCCACGTTGGCGGCCGCCGCCACCGCCTCCATGGTGACCCCGGCCGCGCCGTGCTCGGCGATCAGCCGGGCGGCGGCGTCCAGCAGCCGCGCACGGTTGCGGGCCGCGTCCGCGCGCAGACACGGCTCGTCGCCGGCGGTCCCCAGCTGGAGCAGTCGCTGGGGTTCGCCGATCTTCTCCTCGGGCTCCGGACAGGGCGGCAGAAGGCTGGACATGAACTCAGCGTAAAGCACCGGGAATGAAACTGGACCACGGTCCGGTTAGAGTGCTAGAAATTAAGCGGACCTCGGTCCGGATCGTAAACGCCATGTTTCAGCCCTTGGGAGTTCCCATGTCTGTCCGCATCCTCGCGCTCGTCGGCAGCCTCCGCGCCGGTTCGACCAACCGCCAGCTCGCCGAGGCGGCCGTCAAGGTCGCTCCCGAGGGCGCCGAGGTCGAGCTCTTCGAGGGTCTGGCCGAGGTCCCCTTCTACAACGAGGACATCGACGTCGAGGGCAGCGTCCCGGCCGCCGCCGCCAAGCTGCGCGAGGCCGCCCAGGGCGCCGACGCGTTCCTGCTCTTCTCCCCCGAGTACAACGGCACGATCCCGGCCGTCCTGAAGAACGCCATCGACTGGCTGTCCCGCCCGTACGGCGCCGGCGCCTTCGGCGGCAAGCCCGTCGCCGTGGTCGGCACCGCGTTCGGCCAGTTCGGCGGTGTGTGGGCGCAGGACGAGGCCCGCAAGGCCGTGGGCATCGCCGGCGGCAAGGTCCTCGAGGACGTCAAGCTGTCCATCCCGGGCTCGCTGACCCGCTTCGCCGAGACCCACCCGTCGGACGACGCCGAGGTCGTCGGCCAGCTGGCCGAGGTCGTCGCCCGGCTGCACGGCAACGTGGGCGTCGCCGCCTGATCGAGGGGTGACCACCCCGGCGTACGGTACGCCACCGAGGGGCCGCGGCACGGTTGCCGCGGCCCCTCTGCCGTGCCCCCGGTGTTTCCGGTGTGTTCACAACCGTCGAATGTCGTTCAACCCCCAGACCGCTGCCCGCGCGGTCTGATAGGGCTTGAGGGATGCAGACCCTTTATCGACGACTGCTCCAGCTGATGCCCCGCATAGGCGTCCAGGTGACCGACCTCGGCCCGGGTGCGGCGGTGGTCTCCCGACGCGGCGGCCCCTACGAGGTGACCGACGTGGACGCGGGCACGAAGGTCCTCTCCCGGCGCGGCAGCCCCTACCGCGTGACCGGTGTGGACAAGGACACCTGGGTCCTGCGGCGCACCCGCGGCGGCGCTCGGACCGGGGGCACCGAGAAGGGCGTCGTGCCCCTCGGCGACACCGGTGCGGTCCTCGTGATCGAGGACCCGGAGCACCAGGACGAGCGCAAGATCCAGCTTTCCGCTGCCGAGTACCTGTGCGTCCAGCATGTGGCCGCCATGCTCGAGCTGTACGGCGTGAACTGCGTCTTCGACGTCGGCGCCAACACCGGCCAGTACGCCAAGCGGCTGCGCAGGGCCGGGTACACCGGCCGGATCGTGTCCTTCGAGCCGACCTCGGAGACATTCGCCCGGCTGGCGAAGGCCGCCGAGAACGACCCCGACTGGCAGGTCCACCAGTGCGGACTGGGCCGCGAGGAGACGACCGCGGAGATCCACAAGAGCTGGCTGACGATGAACTCGCTACTGCCGCCCAGCGACTACGGCAAGGGCCGCTACGGCCGGTTCAAGAAGTCCGACACCGAGGAGATCCGCATCCGTCGCCTCGACCAGGTGATGGACGAGGCCCTGGAAGGCCTGGCGGACCCCGTCCCGTATCTGAAGATGGACACCCAGGGGTACGACCTGGAGGTGTTCGCCGGGGCCGGCAAGCGCGTCGCGGAGTTCGTCGGCATGCAGTCCGAGGTCGCCTGTCTGCGGCTGTACGAGGGCAGCCCCACGATGGCCGAGTCCGTCGCCGCGTACGAGGCGGAGGGCTTCGGCATCACCGGCATGTACCCGGTGACCCGCGAGGCGACCACCGGCCGCGTGATCGAGTTCGACTGCGTGATGATGCGCGCGAAGGCGGCCCCCGAACAGGCGACCTAGAAGACTGATGAAGATCTTGGTGAGGGCTGTCCGGCCGTCAGGCTGGACAGCCCTCCACTCATGCACTGGCTGGTGCGATGTGCCAGGTAC
>NZ_JBEXXE010000080.1:0-28456 GCF_040630255.1 Streptomyces sp. NPDC005820
GCCCTCGTACTGGATGTACTTGGGCTTTCGGCCGGTGCGGCGAGAGGGCGTGCCGGGCGTCGCGACGGGGCAAACGTTGCCTGCCGGGGCACTAGTCACGCCGTCACGTCGCCCGCTTGAGCAGCATCGCGCCGGACGGCACTCCCCCGCCGGCCGTCACCACCGCGACCCGGGCCCCGGCGACCTGGCGCCCGTGGGCGTCCCCGCGCAGTTGCATCATCGCCTCGCGCACGAACCCGTAGCCGTGAAGGCGGCCCGCGGAGAGCTGGCCGCCGTGCGGGTTCAGGGGGAGGTCGCCGTCCAGGGCGATGGTCCTGCCCCCGGCGATGAAGTCGGTCGCCTCCCCCGGCCCGCAGAAGCCGAGGCCCTCGATCCAGGACAGGGCGTTGAAGGTGAACCCGTCGTAGAGCAGGGCGACGTCGACGTCGGCGGGGGTGAGGTCGGTCCGGGTCCACAGGTGGGCCGAGGGACCGTGCGACTGCGGCAGACGGGTCAGGGTGTCCTGGTCCCAGCTGAGGCGTTCGAGCACGGCCGTGCCGACGGACTCGACCAGCACGGGCGGTCGCGGCCGGTCGTACGCCGTCTCCACGGCGGAGACGACGACGGCGACCGCCCCGTCGCAGGGCACATCGCAGTCGTACAGCCCGAACGGGGTGGTGATCGTCCGGGCGGCGTAGTAGGCGTCGAGGGTCAGGGGTTCGCGGTGCAGGGCCTCGGGGTTGCGTGCCGCGCCCGCCCGCGCGGTGACGGCGATGGCGCCGAGGGCCTCGCGGCCGACGCCGTAACGGTGCATGTAGTGCGAGGCGTGGCAGCCGATCCACTGCGCGGCCGACATCGCCCCGAAGGGCGCCCGGAACTCGAACATGCCGGTGGCGCGGCCGGCGGACGTGGCCTGCCAGGAGCCCGAGCGGACCAGGGCGCCGTGGGAGGACTCCCACACCGTGCGGAAGCACAGCACGTGCCGGCACAGCCCGGCGGCGACCGCGAGCATGCCGGCGGTGATCGAGCCGATCTGGCCCGGCACCTCGCGGGCGCCGTTGACCCAGGTGGGGCGCAGCTGCAGGGCCTCGGTGAGCGCGGTGACGCCGCCCTCGCTCATCCCGTCGGGGCTCGGCCCGGGGTAGGTGGACAGCCCGTCGATCTCGTCGAGGTCGAGCCCGGCGTCCTCGACCGCGGCCAGGCAGGCGTCGACGGTCAGCGCGAGAGGGTCGGTCATGAGGCGCCGGCCCACGCGGGACTGTCCCACGCCGGTCAGCGCCACCCGGTCCTCGTACTTGCGCGCGCTCGCCCTGGCCGGTGCGCGCACCTCGCGGGGCGCGGGCAGCGGTCCGGGGCCTTCGGCCGCCTCCGGATCGGGCTCGAACAGCGGCAGGTGCACGTCGTCGTCGAGGCGTTCGAACCGCACCCGGACGCGCAGGCCGATGTGCACCTCGTCCGGCGCGCAGCCGACGATGTTCGTGGTGAGGCGGGCCCGGTCGTCCTCGGCGAGGGCGACCACGGCGACGACGTAGGGCGGGGGGAACTTCGGCAGCCAGGTCTGGTGGTTGACGCTGAAGCCGACCACCACCGCCCGGCCGGAGACGGGGGCGAGGCCGACGGCCCGGCCGCGACAGGAGGGGCACACCGGCAGCGGCGGGTGGAAGTACCGTCCGCAGTCCGCGCAGTGGGTGATCCGCAGGACGTCGTCGGCCCCCGAGCGCCAGAACGCGGCGCTGGCGAGGGTGGGCTGGGGCAGAGGGCGTTCGACGCCGGTCATCGCAGCAGCTCGATGATCGTGGCGTTCGCGGTGCCGCCGCCCTCGCACATGGTCTGCAGGCCGTAGCGGAGGTTCTCGCTGCGCATCCGGGCCAGCAGCCGGGTCATCAGGATCGCGCCGGAGCCGCCCAGCGGGTGGCCCACGGCGATCGCCCCGCCCAGCGGGTTGAGCCGCTCGGGGTCGGCGCCGGTGTCGGCCAGCCAGGCCAACGGGACGGGTGCGAACGCCTCGTTGACCTCGTACACGCCGATGTCGTCGAGGGTCAGCCCGGCGCGGCGCAGCACCTTCTCGGTGGCGGGTATCGGGCCGAGGAGCATCGTGATGGGGTCCGCGCCGCTGACCGCTCCGTGGTGGTAGCGGGCGAGGGGGGTGAGGCCGAGGGCGCGGGCCTTCTCCGGGGTGGTGAGGAGCAGGGCGGCGGCGCCGTCGGAGATCTGGGAGGAGTTCCCGGCGTGGATGACGCCGTCCTCCTTGAAGGACGGCTTGAGCCCGGCCAGCGTCTCGACCGAGGTGCCGCGCCGCAGCCCCTCGTCGACGGTGAGCTCGGCGCCGTCGGCCTTCACGGGCACGAGGTGGTCGTCGAAGACGCCCGCGTCGATCGCGGCGGCGGCCCGGGCGTGCGACGCGGCGGCGAACTCGTCGAGCCGGGCGCGGCTGAACCCGTAGCGCTCGGCGATGAGTTCGGCTCCGATGCCCTGGCTGAACTCGGCCCCGTCGTAGCGGGCGATCGCGCCGGGCCCGTAGGGCTGTCCCGTGGTGCGGTGCGAGCCGAGCGGGACCCGGCTCATGGTCTCGACGCCGCCCGCGACGACCAGGTCGTACTGGCCCGACATGACGGCGTGGGCAGCCTGGTCCACCGCCTGCTGGCTGGAGCCGCAGGCCCGGTTGACGGTGACGGCCGGGACGTGCTCGGGCCAGCCCGCGGAGAGCACCGCGAACCGGCCGACGTTGCTGGACTGGTCGCCGATCTGGGTGACGCAGCCCCAGACCACGTCGTCCACCGTGCCGGGGTCGATGCCGGTGCGCTCGACGAGGGCCCTGAGCACCTCGGCCGACAGATCGGCTGCGTGCACACCGGCCAGTGAGCCGTTGCGCTTGCCGATGGGGGTGCGTACGGCGTCGACGATGACGGCGTCTCGCATGACAACTCCTTCGTCGGGTCGGTCGGGATGTCGGCCGGCGTGTCAACCGGGGTGTCGGCCGGCGTGTCAACCGGGGTGGCGGCGGGGGTGGCGCACACCCCAGTCGCGGAAGACGGCCCGGGTGTCGGCGCCGACGGCCGGCGCCGTGCGGCCGGGGCGCGACGGGGTCGCCGAGAAGCGGGGCGCCGCGGCGGGCTGGACCACTCCGTCGCGGGTGACCAGGCTGCCGCGCGCGGCCAGATGGGGGTGGGCGGCGGCCTCGGTGAGGCTCAGCACGGGGGCCACGCAGGCGTCGGTGCCTTCGAACAGCTCCGCCCACTCGTCCCGGGTGCGCTCGGCGAAGCGCTCCGTCAGCAGCCGGCGCAGCCGCGGCCAGGTCGACCGGTCGTGCTGGCGGGCCGGGTCCACGTCGAGGCCGAGCAGGTCGATCAGGGTCCGGTAGAACTTGGCCTCCAGCGCGCCGACGGCGACATGGCGGCCGTCCTTCGTCCCGTACACGGCGTAGAACGGCCAGCCGCCGTCGAAGCGGTTGACGCCGCGCTCGTCGCTCCACTCGTCGCGGGCGAGTTTGGCGAAGGTGCTGGCGAGAAGGTGGGCGGTGCCGTCGACGACGGCCGCGTCGACGACCTGGCCGCGGCCGGTGCGTTCGGCGGTGTGCAGGGCGGCCAGCACGCCGATCACCAGGTAGCAGCCGCCGCCACCGAAGTCGCCGACGAGGTTCAGCGGGATCCGGGGCGGCCCGCCGGCCTCGCCGATGGCGCCGAGCGCGCCGGTCAGCGCGATGTAGGTGATGTCGTGTCCGGCGGCGGCGGACAGCGGTCCGTCCTGGCCCCAGCCCGTCATCCGGCCGTAGACCAGAGCGGGGTTGCGGGCCAGGCAGTCGTGCGGTCCGATGCCGAGGCGCTCGGTGACGCCGGGGCGGAAGCCCTCGATCAGCACGTCGGCGGCCTCGACCAGGCCGAGCAGCGCGGCGGTCGCGGCCGGGTCCTTCAGATCGAGGACGACCGACCGCTTGCCCCGGTCGAGCACGGCCGCCGGTCCGCCCGCGTCCGGTGCGCCGGCCCGGCCGGGCCGGTCCACGCGGACCACCTCGGCACCGAGGTCGGCCAGCAGCATCCCGGCGAACGGCCCCGGTCCGATACCGCCGAGTTCGACGACCCGGACCCCGGCGAGCGGTCCCGTCGTCACGGTCAGCGGCCCTTCCAGACGGGCGGGCGCTTCTCGGCGAAGGCCGCGGCGCCCTCCCGGGCGTCCTGTGAGCGGAACACCGGCTCGGCGATGTCGAACTGCTTGCCCCAGGCCTCCTCCAGGGTCCAGTCGACGGTGGAGCGGGCGATCTCCTTGGTGGCGGCGACCGCCAGCGGGCCGTTGCGGGCGATGGTCGCGGCGAGTTCCAGGGCGCCGTCCAGCGCGCCGCCCTCGTCGGTGAGCCGGTTGACCAGGCCGTGGGCCGCGGCCCGTTCGGCGTCGATCGGCTCGCCGGTCAGCAGCAGCTCCAGGGCGATGGGGTACGGGATGCGGCGGGGCAGGTGGAGCGCGGCGCCCCCGCGGGCGACCAGGGACCGCTGCACCTCGGGCACCCCGAGCCGGGCGGTGCGGGCGGCGACGACCAGATCGCAGGCGAGCAGCAGTTCGAAGCCGCCGGCCAGGGCCCAGCCCTCGACGGCGCCGATCAGCGGCTTGCGCGGTGGTGTCATGCCGATCCCGCACAGGCCGCGGCCCTCGATCGCGGGGGTCTCGCCGCGCAGCCACGCCTTGAGATCCATGCCCGCGGAGAAGGTCCCGCCGGCTCCGGTGAGGACGCCCACCCGCAGCTCGTCCGACTCGTCGAGCTCGTCCACCGCGGCGGCGACTCCTGCGGCCACCGCGGCGTCCAGGGCGTTCTTCTTCGACGGGCGGTTGATCGTGATGACCTGGACCGCGCCACGGCGCTCCACCAGCACCTCGTCCGACACGTCCGACCTCCTAGATGCGTGCTTGATGCGTGCTCGATGCCTGCTCGATGGGTGCGGTCAGGGTCCGGTCACGGCGAACCTGGCCAGTTCATGGGCGACCATGCCGTCGAGGTCCTCGGCGGGGGGTGCCGGGAGGTCGACGGCGCGGTCGCGGGTGGGCAGCAGTACGACGGCGGTGCCGGGGGTGGTGATCTCGCCCCGCTGGTTCTCGCACCGCAGGTCGAGGTGCACCTCGGCCCGGCCGTCCGTGCGCCGCTTGTCGACGACGGTGCCGCGCACCCAGGTGGTGTCGCCGAGGTAGTTGAACCGGCGGTGCTCGCAGCGGAGTCTCCACAGCCAGCCGTCGTCGCCGATCCAGTCGGTGAGCAGATGGCACAGCCAGGTCTCGCGCATACCGCCGTAGTCGTAGGGGTTCGGCAGGCCGAGTTCCCGCGCCCGCTCCGGCTCCCAGTGCAGACGCTGCACGGTGTCGGGGACGTTCAGCGGGTTCGGCGGGTACAGGCCGGGAACCTTGCGGCGGACCTTCGCGGCGATCCCGAACGCCCCGGGCGGGGTGAGCTGCATGCCCCAGCCGAGGTGCCAGACGACCACGTCCGTGGTGGTCAGCGGTCCCTTGACGCGTGGCTGGAGCTCGTCGCCGATCTCCACGTCCTCCCAGTAGCGGGGTTCGGCGCCGCGCCGGGTCTCGGCGGCGTAGGCGGCGTCGATCGCGGCGAGTTGTCCAGGGGTGTAGGGCTCCTGGACGAGTCGCTCCTTGGCCCGGCTCCTCGACGTGTGCCGCTCGGCGTTGATCCAGGTGCCCCGGCGCAGGGCGTGCATCTGGCCGTGCCCGTTGGCGTAGAGGTAGTCGCGGACCACGTGCGCGGTGCGTCCGCCGAACCGGCTGGGCTTGAGGTGCACCCCCACCTGGGTCTGCAGCACCCGGCACCGGTCGCCGAGCCGCAGCGGTCGCCACCACTCGAACTCCATCACCGCCTGGTACGAGCCGAGCCCGGCGAACGGGTCGCCCTTGAGCAGGGCCCTGGTCGCGGCGTCCGGGGCCGGGGCGGCGTCCTCGCCCATCGTGTAGAGGAAGGTCGGCGGTGCGACGAGCGCGCCCCAGCGGGTGCCGGAGGCGTGCTCCGGGTCGCAGTAGAGGGGGTTGTCGTCGCCGTAGCCGTACGCGAAGTGGCGTACGCCGTCCCGCGTCACCTCGTAGTTGTGCGGGGGGTTGCGCTGCGGTTCGGGGACGCCGAGACGGCGGCGGGAGCGCTCGACCGCCTCGTCGGTCAGGACGCCGAACAGCTCCGGGGCCTTGTCCTGTGTGTCCGTCATCGCCGATCCTCCTCGACCCGCTCGTGTCCCGCGATCCGGGCCCGGACGAGGGCCAGCAGCTCCACGCGGCTGATCTTGCTCGACGGGGTCCGGGGCAGCGCGTCGAGGACGACGACGTGTGCCGGCACCTCGTACGGGGCGAGCCGGGTCCGGCAGTGGGCGAGGAGTTCGGCGGTGTCCGGGGCGGGCTGTTCCGGCTCCGCCTCGACCGCCGCGACCGGCACCTCGCCGAGCCTGGCGTCCGGCAGTCCCGCGACGGCGGCCTCCCGGACGGCCGGGTGGGATTCCAGCACCCGCTGGACCGTCTCCGGCTGCACCTTGAAGCCGCCGCGGATGATGGCGTCGTCGGCGCGTCCCTCGATCCACACGAACCGGTCGGCGTCGATCCGGGCGAGGTCGCTGGTGCGCGTCCACGCCCGGCCGCCGCGGGTGCTCTGTTCGGTGCGGACCTCGAGCCGGCCGGTCCGGCCGACGGGCAGTTCGGTGCCGTCCTCGCCGGTGACCCGCAGGTCGACGCCGTCGAAGGCGCGTCCGGCGCTGCCCGCCTTGCGCGGCCACCACCGCTCGTGCAGCGGCAGCGTCCAGCCGGCCACCGCGCCGGCGAACTCCGTGGCCCCGTAGGTCATCAGGACCGGGATGCCGTACGTGCGGAAGAACGCGTCGGCGAGTTCGGCCGGGCAGGGCGCGGTTCCGGAGGTGACGACCTGCAGGCTCGCCAGCCGTTCCCTCGGCACGCCCGCGTCGAGCACGGCCCGGATGGCGGCCGGGACCAGGCTCGCCGCCCGCAGCCGGTGCCGCTCCACGGCGCTCACCCACGGTTCCACGACGAACTTGGGCATGAGGATCATGCGGCGCCCGGTCGCGAGACAGCCGAGCGCCCGCCACAGGCCCCCGATGTGCACCAGCGGCGCGGCCACGAGGGAGGCCGACCGCGACAGCAGCCGCTCCCCCTTCGGGATCTGCCCACCGGAGACGAGCGCCTGGTCGAGCTGGCCGATACGCAGATGAACACGTTTGGGAGGCCCGGTGGTCCCGGAGGTGAGCATCTCGACGGCGACACCGGGGGCGGCGGGGGCGGCGGCCGGCACGTGGGCCGGTACGTCGGCAGGGGCGGCCGGGGCGGCGGCAAGGGCGGTCGGCGTCGTGGGTGTCGTGTGGTGCGTCGGTCGTATGGCGCCGTCCGTGGCCAGTTCCAGGGCCATTCCCTGAGCGGTCGCCGCGGTCAGCACGCCCGCGCGGGTGAGTGGTTCGGGGCCGGCGACGACGACGGGCAGGGTGCAGCGGTCGATGTCGGCGGCGAGCCGTGCGGCGGGCTGCAGGGGGCTCAGCATCACCAGGCAGCGCCCCGAGCCGATCACCGCGGCGACCACGGCGATGTGCTCGGGCCGGTTCTCCAGGACGACCCCGACGCGGGCACCGGCCCCGAGGCCCGCCGAGTCCAGCGCGGCGATGACCTCCCGGGCGGTCCGCCGGACCTGCCCCCAGGTCCACCACTGCCCGTCGTACTCGATCGCCTCGGCGTCGGCGTCGGCCTCGGCGAGAAGCCGGGACAGGCGGTCGCGAATTCCCACGTGATCAGCCTTTCGTCGCCATGGGCGCGGAAATTCCGACCAGGTCCGCCAGCCGCCCCCGGTGCGTCGCCGGGCTGCCGAAGAGCTGCTCGGACGACTTCGCGCGCTTCAGATGGAGGTGCGCGTCGTGCTCCCACGTGTAGCCGATGCCGCCGTGGATCTGGATGTTCTCCTTGGCCGCGTGGGTGAAGGCGTCCGCGCAGTACGCCGCGGCGAGTGCGGCGGCCACCGGCAGTTCGCCCGGTGCCCCGGCCGCCACGGCCAGGGCGTGGTGGGCCGCCGACCGGGCGGCCTCGACCTTCAGCAGCGTGTCGGCGCACTTGTGCTTGACGGCCTGGAAGGACCCGATGGGACGGCCGAACTGCACCCGCACCTTGGCGTACCCGACGGCCGCGTCCAGACAGGCCTGCGCCCCGCCGACCTGTTCGGCGGCCAGGGCTACGGCCGCGAGGTCGAGCACCGTGCGCAGGTACGCCGTGGCGTCCCCCCGCGGGCCGACCCGGGAGGCCCGGGCGCCGTCCAGGTCCACGCGTGCCAGTCGGCGCGTGGGGTCGAGGGTCTCCAGGAGGGTGCGGCCGACTCCGGCCGCGTCGCCCGCCACGGCGAACAGCCCGGGGCCCGTGTCCGTGCGGGCCACGACGAGGAGCAGATCGGCGCTGTCGCCGTCGACGACGAACATCTTCGTGCCCGACAGCCGCCAGGTGCCGTCGTCATGGACGGCCGAGGTCCGCACGTCGGCCACGTCCCACGACCCGCTCTCCTCGGCCACGGCCAGCGTGCCGGTCAGCGAGCCGTCGGCGATGGCCGGCAGCCAGCGCGCCCGCGCGCCGTCGTCGTCGGAGGCGGCGAGCGCCTGTCCGGCGAGGGCCACGGTCGCGAAGTACGGTGAGGGCAGCAGGGCGCGCCCGAGTTCCTCCAGGACGATCCCGAGTTCGACGGGGCCGCCGCCGTAGCCGCCGTACTCCTGCGGCAACGCCATCGCGTGCAGGCCGAGTTCGTCCGCCATCCGGCTCCAGAGCGCCGGGTCGTACCCCTGCGCCGACTCCATCGAGCGGCGTACCGCCTCGCTCGGCGCCTGGTCCGTGAGGAAGCGGCGCAGCGTCGAGCGGAGCGCTTCGTGCTCCTCGGTGAAGGTGACCGTGAAGGTGGGTGCCACGTGCGTTTCTTCCTCGGCTGTCACTGGGTGGTCTTCGACCGCAGGTAGGCGGAGAAGTCGGGCATCCGGGCGCGGTCCACGATCTCGATCCGCAGCCCGGACGGGGCCAGGTGGTAGGCGAAGATCGACGGGTTTCCGTCGACGATCGCGCAGGCCTCCCGTGCGAAGCCCGCCTCTTCCAGCCGTTTCGACGTCGTGGGGACGTCGTCGCAGAAGTAGCCGAGGTGGTGGGTCGCGATGTGCTGGGCCGCGGTCCACGGCGTCCCGGGGATCTCCTGCACGAGTTCGATGTGCGGGGCGTCGAGCGAGTAGGCGTACCGGAGGGTGAGGACCCGGTCGCCGTCGGAGAGGCGGACCGGCAGGTCGGCGGAGAGGGTCTCGGTCCAGCGGTGGCCGGCGACCTCGCCCAGGCGGTCCTTCCAGGCGTCGACGTCGGGGACCACGATCCCGGTGTGGTACAGGTCCGCCGCGTCGAGGGGACGGTTCGGCATGTCCCTCACCACTCCAGCCGGAGGGACTTGATGCCGTACATGTTGCCGTGCTGCCACAGCTGCTGTCCGGGCGCGATCCGGTAGTCGGGGATGCGCCGGTGCCACTCCTGGACCGCGACGTTGAGTTCGAGGCGGGCCAGGTGCGAGCCGAGGCAGCGGTGGGGGCCCGAGCCGAACGCGATGTGGTTGGTGGCCTCGCGGTGCAGGTCCACCTGGTGCGGGTGGTCGTACCGGCCGGGGTCGCGGTTGGTGACCGCGAGCGGGAGCATCACCATCTCGCCCCGCTTGACCGGGCAGCCGCCGATCTCGACGTCCTGGGTCGCCTTGCGGGCCGGGACGACGAACGAGTACACGCGGAGGATCTCCTCGACGCCGGTCGGGACGAGGGAGGGGTCGGCGAGGATCTCCGCCCGGTGTTCGGGATGGGCGGCGAAGTGGTAGAGCGCCCAGCCGATCGAGATCGGGACGGTGTCGAAGCCGGCCTGGAACATCAGGACGCAGAAGGCGTGCAGGTCCCGGTCGCCGATCGGCTCGCCGTCGATCGTCCAGGCCATGGCGTGGGAGAGCAGGTCGTCGCGCGGGGTCCTGCGGCGCAGGGCGATCTGTTCCTCGAAGTACGCCGACACCGCCCGCATGGCGGCCATCTGGCGGGCGCCGTCCGGGTCCTCGCCGTGCGAGAGGTGGAGCAGTTCGTGGGTCCAGTCGAGGAAGGTGGGCAGGTCCTCCTCGGGCAGTCCCATCAGCCGCATGAAGATCAGGGTCGGGAAGCGGCGTGCGAACGCGTCGAGCACGTCGGCGCCGCCGAGGTCCTTCAGCGCGTCGATCATCTCCGCCGCGACCTGGCGGACCTCGGGTTCCCGGGCGGCTACGGCGCCCGGGGAGAAGTAGCGGCCCAGCAGGCGCCGCCACACGTTGTGCACGGGCGGGTCCAGCATCTCGGGGATCCACAGGAACTTCGGGTCCGGCTCCAGGGCGGTCACCGACTTGTTGGAGAAGGTCCGCCAGTCCTGGAGCGCCTTCTGCACCTCCGGCCCGTCCGTGACGACCCAGTAGCCGCGCGCGAGGGTGCTGCGGAACCCGGAGTGGGTGCCGGCGAGTTCGTCCCAGCGCCGCTGATGGCTGAGGACCGGTCCGCCGAGCCGGTTGTCGAAGCGGTAGGCGGGCCGGCCTTCGTGCGTTCCGTCGGGTTCGAGCGTGGTGCTCATCACGGCTCCTCTCGCCATGCGTCCGTCCGTACGTCCGTCACGTCGCCGCACCGTCGATCTTGAGCGCGATGAGCTGGTCCTCACCGAGGCCGAGCGAGCGCAGCACCTCGTCGGTGTGTTCCGCGAACTGGGGGGCCCGGGTGAGGGTCACCGGGGTCTCGTCGAACTGGACGGGGTTGGCGACGAGTTCGCGGTCGATGCCGTCGGCGTCGACGACGGGGGCGATGAGGCCGTTGGCGCGCAGGGCGGGGTCCTGCCCGACCTCCCAGGCGTTCTGCACGGCCGCCCACGGCCCCTCCCCCCGGCCGAGGATCTCGACCCACTCCGGGTAGGGGCGGGACGCGATCAGGCCGGCGACGATGTCGGCGGCCTCGGCGGCGTGGGCCATCAGCTTCTCGGTGCTGTCGAAGCGCTCGTCGGCGCCCAGTTCCTCGCGGCCGGCCAGCTTGCAGAACTCGGCCCAGTACCGGCCCGGCTGCAGCATCGACAGTTCGATCCAGCGGCCGTCCGAGGTGCGGTAGGCGCCGATGAGCGGATTGGTGGCCGAGCCGTGCCGGGGCGGGGTGTTGACCGGGAGCGGGCCGCCGGTCATCAGCGCCAGGTTGACCGTGAACTGGGTCGCCCAGGCCCCGACGCCGACCAGTGACACGTCCACGACGCAGGGTTCACCGGTGGTGGCCCGGGAGTAGAGGGCGGCGGCGACACCTCCGGCGATGGTCATGCCGCCCATCGAGTCGCCGTAGGCGCCGGCCGGCATCCGGGTCATCCGGTCCGCGCCGGGCGGGGTGACTCCGGCGGCGCTGCCGCCGCGCGCCCAGAAGGCCGTGCTGTCGTAGCCGCCCTTGGCCGCCTCCTCGCCCCGGGCGCCGAAGCCGCTGCCGCGGACGTAGATGATGTCGGGGTTGATCGCCCGGACGTCCTCCACGTCGATCCGCAGCTTCGCCCGGGCCTCGGGCAGGAAGTTCGTGAGGAAGACGTCGCTGCCCCGGATCAGCTCCTCCAGGACCGGGCGCGCGGACGGCTTCTCCAGGGCGAGTCCGACGCTGCGCTTCCCGCGGTTGGGTCCCTCCATGATCGGGAAGAACGACGACCCCTTGCTGGCGGCCTCGTAGCCGAGCACCCGGACCAGTCCCCGCTGGGCGTCGCCGCGCTCGGCGTGCTCGATCTTGATCACGTCGGCGCCCCAGTCGGCGAGCACGGCGCCCGCCGCCGGGACGAAGGTGAACTGGGCGACCTCGAGTACCCGCACACCCTCCATCGGCCTCTGCATCGGACCAACTCCTCCGCGGCTCCATCGCTATTGCGCATACCCAATGCGCCGAGTACGCCCCCGAGTATGGACCGAGGCAGGCAAAAAGTATACTGTTTTCGCCATGCTGGATTTCACGATCGAACCTGAGTACCAGGCCAAACTGGACTGGACGGCGGCCTTCGTCCGCGAGGAGGTCGAGCCGCTCGACCTGTTGTTCCCGCACGGCGGCGACCCGTACGACACCGGCAACGAGAAGGCCCGCGCGATCCTGCGGCCGCTGCAGGAGCAGGTCCGGGCGCAGGGCCTGTGGGCCTGCCACCTCGGCCCCGAACTGGACGGCCCCGGCTACGGCCAGGTCAGGCTCGCGCTCCTCAACGAGATCCTCGGCCGCTCCTATTGGGCCCCGACGGTGTTCGGCACCGCCGCCCCGGACACCGGGAACGCCGAGATCCTGGCCATGTTCGGCACCGCCGAGCAGAAGGCCCGCTATCTGCGGCCGCTGCTGGACGGGGAGATCGTCTCCACCTTCTCGATGACCGAGCCGCAGGCGGGCGCCGACCCCAAGGAGTTCGTCTGCCGTGCCTGGCGCGAGGGCGAGGAGTGGGTGATCGACGGGGAGAAGTGGTTCTCCTCCAACGCCCGGTACGCGGCCTTCCTCATCGTCATGGCCGTCACCGATCCGGACGCGCCGCCGCACCGTCGCATGTCGATGTTCATCGTGCCGTCGGAGACGCCGGGCGTCGAGATCAAGCGCAACGTAGGCACGATGGACGAGCGCGAGAACCTCGACGAGGGCATCCACGCCTACCTCCGCTACCACCGGGTCCGCGTCCCGCTCGACGCCATGCTCGGCAGCCCCGGTGAGGGCTTCGAGGTCGCCCAGGCCCGCCTCGGCGGCGGCCGGGTGCATCACGCGATGCGCACGGTCGGCAAGTGCGCCCGCGCCTTCGACATGATGTGCGAGCGGGCGCTGTCCCGCCGCACCCAGGGCACGCTGCTCGCCGAGAAGCAGGCGGTGCAGCAGTTCATCGCCGACTCCTGGGTGGAACTGCAGCAGTTCCGGCTGCTCGTCCTGCACACCGCCTGGATCATCGACACCCAGCCGCACGGCGCCGCCCGCACCCAGATCGCCATGTGCAAGGTCCAGACGGCCAAGGTGCTGCACGACATCGTCCAGCGGGCGGTCCATCTGCACGGCTCGCTCGGCACCACGGGCGAACTGCCGCTCGCGAAGTGGTGGATGGCCGCGCCGAACCTCGCGCTCGCCGACGGCCCGACGGAGGTGCACCGCACGACGATCGCCAAGCGGGTACTGAAGAACCACCGGCCGGCGGAGGGCCTGTTCCCCAGCGAGCACATCCCGCCGAAGCTGGACGCGGCCCGCAAGCGGTACGCGCACATCATCGACGACGACAGTCTCGCCGGCCGGGTGGACGCATGACCGGCGGCCGCGACGACAAGTCCCTCGCCCCGGCCGATCTGTTCGACCTGTCCGGCAAGGTGGCGCTCGTCACCGGCGGCAGCCGGGGCCTGGGCCTGGAGATGGTGCGGGCGTTCGCCACGGCGGGCGCCGACGTGGTGATCGCCAGCCGCAAGCTCGACGCGTGCGAGACGGCCGCCGCCGAGGTGCGCGCCCTCGGCCGGCGCGCGCTGCCGCTCGCCGCGCACGTCGGCCACTGGGCGGACCTCGGCCGGCTCGCCGACGCCGCGTACGAGGAGTTCGGGAAGGTCGACGTCCTCGTCAACAACGCCGGGATGTCCCCGCTGGCCCCCTCCTCGGCCGAGACCACCGAGGAACTCTTCGACAAGGTGATCGGGGTCAACTTCAAGGGCCCCTTCCGGCTGGCGTCACTGATCGGCCGCCGGATGGCCGAGGGCGACGGCGGCTCGATCATCAACGTCTCGTCCTCGGGAGCGCTGTTCCCGCAGCCGAGGTTCGGGCCGTACGCCGGCGCCAAGGCCGCGCTCAACGCGCTGACCACCGTCTTCGCGCTGGAGTACGGCCCGAGGGTGCGCGTCAACACGATCTCGGCGGGGCCGTTCCTGACGGACGTCTCGAAGGCGTGGGCCGAGGAGAAGAGGCACACCACGCGCAGCGCGGCGGGCCGGCCCGGGCGGCCGGAGGAGATCATCGGCACGGCGCTGTATCTGGCGAGCGACGCGTCCAGTTACACGACCGGGGCGCTGATCAGGGTGGACGGCGGCCTGTACTAGCCGCGCCGGCCCAGCAGTTCCCTCGCCTCCTCCAACAGCACCGGCAGCGCGGGCCGCATCCGCCGGTGCATGTCAGTCAACCGGCCGGCCTTGCGGCCCCGTTTGATCAGCAGAGCGGTCGCGGCGGACTCCTTGTACTTGGTCAGCGCCTCGAACCAGGCCATGTCGCGCAGCGGTTCACCGCGTTCCTCCTGGTAGGCGTCGATCAGTTCGGCCTTGTCGGGCATCCCGGTCGGCTCGTCCGACGGAGACGCCGGGTGCCGGGCCTCGTCCGTGAAGAAGGTCAGCCAGGTGATGTCGACCCGGGGATCGCCGAGCGCCCAGATCTCCCAGTCGATGACCGCGTCGACCGTGTCCCCGTCGCACAGCATGTTCCCGAGCCGGTAGTCGCCGTGGGTGAACACCGGCATCATCGCGGCGGGCACGGTGGCCCGCAGACGTGCCTCGACCGCCTCGTGGCCGGCCCGCAGATCCTCGGGAACGGTCGCGAACGCCCGCGTCCAGCGGTCGATCTCGGCGCCGAGCGTGACGACGGGCTCCACGGCGAGGGCGGTCCGCTTGGGGTCCACGCGGTGCAGACGGGCGAGCATCCGGGCCGCGTCGAGGGCGCGGGTGCGCACCCTTGCGGCGGGAACGGCGCCCCGGGGCACGAGCACCGGCTCCACGCACTCTCCGGGCACCAGCTCCATCGCCACGAAGGGCTGACGGGCCGTCGGCGCGCCCCGGTCGCTGAAGAGCACCTTCGGCACCCGTACCCCGGGCACCCGGGCCAGCAGCTGCATCAGCCGCGCCTGACGCAGCACGTCCCGGTTGCGGACGGGTTCCAGGCCGGGCGGGGCCACCTTGAGGACGACGCGTTCGTGTCCTGCGGGGACCCCCGCCAGTGTGGCGACGTAGGTGAGGCTCGACGTGCCGCCGGTGAGCGGCTCGACCGACTCCACCGTGGCGCCGGGGGCCCAGTCGCGCACCGCCACGGCCGTGCGCTCGGTCAGTTCCGCTGTCAGGGCGGCACCGTCGGCGACTGTGCTCATGTCCTCGCTCCCTGTCCCTCGGCGGTCAGCGCCTCGACGATGTCGCGGCGTACGATCTTGCCGGTCGGGGTGCGGGGCAGTTCACGCCACCGGGTGATGCGGTCCGGTGTCCTGGAGCCGCGCAGGGTGCCGCGCACCTGTGCGCGCAGGGCGTCCGCGTCGACCGCCCCGCCGTCGCGCAGGACGACCACCGCCTCGATGCGCTGGCCCCACTCCTCGTCCGGGACTCCGACGACGACCGCGTCGAGCACGTCCGGGTGGCTCAGCAGCACGTCCTCGATCTCGGCGGGCGCGATGTTCTCGGCGCCGCGGATGATCGTGTCGTCGGCCCGGCCCTCGATGTGGAGGTAGCCGTCGGCGTCGACGTGGCCCCGGTCGCGGGTGTGGAAGAAGCCCCGCTCGTCGACCGCGGGGCCCGCTCCCGCGTACTCGCCCGACACCTGCTCGCCGCGCACCCAGATCTGACCGGTCTCTCCGGGGGCCGCGGCCCCGCCTGAGGCGTCGCGGACCTCCAGTTCGACGCCCGGCACCGGCAGCCCGGCCGAGCCGAGCCGGGCCCGCACCGCGGGATCGTCGCTCGCCAGGGCGGTCCGGTGCTCCTCGGGGCCCAGGACGGTGATCGTGGACGAGGTCTCGGTGAGCCCGTAGGCGTTGACGAAGTCCACGTGCGGCCACCGGCGCAGCGCGGTCTCGATGACCCGCGCCGGCATCCGGGCCCCGCCGTAGGCGAGGGCGCGCAGCGAGGGCGCCGACCGGTCGAGGCCGTCCGTGTCCATGACGCGGGCGAGCATCGTCGGCACCACCATGGCGTGGGTGATCCGCTGCTCCCGGACGAGCCCGAGCCAGCCGTCCGGCGTGAACTGCTCCAGGGTCAGGGCGCGGCGCCCCGCGTACAGGTTCGTCAGCACGTTGGACACGGCGGCGATGTGGTACGGCGGGACGCTCACCAGGGCCGCCTGGTCGGGGCCCGCCCCGGCGAACTCCACGGTGCCCAGCACGTAGGACACGAGATTCCGGTGGCGCAGGACGACGCCCTTGGGCGCGGAGGTCGTCCCGCTCGTGTAGATGAGGGCGGCGGTGGAGTCGCCGGGCCCGGGATCGTCGTCGGCCGGGGCGCCGGCGTTGCGCGCGGCCAGGGCGAGCCAGGCGGCCGGGCCGCGGACCTCGAGCCCGGCGCGACGCAGCGCCTCGCCGTGCTCCGGGTCGGCGATGGCCAGGGCGCGCGGGTGGTTCGCCAGCAGGGCGCCGAGCTGTGCGTCGCCCAGCCGGTAGTTGACCGGTACCAGGGGCACTCCGGCGCGGGCGGCCGCGAACAGCGCGACCGGGAGAGCCGGGCCGTTGACCGCCAGGTACACGATCGCGTCGGCGTCGGCCGCGCGCACCGCGTGCGCCCCGCCTGCGGCCAGTTCGCGCAATCGTCCGGCGGTCAGCCCGTCGTCCGTGCGCCCGATGACGACCCGGTCGCCGAATCCCTCGGCGGCCATGTCCAGCAGCATCGAAATGTTCATGGGGCGCCCCGGCCCTCAGTCGGAGGCCGGGAGCGGCTTGGCGCTCTTCGTCGGCAGCGGGACGCCGCCGACCGCCAGGGTGCCCGGCCCGGGCTTCGTGCAGAGCAGTTCCAGACCGAGGTCCTCGTCCGCGTACCGCTTGCCGAGCAGCGATCCGCCCATCAGGTGGGGGTCGGCCGTGCCGGTGGCGGTCCCCGGCCCGCTCCCCTCGACCATGGCGGCCCCGCCGCACGTGATCTCCAGCTCCTCGTCCGGGCACCGCACGACGATCACCGCCGTCGTGTCGACCGTACTGGTGAGCATCTGCCCCACGCGTGGCCTCATCGCAGCGTCCTCCGCGGCTCTCGTGGTGCCGTTCCATGGCACCGAGTAACCAGAGAAAAGTATACTACTTTCCTCGATCGCGTCGAGAACGGAGCTGTCGGATGGAACTCAGGACCGTCCTGTTCGAGGTGACCGACCACGTCGCCACGGTCACCCTCAACCGACCCGAGGTCATGAACGGGTTCAACCAGGAGATGCTGGAGGACTTCGCCACGCTCTGGCACACCGTCAAAACCGACGACGACATCCGTGTCGTCGTGCTGCGCGGCGCCGGTGACCGGGCCTTCTGCACCGGCATGGACGTGAAGGAGGGCATCGAGCGCCACCCCAACGTCTGGTCGCAGACCGACCCCGGGGAGTACCTCTCGCCGAAGCTGAACCAGGTGTGGAAACCCCTGGTGTGCGCCGTGCACGGGATGGCCGCCGGCGGCGCCTTCTACTGGCTCAACGAGTCCGACATCCTCATCTGCTCACAGGACGCCACCTTCTTCGACCCGCATGTCAGCTACGGGCTCACCGCGGCCCTGGAGCCGATCGGCCTGGCCCGCCGCATCCCGCTCGGCGAGGCGCTGCGCATCGCCCTGCTCGGTCTGGACGAGCGCGTGTCGGCCGCGCGCGCCCTGCAGATCGGCCTGGTCAGCGAGGTGCTCCCGCGCGAGCGGCTGTGGGAGCGGGCCGAGGAGATCGCGCGCGTCATCGCCGCCAAACCGCCCGCCGCCGTCCAGGGCACCGTACGGGCGATCTGGGAGTCGCTCGACGCCACGCGCACCCAGGCGCTGCGCACCGGGCTGTCGTACACGCAGATCGGCAATCCGATCGGCAAGGCCGAGGTCGATCGCTCGGCGGTGCCCCGCGGGCAGTGGACACTGCGCTGACACTCCCCTACCCTCCCCCTAAATAAGTGTCCTTTTTTAGGGTTCTCGGCCGGGGCGATCAGCCCCGGTGAACCGACGGGAGGCTCTCATGCGGTTCGGCATGCCCTGGCCCGGCCGGGACGTCGCTCGACAGGCCGAGGAGGCCGGGGTCGGCGCCTTCTGCGCGGGGGAGTTCGCCGACCACGACGCCTACCTCACCGTGGCCGACATCGTGGCGAACACCGAGCACGCCCTGGCGGGCCCCGCGATCGCCTACGCGTTCGCCCGTACCCCGTACGCGCACGCCACCGCCCTGCGCCAGCTGCACGAACGGGCGCCGGGCCGGCTGTTCCTCGGCCTCGGCAGCGCGGCGTTCCGGATCAACCGCGACTGGCTGGGCGTGCCCGCCGACCGTCCCGTGGACCGGATCGCCGAGACCGTCGGCGCCGTGCGGGCCTGGCTGCACGCGGAGAACGGCGAGAGGGTCCGGTACGCCGGGGAGTTCCACACGCTCGACGCGGACGTCCGCGCGCCGGTGCTCGGCCGGCTGGACATCCCCGTGCTGCTCGCCGCGTTCAACTCGCGCATGGCCGCCACGGCGGGCCGCGTCGCCGACGGCGTGATCGGGCACGGGCTGTTCACCGGCGACTGGTGGAACAAGGTCGTACGGCCCGCGGTCGAACGCGGCACGGGCGACGGCGTCACGAGCGACGGCGTCACGGGCGACCGGGCTGCCGCACGTCCGCTCGAACACGGCTGGATCATCACCGCCGTGGACGACTCCGCCCCGGAGCGCGCGATCGCCGACGCCCGGCGCATGATCGCCTTCTACCTCACCGTCAAGACGTACGACCCGTTCGTCGCCCACCACGGCTGGCAGGAGCCCGTCGACCGGCTCCGTGCGGCGTTCCGGGCCGGTGACACCGACGGCATGGCGCGGGCGGTCACCGACGAGATGCTCGGCGAGATCGCCGTGTGCGGGACGACCGCCGACGCGAAGGAGGCCCTCGCCCGCCGGGCCGGGTCACTGCCCCGGGACGTCGGCTACTTCGCGGCCCCGAGCTTCCTGGTGAGCGGGCGGCGCCGGGCCGCCTACGCGCTGGCCTCCCTGGAGCTGATCGGCGCCGTGCCGGACTGATCGGCGCCGTGCCGGACCGAACCGCCGCCCCTCGCGCCGCCGGCCCGCGGAGCCGTCACGCTCCGCGGGCCGGCGGCGCTCATGTCCGGCTCAGGCGTCCTGCGGGACGGTGGCGAGCTTCTTGCTCTTGTCGAAGTGCACGACGTCGGCGAGGGTGCCGCCCAGGATGGCCGCGCGGTCCTCGTCGGACACCGTCTCGTCGAAGTTGTACGCGATGCAGTCGGCGCTGCTGCGGAAGGTGCCCTCGGCGTGGGGGTAGTCGTTGCCCCACATGATCGTCGAGACGCCGGTGATGTTGCGGGCCCTGACCGCCGTGGGGTCGTCCGCGAACTGGACGTGGATCTGGCGCTGGATGTACTCGCTGGGCTTGAGCGGGTAGGGCCACTTCTCGTTGATGGTGAACAGCCGGCCCATGGCGGGCTGGTCCTTCGGCGAGCGGCTGTCGTCCCAGAAGCCGAGCCACCAGTCGGCGTCCTGGCCGATGCCGGTCCGGAAGGACTTGTCCATGAAGCCCATGTAGGAGACCAGCCACCCCGCGCTGAACTCGATCAGGTTGAAGTGCAGGTTCGGGTACCGCTCACAGACACCGCCGCCGACGAGGTCGGCGATGATGCGCTGCGGGCTCGCGAACCCGGCGGCGGCGTTCTGCAGCCGGCCCGAGACCATGTCGTCGGTCAGCTGGCCCTTGCCCATGTTGACGGCCATCATCATCTGGCGGACGGTGGTGGCCGTTTCCGAGGTGTGTTCCTTGGTCTTCACCCCGCCGGTGGCGACATGGATGAACACCGGCATCCCGTGGGACTGGGCGGCGGCCCACAGCGGGTCGTACATCCGTGCGGCGTACGGCACCGGCGGGGTCTCGGGGATCAGGATGGCGCCGAGGCCCATGCGCGCGCACCGCTCGACCTCGGCGACGGCCTCGGGGACGTCCGTCACGGGGATCGCCGCCGTCGGACGCAGCCGGTCCTTGTGCTGGAGGAACCGCTCGGCGATGTAGTCGTTCCAGACCCGCGCGTGGGCCATCGACAGCTCGTGATCGTCGGTGAACAGCACGAACAGCGACAGGTTGGGGAACATCACCGAGGCGTCGACGCCGTCGAGGTTCATGTCCCGCAGGATGTGGTCGGGCTCGCCGTCCGGGGTCGCGCCGCCGAACTGGCGGTACTTGGAGATCGTCCAGCCGTCGTACCCGATGGTGTGGAGCTTCTTGAACTCGGTGTGACCGCCCTCGACGATCGGCTCGTCGAGGGTGAACTCCTCTTCCCACAGGGCCCGCTCGCGCAGCTGTTTGGGCAGGCGCGTCTTGAAGAGATCGACCGGCTCGATGATGTGCGAGTCGCCGGACACCACAAATTCCTTGAACACAGGCGGTACCTCTTTCGAACCTCGTCGTTCGTGGCAGAACCCACCCCCCGAATGGTGCCGAAGTTAGCTGTACCGATCGGTCTAGTCAATGATTCAGCATACGGAATCACCGGTGTATCCCAGGGAAAATGCCTGACAGATCGCTGACACACGGCTGACAGTGCAAGAGCTCTTCCTCGGCAGGCGCAATTCAGTACACTCAAATTGACGTGACTGGCAGAGATCAGGAGACGGCACATGACGACGGCGCACTCGTTCTCTTCGCAGCTCTACATCGACGGGCGCCGGACCGACGGCCGGTCGGACACCCCGCTGCCGGTCCGCAATCCGGCGACGGAGGAGACCATCGCGGAGGTCCCGGACTCCTCGCCGGCGGACGTTCGCCAGGCCGTCGAGGCGGCCCGACGCGCCTTCGACGAGGGGCCCTGGCCACGGATGAGGCCGGCCGAGCGGGCCGCCGTCCTGCTGCGCATGGCCGAGGAGATGGAGCGCAGACTGCCCGAGCTCGTGGCCGTGAACATGGCCGAGGCCGGCTCGGTGCGCCCGCTGGCCGAGACCCTGCAGACACGGGTACCGGTGACGCATCTGCGCGACATGGCCGAGCGGGTGATGCCGGCCTTCGCCTGGGAACGCCCGATGGACCCGACGATCGCGCCGGGCATCGGCATCTCCCAAGGTGTGCTGCGCCGCGAGGGGTTCGGCGTGTGCGCCCTGATCTCGGCCTACAACTTCCCGTTCTTCCTCAGCATGATGAAGGTGATCCCGGCGCTCGCGGCGGGCTGCACCGCCGTGCTGAAACCGGCGCCCGCCACTCCCCTGGAATCCCTGCTGATCGGCGACTTCGCCGACGCCGCCGGACTCCCGCCGGGCGTGCTGAACATCATCACCGGGGACGTCGAGGCCGGCCGCGAACTGACCACCCACCCCATGGTGGACCTCGTGAGCTTCACCGGGTCGGACACCGTCGGGCGCACGGTCTACGCCCAGGCCGCCGCCTCCCTGAAGAAGGTCGTCCTGGAACTCGGCGGCAAGTCGGCCACCGTCGTCCGCGCCGACGCCGACCTCGACGGCGCCGTCCGCTCCGCGCTGGCGGGCATCACCACCCACGCCGGACAGGGCTGCTCCCTGCTGACCCGCACCCTGGTGCACGAGTCCGTCCACGACGAACTGGTCGCCCGCCTCGGCGCGGCCCTCGCCGGGATCAGGGTCGGCGATCCGGCCGACCCGTCCACCACCATGGGCCCGCTGATCAGCGCGGCGCAGCGGGACAAGGTCGAGAAGCTGATCCGGGTCGGCGAGGAGGAGGGGGCGCGGCTCGTCCACGGCGGCCGGCGTCCGGCCGGCCTCGACCGCGGCTACTTCATGGAACCCACCCTGTTCGCCGGCGTCGACAACGGCATGACCGTCGCGCGCACGGAGTTCTTCGGACCGGTGGGTGTCGTCATCCCGTTCGGCACGGACGAGGAGGCGGTGCGGATCGCGAACGACAGCCCGTACGGCCTCGCCGGCGCCGTCTGGAGCGCCGACACCGTGGCCGCGTACGACATCGCGTCCCGCATCCGGGCCGGCGGAGTCACGATCAACGGCGGCAGCGCCGGGGTGAACCCGCGGGCCGCGTTCGGGGGGTACAAGCAGAGCGGACTGGGCCGGGAGTGGGGCGAGTTCGGGCTGGCCGAGTACCTGCAGACGAAGACCGTCAGCTGGGCGGCGCGCTGAGCGGCACATCGGACGACGGACCGGGCGGCACCACGTCCCGGTTGCCGTCCGGCCCGCCGCCCGCCGCTACTCCCGTCGCTACTCGACGCTCACCTTCACGCCGGGGATCCTGGTGAGCGCGCTGTGCGTGGTCCCGGTCGGTGTGGCGCTCGGGCTGCTGACGATCCGGCTGGGCAACCTGTACGTCGCCCTGGTGACCCTGACCTTCGGTCTCCTCGCACAGAACCTGGTCTTCCTGCGGGACCGCTTCTACCACGCGGGCCAGGGCATCTTCATGCCGCGCCCCGCCTGGGCCCTGGACAACCGGACCTTCGCACTGCTCGCGCTCGCGGTGTTCGCGGTGCTCGGCCTGTTCGTCGTCAATCTGCGACGCTCGACGGCGGGCCTGGCGGTGACGGCGGTCCGCTGGAGCGAGACCGGCTCCCGCACCCTGGGACTCGGCGTCGTGCCCGTCAAGGTGCTGGTCTCCGCCGTGGCCACCTTCGTCGCCGCGGTGGGCGGCGGGCTGCTGGCCCTCGCCTACCAGTCGGCGCTGCCCGACTCGTTCAACCCGTTCACCGGGCTGGTCTGGCTGGTGGTCCTGGTGACCGTGGGGGCGCGGCCGGTCGTCGGCGCGCTCGTCGCGGGGGTGACGTTCGCGGTCCTGCCCAGTGTGTTCCAGACGTATCTGCCGGTCCGCTGGGCGGAGATCCCGGTGATCCTGTTCGGGTTCGGCGCGGTCATGCTCGCCCGCAACCCGGAGGGGATCATCGCGATGCACGCCCGGCAACTGCGCGACCTGGGCCGGTGGCGGCAGGGACGACGGGAGCCCGCCGAGGAGCCGTCGATCGCACAGGGAGAGCTCGTATGACCGTCGCCTCCTCCGGTACGACACCCCCGCGCATCGAGGCCAGGGGGGTCACCGTCCGCTTCGGCGGTCTCGTCGCCCTGAGCGAGGTCGACCTGGCGGTGCCGCCGGCCTCTGTCGTCGGGCTGGTGGGCCCCAACGGGGCCGGCAGGAGCACGCTGTTCGCCGTACTCTCCGGGCTGCTCGCGCCGAGCGCGGGGTCGGTCCTGATGAACGGTCACGACGTCACCCGGACCAGTGCGCAGGCGAGGGCCGGGCGGGGTCTCGCGCGCACGTTCCAGCATCCGGAGCTGTTCCCGGGGCTGACGGTCCGCGAGCACGTGGTGCTGGCGGACCGGCTGCGGCACACCCGCCACCGGATCTGGACCGACCTCGTCACCGGGGGCGGCTTCCGGCGGGCGCCCGCCGACGAGGACCGGCGGGCCGACGCGCTCCTCGCGGCGCTGCGGCTGACCGGGCAGGCGCACCGGCCGGTCTCCGGACTGCCCCTGGGCACGAGCCGGCTGCTGGAGATCGCCCGGGCGCTCGCCGTCGATCCCGGGGTGCTGCTCCTGGACGAGCCGTCCTCGGGGCTCGACGTGCGCGAGACCGACGAGTTGGCGGCGACGCTCCTGCGCGTGGTGGCCGACCACGGGGTGTCGCTGCTCCTGGTCGAGCACGACGTCGAGCTCGTGCTGGGAATGAGCCACGTCGTGCAGGTCCTCGACTTCGGCGTCACGATCAGCAAGGGGTCCCCGGCCGAGGTGCGCGAGGACCCCGCCGTACGCGCCGCGTACCTGGGAACGGGGCACGGCGAGGAGAGGACGTCCGTATGACCGTCGCCGCCACCGTCGCCGCCACCGCCTCCCCCCTGCTCGCCGTCCGTGGTCTGTCCGTCCGCTACGGAGCCGCCCAGGCGCTGCGGGACGTGACCTTCGACGTGGCGCCGAACAGCACGCTCGCCGTGCTCGGGCCGAACGGCGCGGGCAAGAGCACGCCGGCCCGCGCCCTGTCGGGGCTCGTGCCGCCCGTCGCCGGAAGCGTCGTGCTCGACGGCCGGGACCTCACCGGGCGGACGCCCCACGCGATCCGGCGCGCCGGGCTCGTCCATCTCCCGGAGGGCCGCGGGGTGTTCCCCTCCCTGACGGTCGTGGAGAACCTCCGTATGGCCACCCCTGCGACCGGCGCTCCAGGGCGGCGGGCGTGGGTGTCGGCGAACCGGGCGCGGTCGGAGGCGATGAGGAACGCGCAGGACAACGCCAGCTCCAGTGCGCCGGTGCAGCAGAGGCCGTTGATGACCCCGAGCACCGGGGTGCGGGACGCCCGTACCACCTCGGCGGGATCGGTGCGCGCTCCGCGAGGGGAGCCCGTGCCGTCGCCCAGCGCCTCCTTGAGGTCGAGGCCGGCCGAGAAGGCGGGGTCGGCGCCCGTGAGGACGACCAGCCGGGTCTCGGGATCGGCGTCGGCCGCCCGGACGGCCTCGATCAGCCCGCGCCGCATCGCGATCGTCATCGCGTTGCGCGCCCGCGGCCGGGCGAGCGTCAGCCACAGGACGCCGTCCGTCCAGCGGCAGTCCAGTCCCTCGGTGCCCACCTCGATCATCGTCGTTCAGACCGTCAGGACCATCGCCGAGCCCATGCCGCCGCCCGCGCACATCGCCGCGACCGCGGTCCCGCCGCCGCGCCGGCGGAGCTCGTGCGCGAGGGTCACGACCATCCGGGTGCCGGTGGTGGCGATCGGGTGGCCGAGGCTGCACCCGCTGCCGAAGGGGTTCACCCGCTCCGGGTCGAGGCCCAGTTCCCGGGTGGTGGCGACGGCCACCGCGGCGAAGGCCTCGTTGACCTCGAACAGGTCGACGTCGTCGAGGCCGAGGCCGGCCCGGCTCAGGGCCTTGCGGATCGCGGCGACCGGCGCAAGGCCCGTGCGGACGGGGTCGACGCCCACGCTCGCCCAGGACCGTACGGTCGCGAGGGGGGTGAGGCCGTGCTCGGCGGCCACGTCCGATCCGGCGACGACGACCGCGGCCGCCCCGTCGTTGACACCGCTGGAGTTGCCGGCCGTGATGGAGAAGCCCTCGATCTCGGGGTGCAGCACCTTCAGCGCGGCCAGCCTGTCCGCGTCGGTGTCGCGGCGCGGATGCTCGTCGGTGTCGAAGACCGAGGTCGTTCCGTCCCGGCCGGTGACCTCGACGGGCACGATCTCGTCGCGGAACCGCCCCTCGTCGACGGCCCGTACGGCCCGCTCGTGGGAGCGCAGCGCCCAGGCGTCCATCTCCCGGCGGGTGAGACCGGCCAGGCGGGCGGTGTTCCAGCCGACGAGGACCGCCATGTCGTCGTTGGGCGCCTCGGGTGCCGGGACATGGGTGGGCGCCATCCAGGGGTCCTGCCAGTCGTCGGTGCCGGGGATCCGCCGCCGGGCCACCGGCGCCGTGGACGACGAGTGGGTCCCGCCCGCGATCACCACCCGGTCCATGCCGGCCCGCACACTCGCCGCGGCGGTCGCCACGCTCGCGAGTCCGGAGGCGCAGTGGCGGTTGTGGGCCAGGCCGGGGACGTGGGCCAGCCCGGCCAGGAGCGCGGCGTACCGGGCGATGTCACCGCCGCCAGCCAGGGATTCGCCGAGGACGACGTCGTCGATCGTCACGGCGGGCAGTCCGCTGCGGCGCGCGGCCTCGCGGACCACGACCGTGGCGAGCTCGAAGGCGTCGGTGTCCCGCAGGGTGCCCCGGCGGGCGGTTCCGATGGCGGTACGGCACGCGGAGAGAAGAACGGCATCAACCATGGAATTCAGAGTACTTAAATGAGGCTCCACCCGACAGATCCGTGCCGAATTGCCGCCAGATCGCGCCCAGATCTCGACCGAGAAAATAAAAGAGGATACCTTGCTTGAGTGAACTTCGAGCTCAGCGAAGAGCAGGACATGCTCCGCGAGGCCTCTCGCGACCTGCTGTCGGACCGGGCCCCGATCGAGCGCGTACGGGCCTGGGCGGACCGCGACGAGGATGTCGATCCCGAGGTGTGGCGGCTGACGGCCGGCCTCGGCTGGCCGGGGCTCGGCCTGCCCGAGGAGTACGGCGGGGCGGGCCAGGGCCTGGTGGAACTCGCGCTGGTCGCCGAGGAGATCGGGCGGGCGCTCGCGCGGGGTCCGTTCGCGCTCACCTCGGTCGTCGGCAGGGCGGTCGCCACGGCGGGTCCGGCCGGGCTGCAGGCCGAGGTGCTGCCCGCACTCGCCGCCGGATCGGGCTGGGCCGCCTGGGCCTTCGCCGAACCGCGCGCCCCGTGGTCCCTCGACGGTGTCCGCGCCACGGCCCGGACCGACGGGGACGCGATCGTCCTCGACGGCGTCAAGACGGCGGTGCAGGACGCGGGCGGCGCCCGCTGGCTGCTCGTCACCGCGCGCCACGACGGGGCCCCGGCGTCGTTCCTCGTCGACCGCGACGCTCCCGGTGTCGGCGTCCGCCGACACCGGGTCCTGGACCTGACCCGGTCGTTCCACGAGGTCCGCCTGGACGGCGTGCGCGTCCCGCACGAGCGCCGGCTGACCGCCGGCCCCGCCGAGATCCAGCGGCTGCTCGACGAGGCGTCGGTGCTGCGGTGCGCCGACGCGCTCGGCGTGCTGGAGCGCATGCTGGAACTCACGGTCGAACACACCGCGTCCCGCATGCAGTTCGGTCGGCCGATCGGCTCGTTCCAGGCCGTCAAGCACGCCTGCGCCGACATGGCGCTGCTGGTGCACGGCTCCCGGGCCGCCACCGCCTACGCGGCGATGGCCGCGGACGCGGGCGCCGAGGACGCCGGGCGGGCCGCCTGCGCCGCCGCCTCGTACGTCACGGCCGCGACGGGCGAGGTCGCGGCCCGGGCGCTCCAGCTGCACGGCGGCATCGGCTTCACCTGGGAGCACGACCTCCACCTCCACCTGCGGCGCGCCCGGGCGGACAGCGTGCTGTACGGCGATGCCGCCGTGCACCGCGACCGGCTGTGCGCCCTCCTGCGGCGGTCTCCCCGGCCCGTGCCCACGCAGACCTGACGAACGATCCGAAAGGTTTCCGATGGAGATCAAGGGCAAGAAGGCCGTGGTGTTCGGCGGCGCCTCCGGCATGGGGCGGGCGACCGCCGAACTGCTGGCGGCCCGCGGCGCCGAGGTCGCCGTACTGGACCGTCCGGCGTCGGCGGGAGCCGAGGTCGCCGCCGCGTTCGGCGGGAGCTTCCACCCCGTCGACGTGACCGACTTCGAGGCGACGGAGGACGCGCTGGGCGCAGCCGTCGACGCCCTCGGCGGTCTGCACGTGTCGGTCACCACGGCGGGCGGCGGCAGCGTACGGCGCACGCTCGGCAAGGACGGTCCGCACGACCTGGAGACCTTCCGCCGGGTGCTCGACCTGAACGCCGTCGCCACCTTCAACGTCAGCCGGCTGGCCGCCGCGCACATGAGCCGCAACGCGCCGGAGGAGCCCGACGGCGAACGGGGGGTCATCGTCAACACCTCCTCCATCGCCGCCTTCGAGGGGCAGATCGGCCAGGTCGCCTACTCGGCCGCCAAGGCGGCGATCGCCGGCATGAGCCTGACGATGGCCCGTGACCTCGGCTCGCTCGGCATCCGGGTCGTCGCCGTCGCGCCGAGCCTGTTCGAGACCGGCGCCACGGAGCGGATCCCGGCCGAGACCCGGGCCGCGCTGGTGAAGGACGCCGCCTTCCCCCGGCGGCTGGGCCGCCCCGAGGAGTACGCGAGGCTCGTCCTCGCCGTCGTGGACAACCCGATGCTGAACGGCCAGTGCCTGCGTCTCGACGCCGGCCAGCGGTTCGGCCCGAAGTGAGGTTCTCCATGCCGGACACCACGGAACACCAGGGCCGGGTGGCTCTCGTCACCGGCGGCGGGCGGGGCTTCGGCAAGGCCTTCGGGGAGGCCCTGTCGGCCCTCGGCGCCCATGTCGTGCTCGCGGACGTCGACGGTGACGCCGCGACCGGGGCCGCGGCCGAACTTGCCGCCAGGGGCCTGAGTGCGAGCGGAGTCGCCTGCGACGTGGCCGACGAGGACACCGTCGGCGCGGTCGTGGACGAGATCGTCGAACGCCACGGCGGACTGGACATCCTGGTCAACAACGCCGGTCTGCACGCCGCGTACAACAAGCCGTTCACCGAACTGGGCCTGGCCAAGGTACGGCGCGTGCTCGACGTCAACGTCATGGGGACCGTCATCTGCTCCCTCGCGGCCCGGGAGGCCATGCGGGGCCGTCCCGGCGCGTCCGTCGTCAACATCTCGTCGTCGGCGGCGTACGCGAACCGGAGCATCTACGGCGTGTCGAAGCTCGCCGTGCGAGGTCTGACGGTGTCCTTCGCGCGCGAGTTCGCCGCCGACGGCATCCGGGTGAACGCGATCGCGCCGGGCCTGATCCTCACCGACACGGTGCGGGCGCAGCTCTCCCCCGCCGAGGCCGACCGCGTCCTCGGGGAGCAGATCCTGCGGCGGGAGGGCAGAGAGCAGGACGTCGTCGAGGCGCTGCTGTACCTGGTCTCCTCGAAGGCGTCCTTCGTCACGGGTGAGACCCTGCGGGTGACGGGCGGGTTCGCGCTCTCCGTGTGACACCCCCGCACATGTCTGTGGCCGGGCCCCCGGGGGCCCGGCCACAGACATGTGCGGG
>NZ_JBEXXE010000081.1:0-27132 GCF_040630255.1 Streptomyces sp. NPDC005820
ACAGCGGCTCCCCGCGCAACGCGCCCGCGGATGCCGTGCACGGCCTCCTCGCCCTGGACGGCACCCCGCCGTCCGAGATCCTCCGGCGGGGCCGGTGGCAGGTGCGCCAGTACGGCGGACGCGTCGTCCACGGCCAGGTGGTCTCCGCCGGGCCTGCCGCCCCGTCGGCGGACGGGGACCTGCGCTTCACCGTCACCCTGGCCGACGGCCGCAGCATCACCGCCCGCCGCATCCTGGTGGCCACCGGCCTCACGGATCTGCTGCCACAGGTGCCCGGGCTCGCCGAGCACTGGGGACACCGTGTGGTGCACTGCCCTTACTGCCACGGCTGGGAGGTGCGCGACGAGCCCATCGGCATCCTCGCCACCGGCCCGGCCTCCATCAACCACGCGTATCTCTTCCGTCAGCTGACCGAGGACCTGACCTACTTCACCCACGGCACCGACCTGGACGAGGACAGCCGCGCCCGCTTCGCCGCCCGCGGCATCCGCGTCATCGACACCCCCATCACCGAGGTCGTCGACGACGAGGACGATGCCCTCGCCGGGGTGCGCCTGGCCGACGGCCAAGTCGTGGCCCGCCGCGTCCTCGCGGTCGCCGCGCCGATGCAGGCCCGCACCCAGGGCCTGGAAGGGCTGGGCCTGCCGGTTCAGGAACTGCCGGGCAAGGGCCACGGTTTCGCCTCCGGCCTGTCCGGCAGCACCGACGTGCCGGGTGTGTGGGTGGCCGGCAACGCCACCGATCTGGTCGCCCAGGTCGGAGCCTCCGCAGCAGCCGGCGCACTGGCCGGCGCCGACATCAACAGGATGCTGGCCATCGCGGACACCGACGCGGCCCTCCAGAAGACCGCCGAGGCAAGCCCACAAGGCGCCACAGGATGATCTTGAAGCCCGGAGATCTCAGCCCGCCACCCGCTCACCTCACGGGCAATCAAGCCCTTCCGCTCGTCTGCCCCGTCCCCTTCAGGAGCTACTGATGCCCCTCCTTGCGAACACCCCCGTGGAGAAAATGACCGGGCCTTACGCGCGGCGCTGGTGGGCGCTGCTCGTGCTGTGTCTGAGTCTGCTGATCACGGTGATGGCGAACACGTCGCTGATCGTTGCCGCCCCCGACATGACCACCGACCTGGGCCTGAGCAGCAGTGATCTGCAGTGGGTCGTCGACAGTTACACCGTTCCGTACGCGGCGCTGATGCTGGTGCTGGGCGCGATCGGCGACAAGTACAGCCGGCGCGGCGCGCTGGTGCTGGGTCTGCTGATCTTCGCCGGCGGTTCGGTGATGGGGAGCATGGTCGACGAGACCTCACTGGTCATCGTGGCCCGCGCGATCATGGGTGTCGGTGCCGCGGTCGTGATGCCGGCCACGCTGTCCCTGGTGGTCGCGACCTTCCCCCGCAGCGAGCGGGCCAAGGCCATCACCGCCTGGGCCGCGACCTCCGGGGTCGCGGTGGCCGTCGGCCCGCTGGTCTCCGGCTGGCTGCTGGAGGACCACGCCTGGGGCTCGACCTTCCTGATCAACGTGCCGATCTCCCTGCTCGCCGTGGTCGGCGCGCTCGCCCTGGTACCGCCGTCCAAGGCGCAGGGCATGGGCCGGATCGACTACGTCGGCGGTCTGCTGTCGATCGTCTCGGTCGGCTCCCTGATCTACGCCGCCATCGAGGGCCCGCACTCCGGCTGGGGCGCCGGCCCCGTCACCGCCGCCGTCATCGCCGGCGTGGGTCTGGCCGCCTTCGTCGCCTGGGAGCTGCGGCACCCGCACCCGATGCTGAACGTCCGCAGGTTCGCGCTGCGGCCCTTCACCGGCTCGATGCTCGCGGTGATGTTCTTCTTCTTCGGCATGTTCGCCGTGCTCTACTACTCGACGCAGTTCCTCCAGTTCGTCCTCGGCTACGACGCCCTGGACACGGGCCTGCGGCTGCTGCCGCTGGGCGGAGCGGTGTTCCTCGGGTCCGCGGTGACCGGGATGCTCACCCCGAAGCTGGGGGTGAAGGTGATGGTCGTGACCGGCCTGGTCATCGGCACGGCGGGCATGTTCCTGCTCACCCAGATCGACAAGGGATCGACGTACGGGGACTTCCTGACGCCGCTGATGATGCTGGGCCTCGCGCTCGGACTGGCCATCTCCCCGGCGACCGACACGATCATGGGCTCCTTCCCCGAGTCCGAACTGGGCGTCGGCGGCGGTGTCAACGACACCGCGCTGGAGCTGGGCGGGGCGCTGGGCATCGCGGTGCTGGGCTCGCTGCTGGGCACGGCCTACCGGGACGAGCTGACCGATCTGGTGGGCAACCGGCTCCCGGGCGAGGCGATGGAGATCGCCAAGGACTCGGTCGGCGCCGGCCTGGCCGTCGCGCAGCGGGTCGCGCAGGATCCCTCCGCCGGGCCCCAGCAGGCCCAGGCCGCCGTGGACGCCGTCCACCAGGCCTTCGCCCACGGAGTCGCCCAGACCAGCCTCATCGGCGGGATCATTATGGCCGCCGGAACACTGATCGTCCTCACGGTCATGCCGGGCCGACGCGGGTTCGCGAAGAGCGCCGAGCCGGGGGCCGAGAAGGGGGCCGGGACGGCAGCGAGCGAGGCGGCGACCGCGCGGGAGCACACCGGGTCCACCCGCTAGATCGCCGGCGGGGCGTCCGCTTGGTCACCGGGGACGCGCCCGCCGGAGCGTCGGGCACCGCCTGCGCCGGATCGCCCGCCAGGCACGTCGGGCAGCAGCCCGGCGGCGCAAGACGCGCAGGGCACGGGCGTGGGGTCCAGACGAGAGTCTGCCCCCGCCGCTACCGCTCACCGTCAGTCCGTCCGCGACCTGCGGGGAAGTCTTCTGGCTGCCCCTTTGCCGGGGCCGGACCTCCCCCTGGGCGACTTCTGCCCGTTCCCGTCTCATACCTCGGAGAAGCCATGCCGGACAACAACGTCCACGACGGCGACCTCACTCGCACCAGAGCCCGAGGGGTCACCACGTCGTCGGCCGGCCCCGGTGCGTCCCAGACCATCTCGCTCAAGGCCATCTCGCTCAAGGCGATCAAACCCGCAGGAATGACAGGAATGAAGGGAACGACATGACGTACGACTACGACGTTCTGGTCATCGGCTCCGGCTTCGGCGGCTCGGTATCCTCCTGGGACGCACACAACTCCGCTTCTCGCCCGACCCGGGCAGGGTCGCGCTCAATTGCCCCGCTGAGCAGGCGGCTTTCCGCCTCATGCCCGCCCGTGCGCCGGCACTCGGGAGCCGACCTGCTCGGCGGCGATGAGCCGCCGGTAGTTCGGGCACTGGGTGACGTCCTCATACTCGCAGTGCAGGCAACCCTCGATGAGCTCCAATGAGGCCCGGGCGGCGGCTCGCCTCGATCGGGGCTCTTCGGCCTCGGCACGCAGGATCTCGTGCCGAGTAGCGCGCTCGACGCTGGCGGACAGGCTCCTGATGGTGTCCAGGCCCAGGCCGGCCTCCTTGTCTCTGAGGATCGCCGCCACGCGCGTGAGGTCGTCCGCGCCGTAGCGGCGGCGTCCGCCTGCGTCCCGTACGGGGTGCAGCAGGCCCATCGACTCCCAATGCCGCAGGACGTGCGCGGCGAGACCGAACCGTGCCGCGAGAGTGCCGATGTCTCCACTTGACTCCATGTCAACACTAAGTCCTAGCCCGGCGCCCATGTCCAAGAACCAGGAAACGCAGGAAACGATGGAAGAGCACCGCAACACCGAGGCCATGCTGGCCCTCCTCGACGCGATGGACCAGATGCCGAGCGCCATCCTGCTGCGGGCTCGCTCCTACGAACTGCTGTCTCTTGTCCCGGGCTCGTCCGTCGTGGACGTCGGCTGCGGTGCCGGGCGGGCCGTCGCCGAGCTGGCCGAGCGTGGCGTCCACGCCGTGGGCGTGGATCCCGATCCATGGATGCTGGCCGAGGCCCGGAAACGGTGGCCGGCGGCCGAGTTCCGGGAGGCGGGGGCGGAGGATCTGCCGTTCGCCGACGGAAGCGTGCGCGGCTACCGTGCCGACAAGGTCCTCCAATTTCTTCAGGAGCCGTGGCGCGCGGTGGCGGAAGCGAGGCGTGTCCTCTGCCCGGGCGGCAGGATCGTCCTGGTCGGGCAGGACTGGGACGCCATCATGGTCGACTCCGATGACGCGGAGCTCACCCGCACGATCGTGCACGCCCGCGCCGACCTCCTGAGCACGCCCCGCGCCGGCCGCCAGTACCGCAACCTGCTCCTGGACGGCGGCTTCGACGACGTCACCGTCGAGGTGCACACCAGCGTGTTCACCGATCCTGCGATGCTGCCGTTGCCCACCATGCTCGCCGAGCGGGCCTGCAGGAGCGGTGCCGTCGGCCGTGACCAGGCCGATGAATGGCTCGCCGAACAGCACCGACGCGCCGAGGCCGACCGCTTCCTCATCGCCATTCCGTTCTTCGTGGCTGCCGCCTCCGCCTAGAGAGTGCGGCGTAGCGACGGTCGCCCGTCGTCGCACTCCGCTATGCCGCACCCGCCGCTGCTCGCACCCACGCGGCGGCGTCGTGCCACCGCCCTGCGGCCCTGCTCGCGCCCCCGCCTCTGAGCCTCGCGCTCCCACGGCGCCGCTCGCGCCGGCACCCCTCTGCCGCCGTCACCCTCCGCTGCTCGCACCCTCGCGACGGAGCCACGCACGTCGAACCCGTCCCCCTCAAGGCGTAGGCCTGAGCCCCAGGTTCTCGGCCGACTGGCGGAGGGCCTCGACCACGGCCGCGGTTCGGGATTGTGGGCTGGACGGGGAAGTGGGCCATACGGCCGGGATGCGGCGGTGGCCTGCCACCGGGACCGTGGGCAGGGCCACGGTTTCGGGTGGGGCGCCCGCAAGGGCGAGGGTGGGGGCCACGCTCGGGCCGCGGCCCGCCCGGACCAGGCACAGTGCGGTGGGGAACTCCCGAGCGGTGTGGGCGCGGCTCGAAGTGTAGGCGTACTGCGCGGAGTTGCGCGCGAGGGCACGGCCGCACGCCGTGCCGGGCGGGGCGGTCACCCAGGGGCTCATCAGAGACGCTGTGATCGCCGAGCCGGTCACGGCCCGCCGCCGGACCGTGGGGATGCTGCAGCAGCGCTATGGCGCCAGCCCGCACTGGCCTGTCCTCGCTCAGGCCCTGGACCCGATGCCGGATACCTTCGCCACCGGCCGGACCGCGGCGGTCGCCGAGACTTCCACTCGCGTCCTGCTGGACCTGCTCGGTTGGAAGGGCACGATCCTCACCAGCAGCCAACTCCCTTCCCGGCCGGGACGATCCCAGCGGCTCGCCGACCTCGCTGCCGTGACTGGTGCCCGCGCGTATCTGTGCGGAACCGCGGCATGGCCTATCTCGATGAGGCCCCGTTCGTCGCCCGGAACATCACCGTGGCGCCGTTCCGGCCGCCGATGATCAATATCAGTCCTGCGGTCGCCGGTTCAGTGCCCTGTGGGCCCTCGCGACCCACGGCCCGGACGACGTGGCCGACCGCCTCCATGCCCTCGCCGCCGACCAGGCCGCCCTCGGTCCGCCGCCTGACCACGGCTATCCCTTCTTCAAGGAAGGGGAGCACGTACCAGCGAACGTCCTCAGCCGCGTACGACTTTATCGTGCACTATCGCGTACCCCCCGAAAAAAAGTGCTCAGCCGCTTGCCCGTTGAAGGTCGGAGCTCGGCGTCGCTGCGTGACAGCCTGGGCCTTCAGCCGACGGGCGGGCGGATCGGGACGACGTTGTCGGGGAGAGGCTGCTGCGGGCCGTCGGGTTGCCGGAGGATGAGGACGGCTGCCGCGAGGGCCATCTGCTCCGCTCGACGCCGGGACTCGGCCTCGGCAGTCCGGGAGTCCTTGAGAGCCTGCTTCAGGCGGACAACCTCTTTACGCAGCCGCCTTTCGACCTCAGGCGTCTGGTGCGTTTCCGTACGCACCCGCGCGTAGAACTCCTCCTTGAGGTCGGCGTGGCGCTTTTGTAGAGCCATGCGGTGAACACCGGCCTCTGCGGCGAGCGCGACCACCGTGAGGCTGCCGTTGGAGCTGGTGTGCTGGCCAGCCAGGAGGCGGTCCATCGCCGCGCGGATGCGGGAGCGTTCGTCCGCGTGCGGCTGGTTCATGCGATGGCCTCCTCGGCGGACTGGGCGGCGGAGTCGTGGGCCGGGCTGTGGTCTGCGCGGCGGCGAGAGCGGTCTCGACGTCGAGCTCCCCGTGGAACCCCCTGCGACCGCAGTTGCCGTAGCCACTGGAGGTGCGGGCATCCAGGACGGTGCGCATGTGTCCGTACTGGATGGCGAGGGCGACCAGGCCGCCGGGGCGGCGGGCGATATGCCAAGCCAAAGTTCTGCGCAGGCGACTCAGTCCAAGGACGTTGCCAAGGTGCCGTGGGGCTGAACACCGTGGCGCGACCATGCGTCAGGATAGGCCGTATTTACGGACGTCGGCTGCAAGCCGCTAACGACGCCTAACGACAAGACGTTTCCGGACCATTAGGCCAAGCTGACCACTTTTATTTGGAGTCGTAAGGGAGTCGAGGGCTACACGCGGCAGCTGTCGATATGGGTGACTTCGCGGTAGTCGACGATGGTGGGGCTGGCCATGGACTCCCGATAGACGAGGACGGCACGGCCGTAGGGCCAGGCGCTGTCGTTGCCGAAGTTCTGCTGGGCTTCGGAGCAGCTGCCGAACATCAGGCCGCGGACGATGTCAGTGAATCCGGTGTCGTCACGGTAGTCCTGTCCTTCCGGGTAGATGCCGGGGCCGAAGGTGACGAACATGGTCTGGGCTTCGGGGTTGAAGGTCACGGTTACGGTGTCGCCCATGTACTGCTGTCCTCGAAGCACTGGCTCCGCATCCGTGATCAGATGCCCTGCGGCAGTCTTCTCGGCCGAGGTGGCCGGCAGCCGGGCTGCGGCCCATTCGTCCACGTTGGGCTGGGCGTTGTCGCTGCGGGTGTAGGCAGGTGAGGGGGCACTGGCGCGTTGGGGCGTTGCTGGCCCCGAGGGGGAGGCCGTAGCCGGGCTGGTTGTCCGGGAGGTGGACTGCTGCGCCGCGGCGGTGGCAGTGGCGGCGCTCGTGTGGCTGCTCGGTGTGGGGGCCTGGCCGTGGGCGGCGTTTGACGATTGAGAGGCAGCCGCGAGGGCACCGCCGAGACTACCGAGGACGGCGGCGGCCACGGCGACCGTCAGATACAAGCGTGTGCGGTTGTTGCGCCAGGGCGGGGTGGGCCAGGCGGGTTCGGCTTCAGGTGTCAGGTCCCAGTGCGCGCTGACGAGGTCGGATACCAGGGTGGGCTGCTGGTCGCCGGGCGTGAGGACGGAAGTTGCCTGGGCTGCGAGCAACTCGGTGCATTCACCCACAAGTTCAGCAGCGCTCGGCCTGTCCGACGGGTCCTTGGACAGAGCCTTGGCCACCAGGCGCCGCAGGCCGGTCGGTACGCCGTCCAGGTCGGGCTCGGCTTGCATAACGCGGAAGGCCACCGCATCAGCGGCGCCGCCGCCGAAGGGGAGACGGGCAGTGGCTGCGTGGGCGACCAGGGCTCCCCAGGCAAACACGTCGCCTGGGGAGCCGACGGCGCCGGTGCGGTAGTGCTCGGGACTGATCCAGCCGGGAGTGCCGGTCATCACCCCGGTGCGGGTGACCGACGTGCCGTCCAGGGCGTGGGCGATGCCGAAGTCCAGGACTTGCGGTCCGGAGGGAGCCAGGATGACGTTCTGCGGCTTCACGTCCCGGTGGATGACGCCCTGGGCGTGCACGGCGGCGAGTGCGGCCGCGGTGCCGGCAGCCAGCGCATACAGACGCCCCCCGGACAAGGGGCCGTTGGCCGTCACGTGCTCGTCGAGGGTGAGGCCGGGGATGTAGGGCGTGACAAGCCAGGGCGTCGCAGCTTGCGTGTCGGCGTCGCGGACCGGAACCAGGCACGGCCCGGTGACGCGCTGGGAGAGTTGCACTTCCCGCCGGAACCGAGCACGGAACTCATCGTCTGCGGCCTGTCCCGGATGCACGACCTTGACGGCGACCCGCTCGCCAGTAGCCGTGAGAGCGGCGTACACCGTGCCCATACCGCCGGATCCCAGCCGCCCCACGATGCGGTAGGGACCCACCCGGCGCGGATCGCCGGGCTGGACCGGCTGAACACGGTTGGACACAACGGCTCCCCCAGATAACTCACGGCCAACATGGGCCGCAACAATGGGCAGATCGTATCGACGTCACGCGCCACGCAGCCCAAGAACCACAGCCCTCACCAGCCGTGCGCCCGACCTGGCGGCGAAGGAAGAGGCGCAGCGCTCGGTCACAGGTGCGCCGCGAACGAGATGCTCGCGCTGAACTCAACACCCCTTGGGGCGCTGCGGAATCGAGTGGAATGCCTCGCCGAAAACAGTGACCGTCAGCCCCTCTGCAATCTTCGGCGGGCGGGCATAGGTGTCCCAGGTTTCGTTGAACCGGGCGTGACGCGAGAGGGATTGGACTGTCTTCGGATCATGCTGACCTGGGCCGCCGAGAGTGGAGGTGTAGAAGCTCTTGAGATCATGGAAACGGGCGCTTTCAGGGAGAGCGGCCCGGGCGACGACCCGTTGCCACTTCTCGTTGAAGTCGCTGCTCTGCACGGGCCTCCCGTATCGGTTGGTCACGATGAGTCCTTCGTCAAGTGGCTCCATGTGACCCCGAGCCCGACGCTTGCGCGCTGCGTCGTGGGTGATCGGTTCCGGCTCGCTGAAGTTGGCCACATGCGTCGCCAATTGCTCGATCAGGAAATGATCCACAGGCAGGGTCGCGTAGCTGGCCTTCGTTTTGAGCGGTGCGGCCTTGCCGCGCTGACGCTGCTCTAGGACGTGGAGGAGGTCCTCCTGCCAGCCCACGCACGCCCGTGTCAGGCCCAGTGCCTCGCCGGCGCGTAGTCCTGCGCATGCGCCGAGCCAGACCAGGATCTCGTAGCGCGGCTCGATCTCTTGCATGGCCACGGCGGCTGCGGCCACCTGCTCGGGAGTCAGGGAGACTCTGCTGCCCTCGATTTCAGGGAGTTCGATGCGGGACACGATGTTTGCGGGCAGCGGAATGTCTTCGTCCATCATGTAGTGGATGAGAATGCGCCACGTCTTGAAAATCTGGACAATCGTGCGGGCTGATCTGAGGCCGGGTTTTTCCAGCAGGTGATCGATGAAGGCCATCGAATCGCGCCGCCGCAGCGATGCTGGCAGGCGGTTTCCCGCGAACGGGAGAATGTGGTTGTGGAGGTGGCTCTCGTAGGTGTTGATCGTGCTGGGTCTCTTTTTCTTCTTCCGTTTACGCTCGATCATCTGCGCTCCGAAGAATGCGACCCGTGGACCGCGTTTCGACTGGCCCTCGCCCGTCGCGGTCGCATCTTGGTTCGCCAGCTGGCCGAGCCGGTCGAGGGATTCCTCCCAGGTAGCGAACGACTCTCTGTGCTCTTTTCTGAGGTGATCGACGTAGCGAGCCTGCCAGCGGAGCCCTCGTCCGTGGTCCGCTGAGGGGTAAAGGGGACGGTTCCTGGTCCCGCACTTACAGGGTGTGTCACCTCGGTGGGGTTTTGGATATGACTTGTGCCATCGATCGAATGGCAACACGGGTCTGGCCATATGTTCTCGTTCATTGCTAGGGAGCTGGTGGCCTGCTGTCACACCTGGGTCTGGCCGTTTACGTCGGGCGAGGTGCATGGGCGAGTGGTGCCGTAGTCGCACGACCATTCACGTGTGCTCACGTGCAGGATTTCCAGCCTGAAGCCCGATTATGCACAGCTGTTCATGGTCTGAGGGAAGCTGCGCGGGTGGTGTCGCTGTGTGCCACCACGCGAACCGTCACCAGATCCCCGACTCCTGTCCCTCGGCATGCAGATTCGACGCCTCAGGGAAGACCGGGGATACACCTTGGAAGGGCTCGCGGAGCGCAGCGGGTTGAGTTTCCGCGGACTCATCTATATCGAGCATGGGCAGCGCAGCCCCAGCGTGCTCACCCTTCTGGACATCGCTGCCGGGCTCGATGTGCAGCCGGGGGAACTCGTCAACCACATCACCCGGGAGGAATCCGGCAAGCCCGAGTCTCAGTAGTCCGAGGGTAATCGAACGTCCTCGAATTTCCTCCTGGGGTGTGGTGAGCTCGTAGGGGCTGTTGGGCGTCGCGATGAACGCAATCCGTGATGTCGCCCGACTCGCCAGTTCCGGCAATCAGCCTCCGCTGAGGCGACTGGACCGAGACCAGTCCACCGCCGGAGGCCGGACACGCCTGCTCCTCCACGTCCTGCTGGCGAGCCCGCTCGATAGCCACGCCGGATGGGCTGTCCTGACCGCTTGGCTTCTGAGGCTGTTGCCGGACCTGACCCAGAGCCCCTTGAAGGGGGTTACCCGTCTCACCGATCCCCTTGCCCACGTCCCGTGCGTCGCCCAGCCAGCCCCTGTGCCTGACGCGTCGGCGGATGCAGAACATGGGCAGTGCCGTCCGTTGCGGGATCGATCCAGAGCGCCAAGGGCGAGACCCACGCGGCCACGCTCATCCTCGAATGCCTGGAACGCAGCGGCAAGAAGTACGACGTACACGAGGTCCTCGGACTCCTGAGCCAGCAACAGGACGCCTCCCAGGCTCTGGTCACGGTCCAGCGTGCGGCGCAGCTCGTCTTCGTGGGTGCCACCCGCCCGACCCACCTGCTCGCCTTCGCAACGCACTGCAAGAGAGCCGAACGGTACGTCGAGGCGATGACGGCCCGCGGCTGGTCCGTCCACGACATCAGCGTGTGCTGAGCCCGCGGTAGAGGGCTGTGGCCAGAGTGTCTCTCTGTTCGCAGCCTGCGTCGTCTCGTAACGCTCTGCGCCAAGGCCACTGCCCCCTCCATGGCAGGCAGACGAAGAGGGAGGAACACCGGATCGCCTTCATGTCCGGAAATGGTTGTGCGCGAGTTCCATCACATTGCCTGGCGTGCAGTAGCCATGGATTCTGAAAGGCTTGCCACAGTGGCAGGCGTTTGGGGGATGTGATGGCCCGCCCGGCAGTACGAGATGGCAGCGATCCCAAAGCCGTCCGCGACACTCGCGTATTGATCGACTGTCTGCAGGAGCTGGTGCGGGGCGCCGTCTCCAAGACCATCCGCAACTGTGACAAGTACTTGGAAACGGTGTGGCTCGCGGATGTCCCCGACGGGACCGTGCGTCGTGCTGCGGACGCCGATCCTCGCATCATGGTCGTCAAACACCGTCCGCCCAAAGAACCACCGCAGCTGCCAGCGATACTTCACGGCAGGGTGTCCGCAGAGGCAGCCGCAACGGCTGGTCCGCAGGCTCCCGGACTGATCGACGACACGTCGAATGAGCGTCAACCGGCCGACGAAGTCCAGGCTGGTGTGGAGGAAGACCAGCTGGTCCTGGAGAGCGGCAGCTCTGCCGAACGCAAGGCGTACGAGGCCTGGGCCGCCAAGTGGATGCGATGGTCGCAGGATGAGCTGGCGGCCGAGCCCCAGCGGCGACTGCACCAGCGTCTGTACCGGATGGCCAAGAGGGTCGAGCAGGACAGTGACACCTTCGAAGTGGTCCTGGCTGTAGGTCTCTTGCAGCTCGGGGCCGACCGTCCCTCGGCCCGGGTCCGCCGGCACATCGTGACAACACCGGTGACCCTCACCGTGGAGCCGGCATCGATCAACGTGACCGTTTCTCTGCTGCCAGAACACCCCGGGCGCCTGGAAGACACCGAATTCCTCAGCGAGTCCGACGGCTACACGTCGGAGCTGCTGGGGGTCGTGCGCTCCGCTGTCGAGGACCAGCTCAGCAGCAAGGACCTGCGGCGCTCCCTGCTCACCTACATGGTGAGCCCGCCACCGCCGTACACACACCCCCACCAGCCCGCCAACGTCAGCGCGGACCGCCACTGCGAGCCCTTCGACTCACTCTTCGAGCAGCGCGTCTTCCTGTGCATCAAGGAACGCGGCTACGACGTAGTACCCCAGTGGGAAGTCAACGGAAAACGCATCGACCTCGTCGTCACGGGAGGCCACGGACGCCTCGCAGTCGAGTGCGACGGAAGCCCCTACCACTCCACCCCGAAGCAGATCCAAGACGACGCCGAGCGCGAGCGGGAGCTACGGCGTGCCGGCTGGACGTTCTGGCGCATACGCAGCAGCGCCTTCGCCCTCTCACCCGAAGAGGCCCTGGAGCCTTTGTGGGAACGCCTGACCGAACTGGGCATCCACCCGCGCACCGTCCGCGAGACAACCGACGACGACGCACTGACAGACCTGACCTGGACTCCGGTCGGCCTGGCCGAGGCCGAGCCCGACGAAGACGCGGACCCCTACGACGGCGAACCGGACGAAGACAGCGAGGGACACTGACATGGACAACTTCGACGACAGCACGCTCGAAGAACTCGCCGCCATGATCTGCGGAGACGAGCCGGGCATGAAACGCCGAGCCGGCTGGGAACTCGCTCCGTTCCTCCGCAGGGCCGGCTGGCAAGACGTCCCCGACCACGACGGCAGCCCGCGCCACCGCTGGGTCCACACCATCCTGCGCGAACGGCAGGAAGACCAGGCGGGGGACACCGAACTTGTAATCCTGCGCCTGGCCGACCGGCGCGAATACCAACAACAACTCGCCGACTACGACGCCGTCATCCAACGCCTCCAGGAAGTCCTCGCCCTCGAAGGCCGCCGCGTCGACTACCGCAAGGGCAACCCCGTTCTCATCGAGTACGACCCCGACGAACCCCCTCGCCCCCAGCGCGTAGAGCTGAAGGTAGCCATCACCGACATCGTCTCCGACCCCGACCTGGCCCGCGCCGTTCAGCTACGCCTCGACGAAGCCCGTATCTGCCAAGAACACGGCGCCTACACCTCCGCCGTCATCATGCTCGGGAGCCTCCTCGAAGGCGTCCTCGTCCACGCCGCCGACGTAAGGCCCGCGACCGTGCCGCTGACCCGGCCCGCCCGCGACACACGGCTGCAGGAGCTCATTCAGCACGCCCACACCAACCAGTGGATCGATCAAGACGCAAAAATGGCCTCGGACATGCTGCGGACCTACCGCAACCTGGTCCACCCCCTTGCAGAGAAGCGAGCCAAACACAGCGCGGACTTCGACACCGCCGACCTCTGCTGGTCCACAGTCAACGCCGTGCTCAACGACCTGGCGGCAAGCAACCCTCAATAGGCGTCGATAACGGCGTTGGCAGGTTGGAGAGTTGTCCTTCCTTTCCTTCCGCACATCTGTCAACGCTGCGAGGTCGGTTCGACCTACCGTCCCGCCTGGCGGCGGACCGAGCGATTCCAGGGCAGGGCCGCAGTCGGCGTTGGTGGCAGGTACCTGCCACCGGCTCGACGGCCGGCGCCACTCATCAAGCCGCCGTCGGCCAGGCCCCAGGGCCTCGGCGTTCGCCGGATACATCCGATTTCATCACATGACGGTGTAGAGGGTGCGCGGCAGGGAACAAGCCTCCGACCTCGGGGATTTCTTGGGTGTGGCCCGCCCTCTGGCCGGGCAGAAATGGATCACGCGACAGCTGATGCCCTCTATGGTCTTGGCATGGCCAAGGTCTGCGTCTTCTGCGGGGGCACCCCTCTGACGAAGGAGCACGTCCTACCGCGCTGGCTCAAGGTCGCACTCGATCCGACGGTCCGGCGACACCGGTACATCCGGTTGAGCGTGGACGCGGTCCGACACCACGACGCTCCGCCGCTGAACGAGCAAGTGAAGGTGGTCTGCTCCGACTGCAACAGCGGCTGGATGAACCAGTTGGAGGAGAACGTCAGGTACTTCCTACCTGACCTAATCCGCGGAAACCTGTGCACCCTCGACGCTGAGGCTCAGCGAGCGCTTGCGGCATGGTCTCTAAAGACCATGCTCATGTTTCAGCACACGCACCCTGCGGACGCGCGAGGCGTAATTCCGGCGGGTGACTTCACTTCGTTCCACGAGACCCGTGAGCCCACGAGGTCGATGCTCGGACGTCTGGGTTTCATGAACTATCCGCCTGACGACGCCGTTCCTCTCGTGGACACGCAGTGTCAGGGCTACAGCACCGACGGAGTCCGCCGTACCGCATGGATCACCACTCTCAAGATCGGCTGCATGGTCGTACAGATCATTCGAGCCCCGGATGTCGCTGCGGGCAAGAGGCTGGCTCCCTTCGACTTCTTGCCCTCGTTGCGCACGATATGGCCTACGAATGAACTCATCGAGTGGCCGCTGCCGGCGGCGATTCCGTACGAGATGATGCCAGCCCTGGCACACCCGGATGACCTTGACCTGACGATCATGCCTGCCTAGGACAGAATCCTGTCGCGCCTGTAGCGCAGGCACCGCTACCGTCCTGACATGGACGATTCCCTCTGCGGCAGAAGAGTCCGGGGGCCGCGCGCCGTGGATCATCCCGCCGGGAACCGTTGTCCAGCGTCGTGAGCTTCACCACGTTTACGGCGGAAGCCGGTCAGGCATCGGTGGCTCCAGCGGCAGCACTCCGAACACCTTCCTGTTCGTGGGTGCGGCACCCACCTCGGACCTGCGGCCGACTCCATGGTGGGAGGGCGATGTGTTAGTGGTGCCCGGCTGTCTTCTGAACGGTGATTATGTCAGCTCGGAGAATCAGATGCTGATCCATCACCTGCGACGCGGCCTGCCGCTGCGGGTGTTCGAGCAGCAGGGCCGACTATTCCGGTACGTCGGTGAATTCACCGTAGATCAGGAGAAGCCCGTCGAGTCCTGGATCCTCACCGGTGTGCACAAGCCGGTGGGGCGTTCGACGAACGCGACGTGGGAGGTGCAGTTTCCGCTGCTTCGGCTGCGTCAGCTGACCGGTAGTCCCTGCTTCCACATTGCAGCCCCACCGTTTGAGGATGCACCTCGCATGGACCTAGAGCTCCTCTGGTCCGGCACGCGTCGGGTCCCGGGTTCGAAGAACGCTGGGCAAGAGGATCAGGGGCGCACGGGAATCGAAGCCGGGCGCCGCAGCCTGAGACGCTTGCTCAGTATCGTCCAACGTGAACCGGAAACTCTGGAAGCACTAGGCCAATCGATGATGCCCAGGCTCTGACCATGTTGTTGCAGCACGCTCAGCGCAGGGCAGGTCTGGCAGCACTCAGGAAGGTCGTCGAGAATCCTGAGGCGTTGGAGCGAGATCTTCAACAGGCCTTGCAGGGGCAGTTCTGGATATTCGGCGGAGAGTATGCGGGGGAAGCGGCCCGACGCAGGCTGGTGCCGGGCGACGAGGTCGACATCCCGCTGATCCGCGGGGACGGCAGCGTGACGATCGTTGAGATCAAGCGCGCGATGGCGCTGCCAGGACCGCTGGTCAAGCGGTACCGTAACGGCTGGATCCCCAGTGCACAGATCCATGACGCCGTTGGTCAGGCCCTCAACTACCTTGTGCGTTTGGACGAGCAGCGCCTGACCATTCTGAATCAGTTCGGCCTTGAGACGCGCTGGGCCCGGGCCCTTGTCCTCGTCGGCCATCCCGCAGCACAACCTGGAGTGCCAGAGGGCGCTATCAACGAGGTACTGCGCACCGCTAACACTCACCTGAGCCGGATCGATGTCCTGACATACAAGGAACTCTTGGATAATGCCGAACGCTCACTCGGGGGGCCGTAGACCGACTGATTGCTGGCCGCTCACACGAAGGCCGCGGCTGCGAGGCAACAAGCTTGCCGCCCAACAGAAAGGCTCCAGATACCGGCGTGAATTAGAGGGCCGTACCGCTGCCGCGTGGACAAGGACCCACGACTCGCCCGCCCCCTCAACCCTTCTCCCGCTACGGACCGACCTGTAAAATCCTGCACCTGCGGCAGCGAGGAATGCGGCATGCACATCAAGGTCCTCGCCCTGATCGAGAGCGGTCTGCAACTACTTCTCGTTTCCGGTCACATCACTTGAGTCCGACGAGTGGAGCGTCGAATCCGAAGTTGCCGCCCAGTCATTAGGGTGTGAAATGGGCAGCAGGCGAAACTGTTGCGTGTGCGTGCTGTCGTACGGCGTGACAGCGTCCTTCATGCGCGTGTGATCTCTGATCAGCAGCATCTCGATCACGCGGGCAGCCGTCTCCAAATCGTCCGCTATGGTTCCGGCTTCAGTGGCTGTGGGAGACAGAACAGAGCCGTTCGCGTCCTGGTCCACGTAAAACCCTCGCTGTTTGGCGAGATTGGCCTCGACAGCAGCGATTCCTGCTTCCTCCTGCCGCCTTCTGTGCGCTTCCTCCCATGCCTCATAGCCCAGACCCGCTTCGGGCGTTGCGCTGTAGTCGCTCCAGAACTCAGCGAGTTCGTCACCGAAGACAACGGCCTCAAGGTACTTCCGTGTGTGGCTACGTCCGTGCTGAGCCAGCGCCTTCACCACTTGAGACGCTTCATCCCCCCGGCTCCAAGAGTTCTCGAAGGCGTCATAGATCCAGAGCGCCTTGCCCAGTTCCTCCTGTGCCAGGACGGTGAGGGACCGTGCCCGCCCGTAGGACCCAGCGGTCAGCAAAATGTGAGCGTCGGTGATCAGAGAAGAGGCGTTGTCCATCAACGCCTTCCAGAAGACTCGTGCATGCTGCGGGCTCAACTCGACCATGGCTTAAGTGTGTCCTGCCCTTTCGCATCGGATCCACGGAGGCCTCCATCGCCCCGCTGCTGCTAAACAGTCTCCCCCTTCTTCCACCCGTCACTACAGCCGTTTATCTTCGGAGGCTTCTCTGCGGGCTCGGATGTCAGTCCCCACTGCGATGATGCACGTGTGACAGAACGGGCAAGAACAGTGGTGTGGCTGCTGGTTGCGCTCTTCGGCCTGGCGGCCGTGGGGCTGGGCATCGTGGCGACGGTTGTCGATCTCGACACGTCTGCGCAACTGGCCACCGTGGCCGGATCGGTTGGCGGCTTCCTCGGATTCGCGTTGAGCGGCTACGCCCTTCTGCGGCCGCCTGCCGCTGGCAGCGGCAGAATCGCTGCGACCGCGACAGGAACGCGGTCCGTCGCGGCGGGCGGCAGCATCGGGCGAGCAGTTACAGGCGACCGCGCCAGCCTTACAGCAGGTCCTGTGACACCGGCGGCAGGAACTTCGGGTTCGGCGCAGGCCAACGGGGAACGGGGGATCGCGGCTGGGGGCGAGGTCGGCGAGGCCATCACCGGAGACGACACGCGCTCATGAACCGGTGGAAGAAATCTGAAGCAGCGCCGGATCCACAGAGTTCGTTCTCGGACGGCAGTCCTCTGCCATCGGTCTCTGGCGCCACAGCGTCGGGAGCCCGGTCTGTTGCAGCCGCAGGCAGTATCGGCGCGGCCACCACGGGCGACAACAGTCCCCTGAGCGTGACGGTACACGCGCTGGCGCCGCTGCCCACCGCGCTTGATTCCCTTCCCGCTGCACCCGCGATGCTCAGCGGCCGGGAAGCGGAGATCGGCAGTGTCCTGTCGGCCCTTCGACCCCACGCCGTGTCGCGGCACGATCCGGACTCGTCGGGAGACACGCCCGACGCCGCCTCGACGCCGCCCGATGTCCTGCCGCCAGTACTCGTGACCTCGATCGCAGGTCTTGCCGGAGTGGGCAAGACCGCACTTGCCCTGGCGGCTGGGCATGCCGCAACGGGAGCCGGTTGGTTCAACGGCAGCCTCTTCGTTGATCTGCATGGATATGACGAGAGCCCGGTCCAGCCCGGGCAGGCTCTGGAGGCGTTTCTGCGGGCTCTGGGGGTCGGTCCTGACAGCATTCCTGCGGCGGTCGAGGAACGCGCGGCCATGTACCGGTCAGCGCTGGCTGCCCTGGCGGGGGAGGGGCAGCGTCTGCTGATTGTGGCCGACAATGCCTCCAGTGCCGACCAGGTTCGTCTCCTGCTTCCCGGCAACCACGCGCACCGGTTCCTGATCACCTCCCGGCATACGCTGCCCACGCTCAACGCACGCCTCGTCGAACTGGGCGTGCTCGAACCCCGCGCCGCAGTGGCCCTCTTGCGTCAGACCCTCCAGATGGCGAACCCCGACGACCCGCGGGCCATCGAGGCCGGCACGGGCATCGACGAACTGGCAAGCCTGTGCGGGTATCTGCCGCTGGCTCTGCACATCAGCGCCGCTCTGCTGATTCTGGAGCCTCACCAGACAGTTGCCGAACTAGCGGCAGAGTTGGCCACGGCCCGATCACGGCTTGGCTTCCTCGACGACGGTGAACGTGCTGTACGCGCCTCCTTCGATCTCTCCTGCCGCCGACTGCCCCCGGGCCACGCCAGCCTCTTCTCCCTCATGGCCCTCAATCCCGGTCCCGACATGGGTCTCGACGCAGTGGCGGTCCTCGCCGACCGCCCAGTGCCAGCGGTTCGCGCCATACTGCGCAACCTCGTTCAGGCGCACCTGATCGATTGCGTGAACCGGCGTTGGTCGATGCACGATCTCGTCCGTGAGTACGCCACCGAACTGGGGCACAGCACGCTCAACGCGGCAGCGGACACTGTCACCGGTGGAGCCGGACGGGATACGGCGACGACCTATGCTATTGAGCATCGTCGGCTACTTGAGTACTACTCCACGTCCACCGTCGCCGCGAGTGCACACCTCAGCGTGCAGGCAGACCTACCTGTACCAGACAAGTTCGCCGACCGGGATGAGGCGCTTGCCTGGCTGGATGGTGAGCGCGCCAACCTGACGGGTTCTGTAGCCGCGGCAGCGGCCACCGGGCAGCAAGACATTGCCATCAAGCTTCCGGTGGTCCTCTACGACTACCTCGTCTGGCGTGGGTACTTCGACGACCTGATCGCGGTCACAACGACCGCCTGCGCCATGGCTCACCAGGCAGGAGCACTCGCCGCAGAGGCAGGCGCGTGGAACAACCTCGGCATCGCATTGAGCGGTGCCTCACGCTACGCCGAAGCTCTCGCCGCCTACGAGCGGGCCATCGCGCTTTTTGCTTCACTCGACGATCACCACGAACGTGGTAAAGCTCTCAACGGGAAGGGCTCTGCCCTGCACGACTCCGGGCAACCTGCAGAGGCGTTGCTGGTCCACCAGGAGGCTCTCACCATCCAGCGAGCCGTAGGGGATCTGCGTGAACAGGCCGCAGTGCTGAACAACCTTTCCCTGGACCATCAGGAGCTGGAGAACTACGCAGAGGCGTGTGCAACAGCAGAGGAGGCCGCCTCCCTTTTTCGACGTCTCGGCGACCCCACGAATGAAGCGAATGCACTGTGCGCGGCGGCTTTCGCGCTGCAAGCCTCGGGACGGCCTGAGGCGGCACAGGCTTCTTGCCAACGCGCCGTCGAGGCCAGCCGTGCGGTGGGGAACCCTCTCGTTGAGGCGGCGATTCTCATGACCTGTACTCAGCTGGACGACCTCACACCACAGCAACAGATCGCCTACTTTTTGCAGGCAGAGGAGGCCTGCAAGCAAGCCAACGCCCGCGACCTCCACGCCCATGCGTTGTGCGGTATCGGCATGGCCTTGACCACGTTGGGTGACAGAGACCAGGCCGTCACCTACTTCGTGCGGGCGGAGCGCATGTTCGAAGACCTCGGCCTCATGGAGGAAGTAGGGCAAATGGGCGACCTGCTCGCCGCCCTCCAAACCTAACCATTGGTCTGGCGCCCTACTCATTGCGCCTTTGCCTGGGGCCGGGTGAGGTCGGGTGGGTAGCCCTTTGCACGAAGCCAGGTGTCGAGAGCCAGGGCGACGATGTCGCCGTGGGGAACGTCGTGGTCGGCGTTGTAGCGGCGGATGCGTCGCTGGAGTTGCAGGATGTCAGGGACGGCGTAGTTGAGCTGTCCGCGCTTGATGTTGCGGTTGCCGATGACCGCGAGAGTGTCTGGATGAGGGGTGAGTGGATCGTCGGCGGGCTCGGACTGGGCTTCGAGTGTGTCGGCCATGTCGCGTAGCCGACGGGCGTGGTGGGAGAGGTCGGGCACGAAGGCTGCTCCGATCGGTCTGTATAGGCGGCTAGTTAGCCGCCTATCGGGCTATTGGAATAGCCGGCGGAAGAGGCGGCCGCGCACTCAGCGAGCTGGCGGCCGCCCCCTGTGCCGTGCGGCGTGTCAGAAGCCGCGAGTGGTGAGCCATTCGTCCAGCGCAACCGAGACGATGTCGCCCATGGGCAGGTGATCGAGTTCGTTGTCCAGCGCGAAGCGCTTGATGCGCCTTTTCAGCTTCAGCGCGGTGGGGACCGAGGAGTCGAGGCTCTCGCGCGCGATGATGCGCTGATTGAGGACGACCGCCGCTTCCGGGATGTCCTTCGGGCGTCCCGACCCGTGCTCCCATGAAGTCCCGTTACTGGGCACCGTATCCGAACCGGCTTGCTGCTCATGCTGAGGATTCGCTGCGCCAGCACTCACAGGGAACGCAGCGGCTCCCATAACGGGAAGAACTGTCGAGTGAATCGCCACCTCAGCGGTGTGCGCCACACCCGGAGTAGCTCCCGTGTCTTGAGACGCCTCGTGCTGCGAGACGTGCTCGGCCAATGGCGCGGGCCGAGCTGCAGGTGCTGAAGGCTGTGCAGCCGGGGCCACGGTCTGCCCAAGCGCCTGCCACTCCATCGACGCCACAGGAGATTCTGTTCCGGCCTCGGAGGCGACGACGGCTGGGCGGGCTGACTGACTGGCAACAGGGTCCTGCGCCGGGCTGCTCGGCGCGGCCTCGACGCGAGGATGGGCGGGCGGTGCAGCTGCCTCCTGCGTCACCTCGGCCATCATCTCGGTCGGGTCCTGCGTCGATACGCCGATGGGAACGCTGGATACAGCGGGCTGAACCTGCGGCTCGCTGGCAGTGGGACGGCCTTCGCCCCGTGCGGCGGCCTGTTCGGTGGCGAACTGCTCGGGGGTGAGCTCGGCGGCTGGGGGAGGGGGCGGCGGGGTCGTCTTCTTGGCCCCGCCCAGGGTGCGCCCGCCGGTGCGGCGGGCCGGCGGCTTCGGCCGCTCGTTCTTCTCGCTCATGCGGTGAGTTCCTTCATCAGGTTGGCGTACTCGCTCAGTTCGGTGGGGATCTCGCCGAAGGCCTCCATGTAGTGCACCCAGGAGTGGATGGTGGTCTCGGCGAGCGGGAACGGCTCGTCGCGGTCAGGGCCGATACCTTCGCCCTCAGCGGGCTCCAGGAGCTGGTCCTTCGCCCGGCCCGGCAGGCTGGTGCGGTCGTCGGCCTTGACCATGACCACGTGGGCGGTGACGCCGTGCTCGTTGCGGGCGGCGGCGCGCTCGGCCTCGTCGAAGGTGGCCACGAGCTTGCGGCGCTCGATCTTGGTGGGGGCAACCGGGACGAGCAGCAGGTTCGCCTCGGTGACAGCCTCGTGGAAGATGCGGGCGCTGCCGCCGCCGGCGTCGACCACGATCGCGCCGAACTCGGCGCGCTTGGCACGGATGTACTCGGCGATGTCGTCGAACGGGTATCGCTCGACAACCAGGTTGGCCGGGATCTCGAAGCCGGCGGCCTGGGCGACCTTGAACCAGTCGTAGGCGGACTGGCTGGTTGCGTCGGCGTCCAGCAGCAGCGTCGGCAGTCCGAGGACGACGGCGTAGTAGAGGGCGGTGAACCAGGCGGAGGTGGTCTTGCCGGTGCCGCCCTTGAGCATGCCGACCACGATGACGAAGGCGTCCCAGGCGCTGGCCGTGGCCGCGGCCAGGGTCTTGGTACGGGTGTTCTCACTCACGTGTGCTTGATCTCCTGAATCGGGAAAGTTGCGTTGACTTGCATGCGTCGGCGACTAGACCGACGTTCGGTGGCTGCTGAGCGTGGGCGACGGAGGACCCCGAGCAGCGCCGTATTCGGGCTGGCCTGTGATCGGTCCCGCGACCTGCCTGGCCGGGCCGGGGACCCGTGCGGCGGCGCTCATGACCGCTTCCTCGGGGTGCGGGCCGGGCCGTGGTTGTGCTTGGGCCGCATGCGGGTGCCCGCTTGGTGCAGGAGCCGGTAGACGGTGCCGATGGAGTAGCTGCACTCCGCGGCCAGGTCCGGCACCGTGGCGCCGGCCTCGTACCGCGCTCGCAGGGACGACGCGAGCTTCTTTCGCCGTGCGGCATCGGCCGCGGAGCGGATGCGTAGCGTCTGCTGGGTGGTCCTGGGCGTGCCGCCAGCCTCGATCAGCAGCCGCCGAGCCACACGTCGCGTCACGGACCCAGCCGCTGCCAACTCCGTGAGGGTGGCGCCCTGTTGTTCGTAGAGGCGGCGCAGGCGGGCCGCGAGGTTGCGGCGGGCTTGCCCGTCGCGCAGCCTGCGCGTCTGCCACGAGGTGCGCATCACGGTACCTGCCTCATGCAGCCGGTTGAGGACCGTGCCGTACGACAGGCCACTGCTCGCCACGAGTTGGTCCACGGTGGCACCGGATTCGTACTGCTCCCGCAGTGCTTGCGCGGTGACCTGATCGTCGTGATCGGCCGTTGGTCGAGGGGGTGGGTTCACGCTGCGGACTCCCATTCGCTGCGGGCTTCGGCATGGGCGGCGGCCAGCTCGTCGTAACTGCGCTGGTCGGCAGGGGTGATGAGGATCAGCCGTCCATCGGTGGCGATCCGCCAGTCGGGAGCGGCGCGGCCGGTGACCGGATCGAGGACATGGCCGTCCGGGGCGTGCCACGCGGTGGGAACCTCGTCAGGGCGTGGCGCGGGAACCACGACCTGGCGCCCGTCGCGGACGATCACCACGGCCTTGCTGCGGTGCTCCGACAGTCGCTCCAGCGCCCGTTGGTACGCCGCGCGCTCGGCGGCGTGTATCGCCTTGCGCCGGGACGCGACGCCCGTGGTTCCGTGCCGTGTCGCGACTGCGTCCCAGCCGCGGGTCGGCTTGGTGATCTCTTCGGCCGTAGCCTCCGGAGGGAGGTCACCGAAGCCCTCCAGAGCATGAGGTGCCAGGGTCCAGGTCTCGCCGCTGTGGGTGACGAGGCCGTGGTCGGCCAGGCGCCGCAAGGTGCGGTAGAGGGTGGCGCGGGAGACGGAGGATGAGCCGACGAGCTCGGCGGCCGTCTGTGCCGGCTGGGCGTGCAGTGCACCGATGATCACCAGTGCGGCGCTGCCGAGACCGCGGTGGGCGAAGGCGTCGTGGCCCATCAGCCGGCCGATGACGGTGGAGTCGAGGTCGGCCGTTGCGGCTGTCTCAGGGGTGGGCCACTCTTCAAGTGCCAGGTCGGGGGGGTACTGAGTGGTTCGGAAACGAGATTGCGCTACGGGGATGCTGTGGTGATCGGGGCTGCCCTCGGCGAGATACCAGGTCGAGCCTTCGCGGCCGTGGCCGACGCGCAGACGTCGCAGCCAGCCCCACGGTTTGAGGACGGTCTCGTAGACGACCCGGAGGGTCGTGCGGGATATCCCCGCTTCCTCTGAGGTCTGCCGCTCGCTGGCGTGGTGCAGGGGACCGCCTGCGGTCTCGGCGAAGTTCAGGTGCGCCCGCAGTACCCGCAGTGCGGTCCGCCCGCGTTCCCCACGCCAGGGCGTCGTCTCGATGCGGTCGCGTAGTGCGGCGAGTACCTCGTACGCGTGCTGGCGCGACTCCAGGACCCTCGTGCTGCTGACCGCGGCCGAGGCGCTGGCCCACACCCGACTGATGTAGTCCAGGGCGCGCGCCAACCCAGAGCGCAGCGCGATGTGCCGGGCGTGCCGTCCGCCCTCATGCTCGGGGTGCAGCAGTAGTCGGGTCAGCTCGTCGACGGTTCCGCCGGCGCGGGCCACGTGACATGCGATGGCCGCCGTGATCCGGTGCCCGTGCTCGGCCGCGCCCTGACGGTCCGCGCGCAGGACCAGGGTCCGGCCGTCGGAGGCGAGCTTGCTGTAACTGCCCGCCGCATAGCGGCCGGTGAGGTCCCCGAGCAGAATGAGATCGGCTGCGGCCGTAGGCAGCTGGTGAAGGCCCAGTCGCTCGCCTGGGTGAAATGGCCGTCGGGAAGAACCTATTTGGTGGGTGCTGTGTGGCACTGTGGAGCCGTCCCGCAAGGACAGAGACGCCACCCAGGCCCGCTAAAACCACGGGTGGTGTCCGGTACCGACCTCCAATCGGTGCCAGCGATGCCTCCAGGATGGCCATCCTGGAGGCATTCGTATGCCTGGCTCCGGTGCTGGAGGCAGACGTCCCCATCGCGGCTCGACCGAGGTCGATTCGGAGTGCCGTCAGCGGGTTCACGGCCTGATCAACACCGTCCGACCTGGGCCGACTCGGAGCCAGGTCAGAGAGTGATTTCCTCTGACTGACTCCGAGCAGCTCGGTTCGAATCGGGGTCGAATCAGAGCGGTTTCCTCTGACTGCCTCCGGTCGCCTCTGCAACCCGACCTAGCAGGTCACAACCGATACGCCCCACGAAGCCGCAGGTCAGAAAGGTGCGTCAGGAATACCCGGCGTACAGCCCGACTCGTCTGCCGCTCGGTATTTCACCTCGGCAGCGGCGTACTGGTGCACGAACTCCGCCTCGTTCGCCGGCACCGCCTTTCTGCCGGGCCGTCGCTTCACCAGCCCGGGACGCCCTCACTGCCGCCAGTTGACCTGTCCTGGAGGCGGTTCGGAGTCCGTCTGGGGCGGCGCGATGGTGACTGTGCTCTCAATCTCAAACAGGGGCGAGTCATCGTCCTGGCCGGGGCAGCCAGAGTGGCCGACGCCCCCGCTGCCGAGCCCGCCATGGTCGGTTCCCCGGGGTGACTGCGTCGACTGAGATCGGCTTGAACGGGCGGCTGTGGCCGTCGGCGTCGGAGCGGTCGAGACCTGCGAGGGGGTGTGTCGGGCGCCGAACTCTGCTGTTCGGTGTCGCGGTCGACGAGGTGCTGCAGGCCCGTCGCCTCGGCCGCGTCCCCGTCCTCAGGGTCCGAATAAGTGGGTTTTGACGTGGACGACGTCCGCCCTGCGACACCCCGCGCGGGCGACCGGTGCGGGGCGCGGACGATGCAGTCGTCGGAGGGATGGCGATCGCCATGGGGTGAGCGTCGTCCGACACCCACCCCGGCGACCGTGGCGAGGTAGGGGCTCGCCGTGTCATAGAGAGTGGTGGAGAGCCACCGCCAACTGGGCGTCGATGGCTGGCGGCGTCCAGAGGGTGCCGTCGCCGATGCGCTCGGGTGGGTGCCGTTCTGGGTCGCGTCCTGGGCGGCCCTGGAGATACCGTCCCAGTTGTTCTCGAGGTCTATGCCCGTCGCGTCGATGTTGCTGCTGACCCTCGACGACGTTCCCGGGTACCACTTCTGGCTGCCTCTGATCGCCTGGCTGATGCGGTAGGAGATGAAGTCGAAGCGGGCGCTTCGGCGAGGGCCTGGGTGAGGATCAGCAGGGACCGCGCTTCGTTCCGGCCGGCCGTCGTGCTGTTACGGCTGCCCAGGTCGCTGATCGCGCCCTGGATGGTGCCCATGGAGCCCGCTGACTCCGTCACTGGCGGCCCGAGGCCGGACAGCAGTTCTCCGGTGCGCGGGTGGCGGGCGCTGAGGTCCATCGCGGAGAATGGCCCGTCGTGGATGCGCAGGGCGAGACGGTCGCGGTGGAACCCTGGAGATGCCCTGCTTTCCTGCGCTGATTCGTGTCCTGAGAACAACAGTCATCGCAGGTAGCAGGGCATCTCTGGGGTGGATCCAGGCTCAGTGGGCCATCACGGGCTCGCCCTCGGACGGCTCCAGAGCCCGGTTCGGGATCAGGAGCGCCGCGATCACCGCACCGACCAGGAAGAACCCGGAGCCCCACGCGAAGGTGGCTGTGTAGCCTTCGACCCCGGCCTGCGCCGCGGCCAGCGCGCTGGGCTTGTGCGAGGTCAGGTAGTCGGTCGCGGCCGAGGAGGCGATGGTGGTCAGGAGCGCCGTACTGATGGAGCCGCCCACCTGCTGACCGGTGTTGATCAGCGCCGAGGCGACGCCCGAGTCCTCGTGGTGCAGGCCTGAGGTCGCCCCCTGGAACGCGGTGGTCATCACGCTACCGATGCCGAGACCCATCAGGATCATGCCGGGCATGATGTGGGTGGCGTAGGTGCTGTCCAGCTCGATCCGGGTCAGCAGGGCCATACCGGCTGCGGCGACCAGGAAGCCGGCGGTGATCACGATCTTCGGGCCGACCCTGGGCAGCACCAGCACAGGCATTGTGGTCGACGAAGCGACGACGGCCGCGACCATCGGCAGGTACACCAGACCGGTCTTGATCGGCGAGTAGCCGAGGCTGGCCGCGAAGTAGTAGGTCAGGAACAGGAAGATCGAGAACATTCCCATGCCGATGACGAACACCGCCATGAACGAACCACCGCGGGTCCCGTCCAGCACGACGCGCAGCGGCAGCAGCGGATGCGCGACCCTGGACTCCAGCCAGACGAACACCACGAGCAGCACCGCGCCGACGATCATGGAGCCGAGGGCGACCGGGTCGGTCCAGCTGGTGGACTCGACGTGCGCGAACCCGTAGACGACGGCGAACAGCGCGGTGCTCACCACGACGATGCCCGGAATGTCGAGTTGGGGCTTCTTGGTGACCACGGGCTTGGCCAGCAGCAGCAATGCACCGATCAGGGCGGGGACCGCGAAGACGACGTTCACGTACATCACCCAGCGCCACGACGCCCATTCGGTGAGCATGCCTCCGACCAGCAGCCCGATCGCGCCGCCCGCACCCCCCAGCGCACTGAAGATACCGAAGGCCTTCGCCCTTTCAGACGGCTCGGTGAAGGTCACGCTGAGCAGTGAGAGTGCCGCGGGCGCGAGCAGCGCGGCGAAGAGACCCTGGGCCACCCGTGCCGCGACGAGGATCTCGAAGCTGCCGGCCGAGCCGCCGAGAACGGACGCGGCCCCGAAACCTGCCAAGCCGATCACGAAGAGGGTACGTCGGCCCAACAGGTCACCGAGTCGGCCGCCGAGCAGCAGCAGGCTGCCGAACGCCAGCGCGTAACCCGTGATGACCCACTGCCGGCTGCCGTCACTGAAGCCGAGGTCCTGCTGCGCCTCGGGCAGCGCGATGTTCACGACGGTCGCATCGAGCATGACCATGAGTTGGGCCAGGCCTATGACGGCCAGCACCCACCAGCGCACGGCATGTGAGCCGCGAAGGCCCGAGTCTTTCTTTCCGGAGGCGGGCGCCCCGCGGTCGATGCTGGTACTCATTTTTTCCCTTGCTTGGTGGGCATGACGGAAAGACGTCTGGAATGGAAATTGATTGGTTTCCTCGCCGGTGAAGGTGAGGCGAGCGGGTGACGGGCTGAGATTTCAGCCCTGGAGGGCTGCGTCGGTGTCGGCGATGGCGAGTGTCTTGTTGATGTCGGCGCCGGCCAGTGCGCCGGCTGCTGCGGAGGCTCCGACCTGGGCGA
>NZ_JBEXXE010000082.1:0-26447 GCF_040630255.1 Streptomyces sp. NPDC005820
ACGTTGTGGCTTGCGTTGGTGTCCGCGTTGCAGGTGAAGCCGCAGGACGAACAGACGAACTCGGCTTGGCTCTTGCGCGAGTTCTTGTCGATCCACCCGCAACTACTGCACCGCAGAGATGTGTAGGGGGCGGGTACGTCCTCGACCCGGCCGGGGGCCTTGTGTCCGGTGCGCTGCCGCATCAGGCCCCAGCCCTGGGCGAGGATGGCACGGTTCAGCCCGGCCTTCTGCGCCACCCGCCTGCCCGGCTTGTCGATCGTTCCTTTCGCGGAGCGGGTCATGTTCTTGATGTTCAGCTTCTCGAAGCGGATCAGGTCGTAGGTGCGGGCAATGAGGGTGCTGGTCTTCTCGCACCAGTCCTTGCGCCGGTTGGCCTCGCGGGCCTTGAGCCGGGCGACCCTCGCGTACCCGGCGGTCTTGCGCTCGCTGCCCTTCGGAGCGCGGGCGGCGCGGCGCTGGTGCTTGCGGATCTGGGCACGTTCCCGGGTGGTGAGCTGCGGGCAGTTCAGCATCCGCCCGTCGGAGAGAGCCGCGGTGATGGTGACGCCGCGGTCGATGCCGATGACCTCGCCGGTGCCGGGGGCGGGCACCGGCTCGGGGACGACGGCGAACGCGGCATGCCACTGCCCGTTGCGGAAGGTGACCCGGAACGTCTTCGCGTCCGGCAGCCTCGCACCCCTGCCCCGGGCGCTGAGGCGGAAGCGGACCCAGCCGCAGCCGGGCACCCTCACCTGAGCCCACCGCCGGTTCAGCTTCCGCACCACGACCGAGCGGCCCATGACCTGCCGGCCGGTCCGCGCGTTCAGCTTCGCAGTGCCGTCCGCGTGGTACTCGGGCACGCGGTCGGTACCGATGACACGGAAACCCTCATGCCGGTACTTCCTGCGCCAGGTCGGCTCACCGAACCCCGACGTGAAACGCGCCTGCCTGGCCGTGGCGAAGTCCTTCAGCGCCTGCTGCTGCACGTCCGCGTTCCCCGCGCGCAGCCACTCGTTCTCCCGCCGGGCCTCGGTCAGCTGACGGCACTGCTCGGCAAACCCCGGCGCAGACCCGCGCCCCGGCCTTCAGTACGCGTGCTGCTCCACCGCAAGGTTCCACACGTACCGGGCGTGCGCGCAGTGCAGCAGCATCTGCCGCTCCTGCCCACCCGTCGGGTACAACCGAAACCGTGCCATGCCCCGAAACGTAGACCACACGTTCCCCGCCCACGCACCTCATCGATCACCATCACCCATCCGAGTGACCACACCCCTGCCCGGCCGTCAACCACCGGCCACCCGCCCAGGCCCCTCGGCCGCCCGTCGCCGCCATCCGTCCGTGGCCACCCCCGGCACCCCGGACGGTGACGCCGGACCGCCCTGACGGCGATCCGGCTCTCCCTGCCCCGCTCCGCGGGAGCGGGCATTCACCCCCGCCCCGAAGGACCGGGCACCCCGCCCGACAAGCAAGGTGGATGAGGGAGATGTCCGCCGACCCGTACGGCCGTGACTACGGCGGCGGCCTCGGACTGGCCTGCGTGTTCCTCTTCGCACCCCTGTACCTGCCGGTCCTCGGCCTGCTGCAGGCCTGGGCGCAGACCCTGCCGGCCGCTTTCCTCGCCCAGCTCACGCACGGCCGGCTCCCTGGGCCGCGCTGGGTCCGGCACCTGGCCGCCTCGGTGCTCATCGGCGTCGTATGGGCCGCACCGGCCGCCGTCTTCCTGGGCTGGTCCTTCGTCGCCACGGCCCTCGTCCTCGCGGCGCTCGCCGTCCTGCCGGTCCTCGCGATGGCGTACGCGCGCGGGCGGGCGTGGGGCGGCTGGGGCGTCTGGCTGGGGGCGGGGACCGGGTCCGTCCTGCTGAGCGTGTTCGCCGTCCTGGCCGGACTGCTCGCCGGCGTCACGGGCCTGATCGAGGAGTACGAGCCTCCCCGGCTGTCGGCCGGCGAGGTCACCGGCGTCTGGCACGGCGCGAACGGGGCCGAGCTGCGGCTCCTCGGGGGCGGGCGGGCCGAGTTGGCGGCGATGCCGACGGAGGGCGAGTTCGGGGAGGAGACGGTGGTGTGCGAGGGCACCGGGTCCTGGGCCTTCGAGCGGGACACGTCGTCGAAGTGGGACAGCGTCGTCGTACGCCTCGAGGAGGGCGGCGGAACCGGCAGCACCTGCGGGGACGAGACGTCGTGGACCATCGGTGGCACCGATCACGCACCCGAACTGTTCCGGTTCATCGGGGATCCGGACGCGGGTGAGCTGCGGATCCTGGAGCCGGCCGACACGCGATGAGCGGCCCGCTCGTCACCGCCTCCTGAATCCGGCCGCTCGTCATCGCCTCCTGAATCCGGCAGCTCGTCACCGCCTCCTGAATCCGGCCGCTCGTCACCGCCTCCTGAATCCGGCCGCTCGTCATCGCCCCCGAACCCGGCCGCTCGTCACCGCCATCTGAATCCGGCCGCTCGTCACCGCCCCCGAACCCGGCCGCTCGTCATCGCCCCCGAGCTCGGCCGCTCGTCACCGCCCTCCGAACTCGGCCGTCCGGCGCTCCACGAAGCTCGCGACTCCCTCCCTCGCGTCCGCCGTCGTCATGTTGATCTCCTGGGCGGCGGCCTCGGCGGCGAAGGCGGCAGCCCGGTCGGTGTCGAGGGAGGCGTTGACGAGCTGTTTGGTGAGGGCCAGGGCGCGGGTGGGGCCGGCGGCCAGACGGGCCGCCCACTCCCGGGCCGTCTTCTCCAGCTCGCCGTCCGGGACCACCCGGTTGACCAGCCCCAGGCGTTCGGCGTCCGGTGCGCTGAGCGCGTCGCCGAAGAACATCAGCTCCTTGGCCCGCTGAGGGCCGATCAGCCGGGGGAGGAGATAGGCGCCGCCGCCGTCGGGGACCAGGCCGCGGCGCACGAACACCTCGATGAACCGGGCCGACTCGGCGGCCAGGACCAGATCGCAGGCGAGGGCGAGATGCGCGCCGAGGCCGGCCGCCGTGCCGTTCACCGCCGCGATCACCGGCTTCTCGCAGTCCAGCACGGCCGCGATCAGACGCTGCGCGCCGAGCCGGATCGTGCGGGCCACGTCGCCGGGGACCCGGTCGCCCCCCGCCGCCCCGCCCCGCAGATCCGCTCCCGCGCAGAAACCACGCCCGGCACCGGTGAGGACGACGGCCCGGACAGCGGGGTCCGCGGAGGCCTCGGAAAAACTCTGGATCAGGTGTTCTCGCAGGTCAGGGGTGATGGCGTTGAGGGCTTCGGGGCGGTTGAGGGTGAGGATCGCGACGTGATTGTCAGTGGCGTGCCGTACCAATGACTCAGCGGGAATTTCCGGCTTGCCGGGTGTTTCGGTCGTTTCGGTTGTTCCGGAATCACGGGGGGAATCAGTCATGTCAGCGACACACCGCCAACGCGTCCAGGGCCACCGCACCCTGCCCCCACGGCAGCACCACCAGCGGGTTGATGTCGAGCTCGGCCAGGTCGGAGCCCAGCTCCAGTGCCATGCGCTGGACCCGCAGGACGACTTCGACGAGGGCGTCGACATCGGCCGGCGGGCGGCCCCGGACGCCGTCCAGCAGAGCCCTCCCGCGGAGTTCGGCGAGCATGTCCCGCGCCTGCTCCTCCCCGAACGGCGGTACGCGTACGGCGGCGTCGCGCAGCACCTCCACCAGGACCCCGCCGAGCCCCACCGTGACCGTCGGACCGAACAGGTCGTCGTGGGTCACCCCGACCACCATCTCCACCCCCCGCTCGACCATCTGGCAGACCAGGACGCCGTCCAGCGAGACGCCCTCGTAGCGGGCGATGTCGGTCAGCTCGCGGTAGGCGTCGCGGACCTGGCTCGCGGAGGTCAGGCCGATCTTCACCAGGCCCAGCTCGGTCTTGTGCGCGATCTGCCCGCCGGACGCCTTCATCACCACCGGGTAGCCGACCAGCCCCGCCGCCCGCACCGCCGCCGCCGCGCTGGTCACCAGCTGCTCGCGCGGGACCCGGATGCCGTACGCCCGCAGCAGCTGCTTCGCCGCGTGCTCGCTCAGCTGCTGGCCCGGGCGCATCAGCAGCTGCGCCTTGCGGAAGGACGGGGACGGGGTGCGCGGGGCCTGGTCGAAGGGCGAGCGGTAGTCGCTCACGAAGCGGTGGTGCTCCAGATGCGCCCGGACCGCCGTGATGCAGTTGCCGAGGGAGCGGAAGGTCGCCACCCGGGAGGAGCCCAGCAGCACCTCGCGGTAGGCGGGCTCGGTGCCCACCGGCGAGCCCCACACCACGCACACCAGCTTGTCCGTCTGCTCCGCCGCGTCCACCAGATCCTGCACCAGACGATCGCTCAGCGGGGGGAACGGCCCGGTGATGGGGCAGATCAGCACCCCCACCTCGGGGTCGTCGAGGATCGCGTCGATGATCTTCCGGCCACGCCAGTCGCCGACCGGATGCCCGCCGTTGTCGACCGGGTTGGCCACGTTCAGGTACTCGGGGATCCACTGGTGCAGCTCGGCCTGTTTGGCGGGCGACAGGGCCGGCAGCCGCAGCCCGGCCGCCGTGGCCAGGTCGGCCGCGTGGGCGCCGGTGCCGCCCGAGATGGAGTAGACGACCACACCGTCCGCGCGCGGTCGGCGGGCCCGGGCCAGGAGGGCGGCCGTGTCCTGGAGTTCGTCCAGTCCGTCGACGCGGATCACCCCGTACTGCCGCATCGCCGCGTCCACGACCTCGTCCGCGCCGGTCAGCTTGCCGGTGTGGGAGGCGGCGGTGCGGGCGCCGGTCTCGGTGCGGCCCACCTTCACCGCGACCACCGGGACCCCGCGCCGGGCCGCCCGGTCGGCGGCGAGGAGGAAGGCGCGGCCGTCCTTCAGCCCCTCCATGTAACAGGCGATGGCGCCGACCTCGGGCCGCTCCGCGAAGTACGACAGGAAGTCCGCGGTCTCCAGATCGGCCTCGTTGCCGGTCGGTGCCCAGTGCGAGAGCCGGATGCCCAGTTCCTGGAGGGCGAAGACCGGGCGGCCCTGGTGACCGGACTGGGTGATCAGCGCGATCGACGGGCCGGTGAGATCCTCGCGGAACCGCTCGAAGGCGTTGAGGTTGGTGTTGGGGCCGAGCAGCCGGATGCCCGAGCCTTCCACGGCCGCCGTGAGCCGGGCCTGCGCCGCCGCGCCCGCCTCGCCCGTCTCCGCGAACCCGGAGGCGAACACGACCGCGAACTTCACCTTCGCCTCGCCCAGTTGTTCGATCACGGGCAGCGGATCGGCGACCAGGAGCACGGCCAGGTCGACCTGCTCCGGCAGTTCGCCGACCGAGGCCACGCAGGGGATGCCGAAGACGGACTCGCGGGTGGGGTGCACGGGGTGCAGCCGTGCCCCCACCCGCTCCGCCCAGCCCACCAGTTGCCGGGTGACACCGGTGTTGGGACGTCCCTCGGCGTCCGAGGCGCCGATGACCGCCACCGACTCGGGCCGGAAGAACCGGTCCAGATCGGGGACGGTCGAATACAGCGGCCGGCCGCTGACGTCCAGGTCGTCGACGTCGGCGGGCCGGCCGTGGACGGCGGGCCCGGGCTGTTCACCGCAGGCGATGACCCGGGCCCGGCGGGAGTCGGTGGTGAGGGTGCCGTGGGTTGATCCAAGCATCGGTCCGCCCGCTCCTGTGTGACTGCCAAGTAACTGACGAACTGTCAGATTACATACCTGACGGGATGTCAGGAATGGGCGTGCAGGGAGAAAGGAGCAGACCTTCGGTGACGGCGGTGACGGCCCACGGCTCTACAGCGCGGCCAGAACCTCCCTCGCCACCCGCTCGCCCGAGCGGACGGCACCGTCCATGAAGCCCATCCAGTAGGTCGAGGTCTCGGTCCCCGCCCAGTGGATACCGCCCACCGGCTTGCGCAGGGCGGGACCGTACTGGGTCAGGACGCCGGGCGCGGCGATGGAGACGGGGCCACCGCGGGTGTAGGCCTCGTTGTTCCAGCGTTGCAGGACGAAGGAGGTGGGGGAGGCCGCTTTCGCGCCGAAGTACGTCACATAGTCCTTCAGGACCGCCGCCTTGACCTCGGCCTCGCTCGCCGCGTCGTACGCCCGGGCCTCGTCGGCCTCGATGAAGCCCATCAGCGCGCCGTAGGAGGCGTCGGGCGGGGAGTTGTCGAAGGTGGAGCTGACCACGCCGGTGTCGCTGACGACTTGGCCGTTGAGGCCGTCGGCCCGCCAGAAGGGGGTGTCGTAGATCGCGATGGCCTTGGCGACCGAGGCCATCGGCAGCCGCTGGGTGAGCTGGTCGCGGCCGGCCGGCAGCAGCGGGTCGTAGGTGATGCGGGCGGCGAGCGGCGGGGGTGCGGCGACGACGACCTTCTTCGCGGTGACGGTGATGCCGTCGGCGGTCACGACGTACTTGCCGCCGGACTGGGTGATCGTGCGCACCGGGGCGTTCAGCACCACCCGGTCGCCGAGCGTGGCGGCCAGCTTGATCGGCACCTGCTGGGAGCCGCCGACGAACCGCCGCTCCTGGGCGCCGTTCGCGGTCTCGGTGAGGCGTTCCAGGGTGCCGACGGTGGACTCGTTGCCGGCGGCGGCGATGTAGAAGAGCACGAACAGGAGGGAGAGTTCGCGGGGTTCGGCCGAGAAGATCGAGGTGCAGGCCACGTCCAGGAGGAACTTGGCCGACGGGATCACGGCGTTGGCGCGCAGCCAGGTCTCGAAGGTCTGCCGGTCCCATTCCTCCGCCTTGGCGGCGGTCCAGGGCGCGTCGACCGGGATCGTCTTGGCCATGTCGTCCAGCGCGGCCTGCACGATCGCGGCGTTGGCGAGCCCGGCCGCGTCGACCGGCGGAACCGAGCCGAGCAGGCCGTCGGTGGCGTACGGGGTCTTCTTCCCGTCCTTGTAGAGGAGGTTGTCGCCCGTGTTGTAGGTGGCGAAGGTGGCCACGCCCAGGGAGTCGGCGAGCGCCTTGATCCGGTCCTGGGTGGGGCCGATGAACTCACCGCCGCCCTCGGTCGTCCCGCCGTTGGCCAGCGACAGGTTGAGGACCCGGCCGCCGACGCGGTCGCGGGCCTCCAGTACGGCGACGGTCTTTCCGGCCGCCACCAGGTCGCGGGCCGCGGTGAGTCCGGCCAGGCCGGCGCCGACGATCGCGACGTCCACGTCCCGGGTGGCCGCCGCGGCGGCCGGGCCGGCGGCGGTCGCGGTGAGGGCGGTCGCGCCGGCGGCCACGGCGGCTGTGCGACCGAGCAGGGAGCGGCGCGAGAGGCCGTCGCCGGAGCGGGGGGAGAGCTGTCTTTCACGTGCCACGTGCGTCCTCCGTAGAGAGGGGGCGGAGCGGAAAGGTGAACAGATCTCACATTCTGGCTCCGCACGAGGGCGCACGACAACGCCCTCGCCACATCTGACACAGGTGTAACAGGCAAAGAATGAAGGGGAGTTGGGGGAAAGTGGAGTCAGGACCTGCCGATCTGGTCGGTGTCGCTGCACTTCGTCTGGTTCCTGCTGCCGCGGATCACCTTCGAGCTGCTGTGGCGCCCGTCCCTGGAAGAGCGGGGTGTTCTAGGGCGCGAGGTGGCGGGTCACCGCCTTGGCGATGCGGTCCGCGTCGATCGACAGTTCGCGGAGGGTGCCGCTGATGGGGGTGGTGAAGCCGGTGAAGTAGAGGCCGGGGGCGTTCTTCGGGGTGCGTGGGCCGTGGGTGAGGGGGAGGCCGCGTGCGTCGAGGACGTCGAGGTGGCCGACCAGGCCCTCCAGGGCGCGGACATAGCCGGTGGCGGCGACGACGGCGTCCGGGGTGATGCGGGTGCCGTCGGCGAGGACGACCTTGCCGCCGTCCTCGAAGGACTCGACGGCGGCCACGACCTCCACCCGGCCCTTGCGGACGGCGTCGATCAGGCCGACGTCCTGCACCGGGATCGCGCCTTCCTTCACCCGGCTGTAGAGGCCGGTGTCGGGGCGCGGCAGGCCGTGGGCGGAGAGGTCCGGCACGCTGAGCCTCGCCATCGGGCGGGCCAGCCGGTCGACGAGGCGGACGGGCAGGCGCCGTACGAGGATCGCGGTGTACTGGGCGGCCCAGCCGGCGGTGGAGCGGCGGACGATGTGCGGGGCGGTGCGCACGGACAGCCGTACCCGCTCGGCCCCGCTCTCGACGAGGTCGACGGCTATCTCGGCGCCGGTGTTGCCGACGCCGACGACGAGGACGTCACGGCCGGTGTAGGGCGTGCCGTCGCGGTAGGCGGAGGCGTGCGCGAGGTCGCCGGTGAAGGTGGCGCGGCCGGGCCAGTCCGGGAGGAAGGGGGTGTGGTTGTAGCCGGTGGCGACGACGACGGCGGCGCCGGTCAGTTCACGGCCGCCGGTGGCGTGCAGCAGCCAGCCGGTGCCGTCGGGGGTGCGCTCGATCCGGGAGACCTCGACTCCGGTGACGATCTCCAGCTCATGGACCTCGGCGTACTTCTCCAGGTACCGCACCACGTTGTCGCGGGTCACCCAGCGGCCGAACCGGCGGGGAATCTTCAGCCCCGGGAGGGCGGAGAGGCGGCGGGTGGTGTGCAGATGCAGCCGGTCGTAGTGGCGGCTCCAGGACGCACCGACCCGGTCGGCCTTCTCCACGACGACGGCGCGTATCCCCTGGGCGCGCAGGGCGTACGCGGCGGCGAGTCCGCCGGGGCCGCCGCCGATGACGTAGACGGGGCGGTCGGCCGGGTTCGCGGTGGTGATCGCGGGCGGTGCGGAGTCTTCCATGGGCGCGAGCGTAATCACGCCCGCGGTTGTTGGGTCTCGGTCAAGACCGGAATTGGTTGCGGATCGATCACGCTTGGGGGAGTCGTGCGGGGAACTTGTGGCGTACGCCACTTACTTGTGAGAAAGGTGCGACGCCTGGTCCAGGTGCGCTTGGGCCAGGCGTCGCGGGCGGACGGCGTCAGTAGCTATGACGGGAAACGGACGCCGCCGCGTTCAGGGGTGCCGTACAGCAGGGTACGGATCAGTGGCGGGTCCGGCTCACTTCTTTGCCTTCGCCCGGTGTCCGGTCACCTTCGCGATCCAGGTGATGAAGTCGCCCGGGTCGGTGTTGGCGCCGTGGCCCTCGTCCCAGTAGTAGAGGTGGTTCACGTCGTCGCCGAGGGTGTGCGCGGCGGCGGCGAGGTTGGCGGAGACCGTGTGCGAGGTGTCCGAGTCGTTGGTGCCCAGGCGGATCCACCAGTGCTTGGTGCGGGCCTTGTTGGGCTGGTCGACGAGGAAGTGCATGGGGTTCATCAGCCGCAGCACCTCGGGGAGGTCGCTGTCGAGGCGCTTGGCGGTGGACCCGGTGGTGTCGTGCTTCAGGCTGTACGCCGTGAAGTGACGGGTCTCGGCGGTGCCCTTGCCGAACAGGTTGTTCTCGCCGGCCGACAGGTCGAAGGCGTCGAAGGCCGGGGTGTTCTTCTTGCGGGCGCCGACATGGGTGAGGAAGTCGTCCCAGGAGAAGGAGGCCTTGCCGTTCTCCCAGGTGATGAAGGCGTTCGAGGCGAGGTAGGCGGTGCGGTCGGAGTCCGAGAGGGCGGTCAGGTACCGGGTGGCCGAGGGCTCCAGATACTGCTCGACCAGGTACGCGTCGTAGTTGCGGGCGGTCAGCCGGGTGCCGTCGAGGCCCTGGAGCCGCAGTCCGGCCTGGTACTCGGCGAACTGCGCCTGCAGGGCCTTCGACACGGTCTGGTCGACCTGGGAGCCGGAGCTCGTGGCGTTGGCGCCCCAGTTCCACTCGTAGGCGCCGTCGGCGTGGTCCAGGTCGGTGATCGGGCACCAGGCGCCGGTCGCGAAGATCGCGTCGGAGGCGTCGGCGGCGCCGATCTCCTTGAGGAGCTTGTCGTAGAGGGGGCTGTCGCCGGACGCGCCGAGCAGCGCGGACAGGGCGCCGCCGGCGCTGGTGCCGGCGGAGACGATCCGGTCGGTGTCGCCGGGGATGCGGCCCTTGTTGGACCGGATGTACCGCACGGCCGCCTTGAGGTCGACGATGGCGGCGGGGGCGACGCCGTAGTACTCGCCGTCGGAGTTCTTCAGCGTGCGGCCGCGGGCGCCGGGCTCGATGACGACGTACCCGGCGGCCAGGGCCAGCAGCTGGTTGGAGGAGGTGGCGCCGCCGTTGGCGTTGGTGTTCCCGTTCGCGTTGGGGGCGGCCGAGGAACTGGCCGCGTCGGAGGGGAGGGTGCCGCCGGGCATCCCGCCGCCGCCCCCGCCCGCGCCGACCCCGGTCGCCTCCGCGACGGAGGACGGCATGTATCCGCCGATGGAGTTCGCGAGCAGGATCGGCGCGTCGCTCGCGTCGACCGTCGCGCCGTCGATCTCCACCGGGGCGCTGACGATCAGGGACTGGTAGGTGGCGTCCACCGGGTCGGCGACATAGGTGATCGCCTTCCAGAAGTGGTACGTCACCGCGTGCTCGTCGCCGTCGGTGTCCGTGACGGTCGTGGTCAGCTCGGTGTACGCGTCCGGGTCGAAGGCCAGGGAGGCCGAGGAGGAGGACGCGTCCGACGAGGACGACGTGTCGGAGGCCTGCGCGGTCAGGGCGATGCCGCCCACCGCGGCGACTCCGGCGGTGGCGCCGATGCCCATGACGACCGACCTGCGCTTGATTGCCCTGTGCTTCACGGTTCGACTCCCTCGGTTTCGCTGCTTGCGGTAGGGAACGTACCGAGAGTGCAGACAAAATTGCCAACAATCCTGGGGCATTCATGGGGACCCCACAGATTCACGGCGGGCGCACAGGTTTCCCGCCCGCGGTCTTCCCGGCACCAGTCATCTGACGTACCGTCAGATTCATGGATGCGATCTGGCTCGACGGTGCCCAGTGGCTGGCCGTGCTGCGGATCGGGCTCGGGCTGTGGTGGCTGGAGAGCTGGCGGCACAAGGAGAAGAAGAGCTGGTTCGAGGGCTCCGGTATCGCCTGGGCCGCCGACGTGGCGGCCAAACACCGCTGGAACGCCGTGCGTTCCGGCTTCGAGGCCGTCGTGAAGCCCCGCCCACGGGTGATGGCGTATGTCGTGGTGTACGCCGAACTGGCCCTGGGCCTCGGCCTGATCGCGGGCTTTCTGACCCCGATAGCCCTGGTCGGAGGCCTGCTCCTCAACCTGATCTACCTAGTCCTGATGATCCACGACTGGGCCGAGCAGGGCCAGAACGGGATGATGGCCCTGATCTCCGTGGTCGGTCTGGGCGGAATGGCCTGGCAGACGTGGTCGGTGGACAACGCCCTGGGGCTCTTCCTGTGAGCGCGCGGTACGACCTCCCCGAGGCCGACGCCTTCACCCGTACCTACTGGGACGCCGCCGCCGAGGGCCGGCTGCTGATCCGCCGCTGCGGGGCCTGCGCCCGGGCCCACCACTACCCCCGCGAGTTCTGCCCGTACTGCTGGAGCGAGGACGTGACCTGGGAGGACGCGAGCGGCCGGGCGGCCCTCTACACCTGGTCCGTCGTCCACCGCAACGACCTGCCGCCCTTCGGGGAGCGGACACCGTACGTCGCGGCCGTCGTCGATCTGGCCGAGGGGCCCCGGATGTCCACCGAGGTGGTGGGCCCGGGGGAACTGCGGGCCGGGATGGAACTGGAGGTGACCTTCCGGGAGGGTGTGCCGGTGTTCCGGAGGGGCGCGCCGGGTGCGCTGGACTGACTGGCCGGCCTCCTTCGTCGCCCAGGTCGCGGTGGTGCGGATATCCGCCACCACCTTCTTCCGGGACGCCCTGAGCGCGCTGGGATGCCTGGAACGACTCCTCTGCTACTCCCTGGGCATCGGCCTGGCCGTGACCGACGGCCTCGTCCTCGCCGCAGTCGTGGGCCCGAGCCGGCCGATCCAGGTCAGGACGAGCGTGCAGCTGTTCGGACTCGTCCTGATCGCGCGGCTTCTCAACGAGGCGAACCACCAGGCTACGAAGCCACGGGCGTACGTCCGCCACGCCCCGGACGTCGACAGCGAGGATGTCGCCCGTGGCCGGGTCGCGCTGTGCATGTTCGGCGTCGGTCTGCTGGTGGTGGCGGAGGCCCGGGTGCACGACGCCTGGTAGCGGGCGCCAGGTGTTGAATGGCCGGATGACCGGCATACGTGAACCCCGCACCGCCCCGACCGCGCCGGAGGTCCACGGCCACGGCCTGACCCTCCGCCCCTGGGACCCGGCATCCGCCACCGATGTGGACGCGTGGCTGCGCGGACACACCGATCCGGAGTTCCGGCGCTGGAACACCCCGATCAGGACGATCACCGACACCGCGAGCGCCCGGGAGTCGCTGGAGGCCAAGGTCGCGGACGCGGACGCCGGGCGCGCCATGACGTTCTGCGTCACCGACACCGGCGACGGGACGGTCCTCGGGCAGATCTCCGTCAACGCGATCGACCGGGTCCTGCGCAACGCCGTGGTCGGCTACTGGGTGCTCCCCGAGGCACGCGGCCGGCACATCGCCACCCGCTCCCTGCTGCTCGCCGCCCGCTGGGCCTACGACGAGGTCGGCCTGCACCGGCTGGAACTGGGCCACGCCCTCGGCCACGGTGGCTCCTGCCGGGTCGCCGAGCGGTGTGGGTTCCGGTACGAGGGGACCGTGCGCGGGGCGATGTGGGAGGAGGGCCGACGGGACGCCTTCCGCGACGTCCATCTGCACGGACGGCTGGCCACGGACCCGGAGCCGCAGGAGCCGTGAGCGTCGAGGGCCGGGGCGGTGGGCAGCCGGGGCGCTCGTAAATCGGGAGCGGTGAGGCCGACGGCCGCGCGACCATGCGGGGCATGCATCCGGACGACTGGCACCTCACCCATGACCTCGACGCCTTCCTGGACCGGGCCGGTGACTTCCTCGCCTCCAGGCCCGCGCAGCACACCGTCCCGCTGACCGTCCTCGACACCCTGCGCCGCCGGGGAGCGAACGTCTACGGCGAGGAGGCTCCCGTCTTCGGCGTGCTGGAGACGGACGGCGGGGTCGAGGCGGTGTTCCTCCGCACCCCGCCCTACTGGATCAACCTCACCTCCCTCACCGAGGAGCAGGCCGAGACCCTCGCCGCCCGGCTGGCGTCGGACGGACACCGCCTCCCCGGAGTCTTCGCGGAGCGCGCCACGGCCGACGCCTTCGTCGAGGCGTGGAAGCGCCGCACCGGAGCCGAAGCCGGCCTCTCGAAGGCCCAACGCCTCTATCGACTCGGAGAGTTGACGCCCCCCGCGCCCATGCCCGCCGGTGCCTCGCGGATCGCGGTCGCCGCCGACCGGGCTCAACTGATCCGCTGGATCGACGAGTTCGGCGAGAGCATCGGCGAGCGCGGCCTCCAGGACAGCGGCGCCCTCGCCGACGCCCGGATCGCCCACGGCGGCGCCCTCTTCTGGGAGACCCCCGACGGCACCCCCGTCTCCCTGGCCGCGGTCACCCCCGAGGTGGTCGGCCAGGTGCGGGTCACCACCGTCTACACCCCCGCCCATCTGCGCGGCCGGGGCTACGCGGGCGCCGCGACCGCCGAGGCCAGTCGCGCCGTCCGCGCCGCCGGGGCCCGCGAGGTGCTCCTCTTCACCGACCTCGCCAACCCCACCAGCAACGGCCTCTACCAGCGCATCGGCTACCGCCCGGTGGCGGACTTCGCGGTGTACCGGTTCGGGGAGTGACCCCGGGCGACCGGGCTACAGCAGGTGGTCGGCCTTCCCCGCCTTGATCTCCAGGATCAGGGCGCGGAGGGCTTCCCGGGTGTCGGTGAGGGGGGTGTCCTCCTGCCCGGCGATGGCGATGTAGGCGTTGCCGGCGGGGTCGGTGCCTATGCGGAAGCAGTTGGCTCCCTCGGCGCAGTAGGGGTCTTCCCAGGTGATCCCGTTCATGTGTCGCTCCTCAGAAGCCATCGGCGATGCGGTGCATGAAGTCGCGGGAGTCGGCGGCGGACAGTGACGCTGCCTCCATCCAGTCGAGGTGCGCGCGGTATTTGTCGAGCTGGGACTGTCCGTGCAGGAACTCGGGTCCGTGGGCCGCGTCCAGCTCCACGGTGTCGAGTTGGGGGACTGGCCCCTCGGCGTAGATCACCGCCTGTCCGGCGCCGGGGAAGGCGCCTGCCCGGAAGGGGATGACCCGCACGTCGATGTTCTCCTGCTCGGACAGTTCGCCCATCCGGTGGAGCTGGGCCCGCATGACCTTTGGGCCGCCGAACTCGACGCGCAGCGCGGCTTCGTGGACGTAGCCGACGTACGCAATGGGGTCGGCCCGGTGCAGTACCTGCTGACGCTGCAGCCGGAGTGCGACGCGCAGTTCGACTTCGTCGCGGGAGAGGGGAGGCAGCGCGGCCGCGAAGAGGGTGCGGGCGTAGGCGTCGGTCTGGAGCAGGCCGGGCACGTGCATGGCCAGACCGGCTCGCACCTTCCTGGCGTGCCATTCCAGTTCCGCGATGTCCATGAGCGCTGCGGGCAGTTGGCCCCGGTATGCGTCCCACCATCCCCGTGAATGAGGGGCCGCCATGGCCGCCAGCGCCTCGACGTACGCCTCGTCGTGGCAGTCGTAGTTGCAGGCGAGGGTCCGCAGCCGCTCCGGTGAGATGACCCGGACACCTGACTCGATGTTGGAGATCTTCGTGCGGTCGATGCCCAGGAGTCCTGCCGCGTGGTCTGTGCTCACCTGTGCTGCGAGGCGCATCTTCCGCAGTTCGGCGCCCAGACGCTTCTGGCGCTCGCTGGGGGTTGCCCTGGGCGGCATCTGTCACTTCCTCCAATGGTTCGGCGTCAGTCTGCCGCGTCGGGCTGTGCCGGTCCACCCCGGAAGTGGTAATTCTGTTGATCCAGTGACAATGTGCCACCGTGATCCTCTACGGTTTGTAACCGAGCGACCACAAGGTCGTCTCGGAGTCATCCGGAAGCGCATCACACGTGCCCGCCCGCCTTCTCCTCCCTGGGAGGGGTGTGCCCGTGTCCAGGGAGACAGGCCACCGGGTGGAACCCCCCTCTGACCCAAGGGAGTTGCCGTGCATCTCGACACCACGTCCTGCCCTTCGCCGACCACCGCTCCCGTCGACGCCCCGTTCGCCCCCGCGCTCCCGGAGAGCCTGCTCTACAGCTTCACGCTCCCGGCCGCGCCACGAAGTCCCGGCGTCGCCCGCGCCGCGACCCGCACGATTCTCAGGGCGCACGGACTGGCCGACGTGACCGACGCGGTCGTCCAGGTGGTCAGCGAACTGACCGCCTGCGCCTGCCGGCTGTCCGCCACCAGCGAGGTGTACGTCTCGCTGCGCCACCGGCACGGCGACCTGCGCGTCACCGTCTATGACGGCCACCCCCGCCACACCCACGCCCGCCTGGGCGCCATCTGCGTCCTGTCCCGCCGCGTGTCGCTGCGCGTCCTGGACGAGGTCGTACGGGCCTGCCACGGCGACTGGGGCATCGGCGGCGACCGGGAACCGGGCGGCGGAACCCGCATGTGGGCGGTGCTGCCCCGCGCGGGTGCGGCTGGATATCTCAGGACCGAGCGCGCATATGAGTGACAGCGACGGAGGCCGGGGCCGTTTCCTCTGCGATCACCGTAGGTTCCCTGTGTGACCGAGCCCTACGTGATCGAACTGGAGCCGGAAGTGCGGGACTGGCTGGGGCAGCTGTCCGCGCAGCACTACCGTCAGGTCGAGGAGAAGGCCGAGCTTCTCGCTCAGGCCCCCACGACCCTCGGAGAGCCGCACTCTCGTAGCCTGGGAGAAGGAGTGCGGGAGCTGCGGTTCGTCCTCGCCGGCTGCGCTACGCGGGTGACCTACTGGCTGGCACCCCGTAGGAGGATCGTGCTGCTCACCGTGTTCCGGAAGACTCGGATGCGGGAGGACGCCGAGGTCAAGCGCGCCAGGCTGGCCAAGGAGCGGTGCGAGGCCGAGCATGGCCCAGCACATGACGAATTCACCCGTGAGTTCCGGGAGGACCTGTGAGCCACACCCGTTGGAAGCTGATCCGGGAGCGGCGTGCCGTCGGCGGCGGTTCGGAGCCGCCCGCAGTCGTCGCGGAGCGGGAGCAGATTCGGTTGGCGCTCGCCCTGGGGCAACTGGTGTATGACCGTCGGACGGAGCTGGGGCTGACCCAGGACGCTCTGGGGCGGCGGCTGGGGATGACCGAGGATCAGGTGGAGGCGGTGGAGGTCGGCGGGATGCTTCCCCTCACCGCCGATCTGCTCGTCCGGTTGGCCGCCGCACTGCAGGTCACGGTCGACCTCCACGTCGTCTCCGACGGGCCCAACACCCTGGTGTTCGAAGAGCGCGCCGCCTGATCACCGGCTGTCAGGGCCAGAGCAGCTGCTGCGACCAGCCGCCACCGCCACCGCCACCGTCGCGGTCGGCGTCCCTGCGGTACGACAGGCGCACGTGCCGGCGCCGCTCCTCGCCCTGGAAGAACTCCACCTCCCGGGGGTGGAGCCGGTACAGGGTCCAGGTGGGGGATTCGGCCGTCGGGTCGGCCTGCGCCTGTTCCCAGGCCGCCCGGGACACGGCGGCCAGTTCCTCCGGCGAGGACAGGACCTCGCTCTGGCGGCCCGTGAGGGCGGCGGCCAGGGCGCCGGTGGAGCGGGCGTGCAGGTCCGCCTGGGCCTCCCCGGAGGGGGCGGAGGTGACCGGACCGCGGACCCGGACCTGGCGGCCGAGCCGGGGCCAGTAGAAGGTGAGCGCCGCGTACGGGCGGGCGGCGAGGTGGCGGCCCTTGCGGCTGGTGGCATGGGTCGCGAAGGACCAGCCGTCGGCGTCGGCGCCGTGCAGCATCACGATCCGGGAGTCCGGCAGGCCCTCCTCGTCGGCGGTGGCCAGGGACATGGTGTGCGGCTCCCGCTCACCCGCCGCCACCGCCTCGGCGAACCAGTCGGCGAACAGCTCCACCGGGGCGTCGGGGGCCCGCTCCGGGTCGAAGCCGGGCAGCACCGTCACCTCCGGGTCCCACACCCGCAGCGACTTCAGCAGCTCATGAAGATCGGTAGCCATGCCCCGAGTATCGGTCCCGCCGGCCGGCTCCTTCAGCGCCGGGTGAACTGGACGCCCGTCGACTGCACCGCGTCCGCCTTCACCGCGATTCCCTCGATCGTGAGCTGCTCGCCGTAGATGTCGGTCAGGCGGATCGCGGCGCCGCAGCCGGTGCCCTGTTCGGAGAGGAAGTAGTTGTACTCGGTGCGCTCCAACTGCTTCCAGCCGCCGCCCGTACGGACCTCCAGGCGGGCCAGCGGGTTGCGGTGGCCGAGGGCCTGGATGCCGCACCAGTACTGGGTGGAGCCGGTCTTGTAGCGGATCGAGATCTTGTCGCCGGTGTCGGGGCTGAGCAGGTTCCAGGTGATCTGGATCCGGCCGGCGGACAGCGGGGCCAGCTTGGCGAAGGCCTGTCGGCTGAGGTCGAGCTGGCCGGCCTGGCAGGGCGCCGGGCACTCGTTGGTGATCCGTACGGTGATCGACTTGCCGCCCGCGTGGACGGCCACGTACGCGCCGCACGCCTTGGACGTCTCGTAGTCGGCGGTGTTCATCGCCGCGGTCATCACGTCGGAGGTGGGGCCGTAGGAGCAGGCGCCGTCGCCGTTGCCGACGTCGTAGGAGGTGGCCACGCCCTGATAGGTGACACCGGGGCGGATCCGGCCGGCCCGGGAGCCCGTCGCGGATGTCTTCGGGGGTGTGGCGGTGGTGGCCTTCGCGCGGGCGGACGGGGTGGCCGTGGCAGCCGGACGGGACGCGGAGGCGCGGGCCGTCGGGCTCGCGGAGCTCGCGGAGGGCTTCGGGGACGCGGAGGCCGACGGCGTCCCGGCCGTCGGCGACTCGCTCACCCGGGTGCCGGCGACCGGCTTGGCCGCGTCCTGCACGTCGGCGGTCCCGCCGCCCGGGCGGAAGGCCACGGCCAGCGACACGACGAGCGCCACGGCGGCCACGGCGACGGCGGAGAGCAGCGCGGTGTGGCGCCGGGGGCGGGAGCGGCGGCGGTGCGAAGGGGTGGTCACAGTCGAGTCCTTCGGTCGGGCGGGGCTCCGGTGAGGGGAGCGTCCGCCTCATCAGTCGCCACGGACCTCCCAAAGGTTGCCGTGACTTCATACGGCCCCCGGGCCGCCCGGGTTCACCCGGTTCCCACCGGTCCGCTCACGTCACCGTCTCGTACTGGCCCAGGAAGCGTGCCCGCCCCTCCTCCACCCGGTACAGGAACAGCCCTGGGGTGGAGTCCATCTGAAGCGTCGTCCGGTTGAACGCGATCCGCTTGCAGACACCCTGGTAGGCGAGCGTCCGCAGGCGCCGTGTCACACCGCCCCGCTCCACCCCGTCCGGGCCGAGCAGCCGCAGTCCCTCGGCGGCCAGGCCGAGCGCGTCGTAGGCCTCCGCGGCGTACGAGGGCACGCCGTCGACGCCGTAGCGCTTCCGGTACGCCGCCGCGAAGGCCTTCGCCGCCTTCGGCGCGGCGGAGGCCGTGGGATCCACATGGCTCGCGCCGAACACCCAGCCCTCGGCGGCCTCCTCCGCCTCCGCCAGGAACGTGGACCCCAGCACCGGTTCGAAGGCCCCGCACGCGCCGGTGAACCCCGCCGCGCGCACCGCGCGGGCGCACAGGGCGGCCCGATGGGCGGAGACGCCGGTGTACACGAGGGCGTCGGCCCCGGCGGCGATCGCCGCCTCCACGGCCGGGCGGAAGTCGTCGCTGCCGGCGGCGACGGCGTGCACGGTGGTGGTGCCGCCGACGTCGTGGGAGGGCGGGAACTCGGTCATCGCCCTGACGCTCCTCCAGCCGGTCTGCCCCGCGGCCCGGTCGTCGACCACGACGGTCCTGCGGGAGGGCTCGACGTGGGTGAGATACCAGCCGACCGGTGCCGTCCGGGAGGTGTCGCCGGGCCGGAGCTGGAAGATCGCCGTGTCCGAGGTCGTGGACAGCCGGTCGTCCCAGGCGGCGACGATCAGTGCGGGCAGCAGCGCCTTCTGGTAGCTCTCCCGGGCGGCCACCGCCGTCGCGTCCGTCGTGGGACCGACCACGGCGTACACCGTGCCGTCCGCCGCGAAGGCGTCGGCGGTCTCCACGGCCCGCTCGGTCTGCCCGCCGTCGTCCCGCACCCGGAGCACGAGGTCGAAGTCCCGGTCCGCACGGGCGTTGTGCTGTTCCACGGCGAGCCGCGCGCCCCGCTCCTGCGCCCGACCGAGACTCTTGTGGCCGCCGCTCAGGTCGGCGTGCAGCCCGATCGTGTACCGGGGCAGCGGACTGCGCCCGCCCGTCCCTCCCCCGGCCTCCTCGCCCGAGCGTCCGGCCACCCAAGCCGCCACCCCGCCACCGGCGCCGACCACCCCCGCGGCCGCCCCGAGGACCAGGAAACGCCGCCGCGACGGGTGTGGGGCCGCCTCGGTGTCGTCGAGTTGCCCGAGGTGTGCGACGTCCGGTGGCTGCGGCACCGGCAACTCCAGTACCCGGGCCGCCTGTTCGGCGATCAGGCCGGGCAGGGGAGCGGGCAGCCAGCCGCCGTCGGCCGCCGCGTCCGGGCCGAGGGCGGCGCGGACCTCCCGCGCCGTCGGCCGGTCGCCGGGTTCCTTCGCCAGGCAGGCGGTCAGCAGCGGCAGCAGCGGTTCCGGTACGCCGTCGAGGTCGGGGGCCTCGTGCACCGTGCGGTAGATGACGGCGGCCGGGGTGCCGGTGCCGAAGGCGCGGCGGCCGGTCGAGGCGAAGGCGAGGACACAGGCCAGCGAGAACACGTCGCTCGGTGGGCCGATCCGCTCCGCCAGGCCCGCCTGGGCCTGTTCGGGTGAGAGATAGCCCGGGGAGCCGATGACCACATCGCTCGCGGTGAGCGCGGTCGCGTCCGCCGAGCGCGCGATCCCGAAGTCGATGAGCCGAGGCCCGTCCAGGGCCAGCAGCACATTGCCGGGCTTGACGTCCCGGTGCACGAGTCCGGCCGCGTGCACCTCCGCCAGCGCCTCGGCCAGCCGGGCGCCGAGCACCCGTACGCTCGCGGGCGGCAGCGGCCCGTAGCGGGTGACCACGTCGGTGAGCGGCGGCCCGGGGACGTACGCCGTGGCCAGCCAGGGCCGGCGGCCTTCGGGGTCGGCGCTGCTCACCGGCACCAGCCAGCGCCCCCCGGCCCGCCCGGCGACCTGGTCGCCCAGTCGGCCCACGGCTTGTGCCTCGCGCCGGAACCGCACCCGGAACGCGGGGTCGGCGGCGTACTCGGCGCGGATCACCTTGAGCGCGACCAGCGCCCCACCCTGCGTACGGGCCAGATAGACCACGCCCATGCCGCCCGCGCCCAGCCGCCCCAGCAGCCGGTGACCGCCCACGGCCTGCGGATCCCCCGGACGGAGCGCGGTGACGGGCACGGTCGTACGGCCCTACGCGTCCGACGACGGTACGGGCGCCGGGCCCAGGAAGCGGAACCCGCCGTCCGTCACCAGGTACCCGAAGACCGCGCCGCTCTCGGGGGCGACGAAGGCCCCGGTCTCGGGCACGAACGCGAACTTCTTGGTCACCCCCTGATGGGTGGTCCGGCGCAGGGCGGTGGTCAGCCGGGCGCGCGTCGGCCGGCCGTCCGCCGTGCGGAGAGCGTCCGCGACCATGGTGACGACGTCGTACGCTTCCGCCGCGTAGAAGCCGGGGGCGCCGCCGAACCGTTTGCGGTGGGCGGCGGTGAAGTCGGCCGCCGCGGGCAGGCCGGTCGGGTCGACGCAGGTGCTGGTGATCAGCCAGCCCTCGGCGGCCTCGCCCGCCGCGTCGAGGAAGTCCGTGCTCAGCGCGGCCTCCGGGCTGTACCTCGGTCCCTCGAAGCCGGCCGCGGCCAGGGCGCGCGCGAAGGCCGCCGCGCCCGCCGCGTACCCGCCGTAGACGAAGGCGTCGGAGCCCGCCGCCAGCATGTCGGCGACGACGGGCCCGAAGGCCTCGGTGCCGGCCGGGACGACCCGTGGGTAGGGCAGCCGGCCCTGCCCCCGCACCATCAGGTTGATGGCGCCGATGGACGCCCACGCGTAGTCGGCGGCGGTGCGGTCCATCAGCAGACCGGGGCGGCGGGACGGGCCGGTGGCCGCCGGCCCGGAGGCGTACTCCTCGCCCGCCGCCCTCCCGCCGGCGGTCAGGAGCGCGGCGAGGGGTGCGGTGGCCTCCAGATCGCTGGGGCGGGCATGCAGGAAGGAGCGGTTCTCGGTCGTCGTCAGGATGCTCGTCCCGGCGGACACGGAGATCAACGGGAGCAGTGCCCCGTCGTACACGCCGACGACGGCGCGGGCGGGGTCGTCGGACGTGGGGCCGAGGACGGCGAGCACGTCCTTGTCCTCGACGAAGGCGCGGGCGACGGTCCCGGCCCGGGTCACGTCCCCCCGGTCGTCGGCCACTTTCAGGGTCAGGGTGAAGGGTCTGTCCGCACGGGCGTTGAACTGCTCGACGGCGAGCCGCGCGCCCCGCTCCTGCGCCTGCCCCAGGGCCTTCCCCGGGCCGCTGAGATCCGCCTGTACGCCGATGATCCAGTCCCGGCCGGACGGGGGAGAGGACGTCTTGGGGTCGTCGTCCCCGCGCAGCGCGGCCCAGACCGCCGCCGCGCCGCCCGCCGCCAGTACGGCGCCCGAGGCCGCCGCGATCAGGAACCGCCGCCGACCGGGCGCGGGCCCGGCCCCGGCCGTCTCGGCTCCGGATCCGGCCGCCCCGGCTTCCGCGGTCCCTGCCCCCGCCGCGGATCCGGCCGTTCCGGAGCCCGCCTCGACGACCGTCGGTTCGATGTCCGGCAGGGCGAGCATGGCGGCCGAGCGCTCGGCGATGATCCGTACGACGTCCTCCGGCAGCCACCCGGCCGGATCCCCCGCGGTGTCCTCGACGATCAGCTCGCGCAGCGCGGCCGCGGTGGGACGGTCGGCCGGGTCCTTCGCCAGGCACGGCCGCAGCAGCGCCGACAGGTGCTCGTCGACGCCTTCCAGATCGGGCTCGTCGTGCACCGTGCGGTAGAGCAGGGCGTCGACCGCGCCGGTGCCGAAGGGCGGGCGGCCGGTCGCCGCGTAGGCCAGCAGACAGCCCAGGGAGAAGATGTCGCTGGGCGGGCCGAGTTCGTCGGCGCGGGCCTCGGCCTGCTCGGGCGAGAGGAAGCCGGGGGTGCCGACGACCATGTCGGCGGAGGTGATCGCCGTGTCGTCGGCGGCCCGCGCGATCCCGAAGTCGATGAGCCGAGGCCCGTCCACGGCGAGCAGGACGTTGCCGGGCTTGACGTCCCGGTGCACGAGTCCGGCCGTGTGCACCTCGGCCAGCGCACCGGCGAGCATCCGGGCCAGCACGCGCACACTGCGGGCGGGCAGCGGCCCGCACGCGGCGACGGCCTCGGCGAGCGAGGGCCCGGGGACGAACGCCGTGGCGAGCCAGGGCGCGGCGGCGTCCGGGTCGGCGCCGGTGACGGGCACCGCCCAGGGGCTGCTGACCCGGCGGGCGGCCTCCACCTCGCGCCGGAAGCGGGCCCGGAACTGGGGGTCCTCGGCGTACTCGGCCTGGATCACCTTGATCGCGGCCAGCGCGCCCTCGTCCGTACGGCCGAGGTAGACCACGCCCATGCCGCCGGCGCCGAGCCGGCCGAGCAGCCGGTACCCGGCGAGGGAGGAGGGGTCGGAGGGGAGCAGGGCGCCGGTCACCCGTCCACCTCCAGCTCGTTCTCCAGCCGGAGCAGCATGCTGCTCTGCGTCTCGGCCATCGCCCGGCTCAGCTCGGTGTAGTCGTGGCCCTCGGAGCCACGGCCGGTGGCGGCGACGGTGATCTGTCCGATACGGCCCTGGGTCCACACGTAGGCGTACGGGCCGCCCAGGGCGTCGCTGCGGTACTCGCCGTACTCGAAGAGGGAGTCCTCGGCGTACTCGTTGCCGTTCCTGCCGAACGCCGTGCCGAGGGACTTGAGGCCGCTGATCCGTTCCCCGGCGCGCAGCAGCTGGTCCGGGCAGCGCAGCGCCTCCTCCAGGGTCGACGCCTGTTCCCAGTCGGCGCCGTCCGCGTCCTGGTGGACGGTGACGGTCACGGCGACCCTGACCGGGCCCTTGCCGTCGGCGGCGGGGAGTTCGCTGTAGCGGGTGACGCTGGCGAGCACGTCGTCGGGGACGGGCTCGCGCTGCCAGACGCAGTCGTCGTCGAGGACCGGCCAGGTGTCCGGATCGCTGTCCGGGGCGGAGCGGACATAGCCGGCGCCCCACAGCTCGGGGCCCGCGGCGACCTTCCCGGCGAGGCGCACGGCGTCCGCGCGGGTCTTCGGGGCGCGGGCCGGGTCGGGGGTGAAGTCGAGCGCGGTGGGCGGGGCGGTGGGGGTGCCCGTGGCCGTGCCGGGAGCGTCCGTGGCGGTGCCGGTGGCGGTCCGCTCCGGTGTTCCGGTGGCTTTTCCGGCGCCGGATCCGCTGCCGGACCCGCCCCCGGATCCGCCGCCTCCCCCGCCCCCGCCGGAACACGCGCCGACGAGCAGCAACCCGCTCACCGACAGGCTGCATAAGCCCCGCACAAGCCCTCTGTCCACCGCTTCCGCCCCCTGGCTCTCCGCGCTGTCCCAGCCCTCACCCGGTCTCACTCGGGCACGACGAGGGTACGGCCGAATTCAGTTCCGGCCCAGCACCACGGTCCCCGAGGAACAGAACCACCCGCCGGTCCCCGAGGCCACCCCCAGCCGGGGCAACTCGCCGTCCGCGCACCGCACTTGACGCTCCCCGGCCTCCCCCCGCAACTGCCGTACCGCCTCCACCAGCAGGAACAGCCCCCGCATACCGGGGTGTTGGGCCGACAGTCCGCCGCCGTCGGTGTTCACCGGCAGCTCCCCGCCGACCGTCAGCCGCCCCTTCTCCACGAACGCCCCGCCCTCGCCCTTGGCGCAGAAGCCCAGGTCCTCCAGGGTCACCAGCGTCATGTAGGTGAACGCGTCGTAGATCTCCGCGAAGTCCATCTCCGCCGGCCGCACCCCCGCCCGCCCGAAGGCCAGCCGCCCGCTGACCGCCGCCGGGGAGACCGTGAAGTCCTCCCACTCCGACAGGCTCGCGTGGGAGACGTGCTCTCCGGTGCCGAGGATCCACACCGGCGCCGTACGGCAGTCCCGTACGTACTCCTCGGCGGCCAGCAGGACCGCCGCGCCCCCGTCGGAGCGCAGACAGCAGTGCAGCTTGGTGAACGGGTCGGCGATCATCGGCCCGGAGAGCACCTCGTCGACCGTGACCGGGGTGCGGAACATCGCCTCCGGGTTCAGCGCCGCGTTCGCCCGTGCCTGGACGGCGACCTCGGCGAGCTGCTCGATCGTCGTGCCGTACTCGATCATGTGACGGCGGGCCGCCATCGCGTACTTGGCGATCAGGGTGTGCCCGTACGGCACCTCGAACTGGAGGGGGCCGCGGGCGCCGAAGGCGAAGGTGCCGGTGCGGCGGCCGGCCCGGATGTCGGCGCGGGCCGTGGAGCCGTAGACCAGCAGGACGGCGTTCGCGTGGCCGGCGGCGATCGCGTCGGCCGCGTGCGCCGCCATGACCTCCCAGGTGGCGCCGCCGACGGAGGTGGAGTCGACCCAGGTGGGGCGCAGGCCCAGATGGTCGGCCACCTCGACCGGGGCGAGGGTGCCGAGCCCGGCGGAGGCGAGACCGTCCACCCTCGACCGGTCCAGCCCCGCGTCCGTCAGCGCCCGGCGGGCCGCCTGGGCGTGCAGGGCGTAGGGGGTCGCGTCGTCGACCCGCCCGCAGTCCGAGAGCGCGACGCCGACGACGGCCACTTTCCGGGTCCCCGCGGTCATGAGAGGCCACCTTCCTCTGTGCATCTCGATCCGGCGCTCCTAATATGACGGACCGTCAGATCCGGAGGGAAGTGCCGGATCCGCAGGGAAGCCAGATCCGGAGGGAACGGCCATGGACCCCCGCCTCACCGCCGAGCAGGACGAGATCCGCCGCACCCTGCGCGAACTGCTCCACAAACGCTGCGGCCCCGAGGAGCTCCGGGCCGCCCTCGACACCCCGGCCGGCCACGACCGCGCCCTGTGGACCACGCTCGCCGAACAGCTCGGCCTGCCCGGCCTCGCCCTCCCCGAGACGTACGGCGGTGTCGGCTGCCCCCGCACCGACCTCGCGCTCGCCGCCGAGGAGACCGGCCGGGCCCTCGCCCCCACCCCGCTGCTCGCCACCTCCGTCCTCGCCGCGCCCCTGATCCTCGCCCTCGGCACCGACGCCCAGCGCGCCCGGCTGCTCCCCCGGATCACCGACGGCACCCTCACCGCCGCCCTCGCCGTCCCCGCGCCCGCGCTCGCCACCGCGCTCGCCCTCACCGGACCGGGCGGCGGCGACTGGTCCGGCGGCGGACGCGCGGGCGGCGTGCAGGCCCGGCGGGCCGGCGAGGGCTGGCGGCTGTACGGCGAGGCCGCCCAGGTCCTCGACGGCCACAGCGCCGGCTTGCTGCTCGTCGCCGCCCACACCGGGGGGTTCGTACGGTCCCGGACCCTGCTGTTCCTGGTGGCGGGGGACGCCGCCGGGCTCGTACGAACCCGACAGACCGCCCTCGACCCGACCCGACCGCAGGGGCGGGTACAACTGCGGTATGTGGAGGCGGAGTTGCTGGGGGACGAGGAGACGGAGGTGGGTGGACCGCTGGCCCGTGCCGGGGAGTTCGTCGCTGCCTTTCTCGCCTGTGAGGCCGTCGGGGCCGCCGACCGGGCGCTGGAGCGGACCGTGGAGTATCTGAAGCAGCGGGAGCAGTTCGGGCGGGCGATCGGGTCGTTCCAGGCGGTGCAGCACCGGCTGGCCGATGTGTATGTGCAGGTCCAGGCTGCCCGGTCGGCCGCGTACTACGCCGCCTGGGCGGCCGGGCGGGGCGAGGGAGCCGGCGGGCTCGCGCTCGCGCAGGCCCTCCAGGCGCTGCGGCTGGCCGCCGCCGAGGGGATCCAGCTGCACGGCGGCATCGGGTTCACCTGGGAACACCAGGCGCACCTGTACTTCAAGCGGGCCGCCGGCGACGAACTGCTGTTCGGGCCGGTGCACCGGCTGCGCGCCCGCGCGGCCGAGGAGTGCGGACTGTTCGCGGATGCGGGGGTGACGGTGTGATCGGCGTCCGTGTGGTGCAGAAGGTGTCGTCGACCAGGGGCTTCGCGAAGCTCGCCCCGCATGTCGTGCCCGCCCTCGACCGGGCCGTGCACCGGCTCACCCGGGGAAAGGTGCTGCTCAGCGCACAGCTGCTGCCCGGGGTGATCCTCACCGCGACCGGCGCCCGCAGCGGGCAGCCGCGCCGCACCCCCCTGGCCTGCATGCCGGAACCCGGGGGCCGCACCTGGATCCTCGTCGGCTCCAACTTCGGCCGCACCGGCCACCCCGCCTGGACCGCCAACCTCCTCGCCCACCCCGAGGCCGAGATCAGCTGGAAGGGAACGGACATCCCGGTGACCGCCCGGCTGCTCACGGGGGAGGAACGGGCGGCGGTCTGGAAGGAACTTCTGGCCTTCTGGCCCCCGTACGCCACCTACCAGGCCCGCGTGGAGCGCGAGATCCGAGTCTTCCGGCTGGCGCCCAGAACCTGAGGCCGGTCCGGCCCGACTCGGAAGACTAGGGCCTGTCCGGCGGATCAAGTCGCAGGAAAGCAGCGGCGCCTTGTAAGCGCAGGTGAGCGGGGCCCGGTGCGTCCAGCTGCAAGGCGGAGG
>NZ_JBEXXE010000083.1:0-25975 GCF_040630255.1 Streptomyces sp. NPDC005820
CTGATGATCGCCATCGGCCCGGACCGCTTCCGCGAGATGCTCGACGGCTTCCACCTCGTCGACGAGCACTTCCGCACCGCCCCCGCCGAGGCCAACGCCTCGCTGATCCTTGGCCTGCTGGGCATCTGGTACGGCAACTTCCACGACGCCCAGTCCCACGCCGTCCTGCCGTACAGCCACTACCTGTCCAAGTTCACCGCCTATCTCCAGCAGCTCGACATGGAGTCCAACGGCAAGTCGGTGGACCGCGAGGGCCGTCCGGTCGGGTGGCAGACCGGGCCGGTGGTGTGGGGCACGCCCGGCACCAACGGGCAGCACGCCTACTACCAGTTGATCCACCAGGGCACGAAGCTGATCCCGGCGGACTTCATCGGCTTCGCCCGTCCGGTCGACGAGCTGAGCGACGAACTCAAGGCCCAGCACGACCTGTTGATGGCCAACTTCTTCGCCCAGACGCAGGCGCTCGCCTTCGGCAAGACGGCCGAGGAGGTGCGGGCCGAGGGGGTGCCCGAGGAGCAGGTCGCGCACCGCACCTTCCGGGGCGACCACCCCACCACCACGATCCTCGCCGCCGAGCTGACCCCGTCCGTCCTCGGCCAGCTCGTCGCCCTCTACGAGCACAAGGTGTTCGTGCAGGGCGCCGTGTGGAACATCGACTCCTTCGACCAGTGGGGCGTGGAGCTCGGCAAGGTCCTCGCCAAGCGCGTCGAACCCGCCCTCACCGAAGGCGCGGACGTCCCCGGCCTCGATCCTTCCACCGCCGCCCTCGTGGCCGCGTACCGCGAACTCAGGAAGTAGTGAACTGATATGCAGCTCGGTCTCATCGGTCTCGGCAAGATGGGCGGCAACATGCGCGAGCGCATCCGCCGCGCGGGCCACACCGTCGTCGGTTACGACCGCAACCCCGAACTCTCCGACGTCAAGGACCTCGCGGAACTCGTCCAGCAGCTTCAAGCGCCGCGCACCGTCTGGGTGATGGTCCCGGCCGGCGCCCCCACCCAGTCCGTCGTCGACGAGCTCGGCGACCTGCTCGAAGCGGGCGACGTCGTCGTGGACGGCGGCAACTCCCGCTGGACGGACGACGAGAAGCACGCCGCCGAGCTCGGCGCCAAGGGCATCGGCTTCGTCGACGCCGGTGTCTCCGGCGGCGTCTGGGGCCTGCAGAACGGCTACGCCCTGATGGTCGGCGGCGACAAGGAGCACGTCGACCGGCTCCAGCCGGTCTTCGACGCGCTCAAGCCGGAGGGCCCGTACGGCTATGTCCACGCGGGCAAGGTCGGCGCCGGGCACTTCTCGAAGATGGTCCACAACGGCATCGAGTACGCCATGATGCAGGCCTACGCCGAGGGCTGGGAGCTGCTGGAGAAGGTCGACTCCGTCACCGATGTGCGCGAGGTCTTCCGTTCCTGGCAGGAGGGCACCGTCATCCGGTCCTGGCTGCTCGACCTCGCGGTCAACGCCCTCGACGAGGACGAGCACCTCGACAAGCTGCGCGGCTGGGCGCAGGACTCCGGCGAGGGACGGTGGACCGTCGAGGCCGCCGTCGACCACGCCGTACCGCTGCCCGCCATCACCGCCTCCCTCTTCGCGCGGTTCACGTCCCGCCAGGACGACTCCCCGCAGATGAAGATGATCGCGGCGCTGCGCAACCAGTTCGGCGGCCACGCCGTCGAATCGGCGAAGGAGTAGCCTGCGGTGGGGGATCTGCTGCTGGTCCGCCACGGCGAGACGGAGTGGAGCAGGTCGGGACAGCACACCAGCTGGACCGACCTGCCGCTCACCGAGAACGGCGAGCTCCAGGCGAAGTCGCTCGCTCCGTTCTTCTCCCGCCGGACCTTCTGCCTCGCGCTGACCAGCCCGCTCGGCCGCGCGGTGCGCACCGCCGAACTCGCCGGCATCGACGGGGCGGTCGCCGCACCCGACCTGCACGAGTGGGACTACGGCGGGTACGAGGGCATCACCACCGTCGACATCCACCGCGACCGGCCCACCTGGGACCTGTGGACCGACGGGGTGCCGCCCGGCGCCGACGGTCACCCCGGTGAGTCGCCCGAGGAGATCGGGCGGCGTGCCGACCGGGTGCTGTCCCGGGTCGACGCGGCACTCGCCGACTGCGGCGGAGACGCCGTGCTCGTCGCCCACGGGCATTTCCTGCGCGTGCTGACGGCCCGTCGGCTCGGACTCCCGCCCGCACAGGGCCGGTTGTTCCAGCTGGCTACGGGAACGTACAGCAGGCTGTCCACGGAGCACGGGTGGCCCGTGATCGCCGAATGGAACGTACGGCCATAGCCTGTTGACACCGCCCGAGAGGCCCGCCAGAGTCGCGGCTGATGGAGATCGACGATCTGACACCGGCCGAACAGCGCGTCTGGCGGGCCTTCGCCAAGGGCGCCGAGGTGGACTTCCGCGACGGATCCGACGACTGGGGGCCCGAACGAACGCTGCGGGCCGAGGTGTTGCGGGCGCTGCTCCTCAACGGCCCCCAGGAACAAGGGGAGATAGCGGCCCTCAAGGTACGGGGAGCCCGTATCACCGGCGCGCTGGAACTGCGGTACGCGACGGTCGACAGCGTCGTCCATCTCACCCACTGCCGCTTCGAGGAGGCGCCCGACCTGATCGGCGCCCATCTGCGCTACGTCAGCATGCGCGACTCCGACATGCCCGGGCTGTCGGTGACCCGGGCCCGGGTCGACGGCAGTCTGCGGCTGACCCGCTGCCGGTTCGGCGGGCCGGTCCGTCTGGACGGGGCGCAGATCGCCGGCGCACTGTTCCTGGAGGAGGCCGAGGTCACCGACGCGGGCACGGACCGGCCCGCCCTCCACCTCCACCAGATCGGCGTCGACGACGACCTGTGCGCCCGCGGTCTGCGCGCCCGGGGCCTGATCCGGCTCGACGGGGCCGCCGTCGCCGGGTCGCTCGACCTGGAGGGCGCCGAACTCAGTAACCCCGGCGCCGGCGTGCTGGAGGCCGACGCCCTGGAGGTGGGTGCCAACCTGCTCGGCCGCCGGCTGAGCACCCGGGGCCGGATCGACCTGCGCGGGGCCCGGATACCCGGCCGGGTGGACCTGCTGCTCGCCCGGCTGTCCAACCCCGACGGCATCGCCCTGCGGGCCAGCAGCTGTGTGATCGGCGAACTCTGGCTGCGCCGGGGCCCCCGGGTGGAGGGCATGCTGAATTTGCGGCGGGCGGAGATCAACCAGCTCAGCCTGGAGCCCGGGATGCTCCCCGACCAGGTGCGCCTGCTGGACCTCACCTACACCTTCCTCACCCCGCACGCCCCCGCCGAGGACCGGCTGCCGATGCTCGAGCGGGACAGCCAGGGGTACGACCCGCATGCATACGAACAACTGACGGCCGCATACCGCAGGACCGGTGACGACCAGGCCGCCCGGGTCGTCCAGCTCGCCAAGCAGCGCCGCCGCCGGTCCACGCTCCCCTGGCACGGACGGCTGTGGGGCCGTCTCCAGGACGCGGCCGTCGGCTACGGCTTCCGTCCGCTGCGCGCCGCCGTCTGGCTGCTGTCGCTGCTCGCCGCCGGCTCGATCGCGTACGCCGGGCACCCTCCACCGCCGCTCAAGGCGGACGAGGCGCCCGAATTCAACCCCGTCTTCTACACCCTGGACCTGCTGCTGCCGGTGATCTCGTTCGGGCAGGAGGGCGCGTTCGCGCCGAACGGCTGGTACCAGACGCTGTCGTACGTCCTCGTCGTCACCGGCTGGATTCTGGCCACGACGGTCGTCGCGGGTGTGACCAGGACCGTCAGCCGTCAGTAGGCGAGCCGGGCCGGGTCAGCGGGCGGCGTGCTGGGCCGCCAGCCGCACCGGCGCGTTGGCGGCGCCGTAGCCCTGGTAGCCGCCGTCGCGCTGGACGAGTTCGAAGAACACGCGGCCCACGGTGCGGGTGTAGCAGTGCCGGAAGACACCGTGCGCGTCCCGGTCGTAGAGGATGCCGAGTTCCCGGTAGGTCTCCAGCTCGCCGTCGGCGAACTCGAAGCGGGCGGCGAGGTCGTCGTAGTAGTTGGCGGGGATCGGCAGCAGGCGGCCGCCGGCCGTGGTGAAGCGGCGGGCGGCGGCGACCACGTCGTCGGTGGCCAGCGCGATGTGACGGGCGTGCGCGGTGTCGTCGCCGGGGGCGGCGCCGACGGTGAGCGGGAAGCGGACGGCACCGTCGCCGCCGGTCACGGCCCGGCTGCGGAGCAGCCCGTAGGGGTCGGCGACGTCGACGCTCTCCTGCGGGTCGAGCCCGAGAACGCCGCGGTGGAAGAGGACGGCCTCGTCGAACCGGTGCCAGGGCTGGGTGAGCGCCACATGGTCGACGCGCAGGTCGGAGGGGGGTGCCGGGGTGCGCGGGGCGGCCTCGGCGTCGGCGTCGGCGACGTCAGTGGGGTCGGTGGGGTCGGTGAGGTCGGCGAAGTCGGCGCGCCAGTCGGGCAGTCCGGGGCGGTTCGTGGCGCAGAGGAAGAGTTCGGTGCCGTCGGGGGCGGCGACCGCGTCGAGGGGGGCGTCCTCGGCGGCACGGCGGCGCGGCAGGACGGGGGCGAGGAGGGCCTCGGCGCGGCGGGCGGCGGCGGCCGGGTCCGGTGACTCCAGGCCGATCGCGGCGAGGGTGGTGCCGTCGACGGGGCTCCCGCCGCGCGAGTGAAGCCGGGGGTGGGGGAGGGCGGCCGGGCCGGTGTTGACGAGGATCCGGGCCTGACCCTGCTCCCACAGTTCGACGGGCTTGCCGCGGTGGCGTGCGGTGCGGGCGAAGCCGAGGGAGCCGAGGAGCGCGCAGACGGGTTCCGCGTCGGGGGTGACCAGCTCGGTGAAGGCGATCCCGGTGGGGGCGGCCGGGGCGGGGAGGGCGGCGATGCCCAGTTCCTCCTGGAGCAGCAGCAGGGAGCGGTGGGCGTCCACGGCGGTGGGGCCGGCCTCGGCCTGCCGGAAGACGTCGTTGAAGACTTCGAGGGAGAGCGGGCCATCGTATCCTGTATGCAATACACGGCGTACGAGATCCACCACATCGAATCCACCCTGCCCCGGGAAGCAGCGATGGTGGCGGCTCCACTGCAGGACGTCCATGCCGAGCAGCGGGGCGTCGGCCAGCTGCAGGAAGAAGATCTTCTCGCCGGGGATGTCCTCGATGCCCTTGGGATCGGAGCCCCGGGACAGGATGTGAAAGCTGTCCAGGCAGGTGCCGAGCGCGGGATGGCCGGCGGTGTCGACGATGTGCCAGGCGTGGTCGTACGTGCTGACGTGCCGTCCCCAGGCGAGCGCCTCGTAGGCGACCCGCACGCCGAAGTCCTGGGCGAGGTCGGCCAACCGGGCGAGCTGCTCGGCGGCGAGGGCGTCGTCGTCCTCGGCGAGCGGGGACACGCTGGAGCAGACCAGGACGGTGTCCGCGCCGAGCCGGCCCATCAGCTCCAACTTGTGGCGGGCGCGGCGCAGAGTGCGGGCGAACTCGGCCTCGGGGACGGCTTCGACGTCGCGCATCGGCTGGTAGAGGTCGACGGTCAGCCCGAGGTCCGCGCAGCGGGCGCGGATGCCCTCGGGGCTGAGGGGGCTCGCGAGCAGGTCGTTCTCGAAGATCTCGACGCCGTCGAAGCCGGCGCGGGCGGCGGCCGTCAGCTTCTCGGTGAGGGATCCGCTCAGGGAGACGGTGGCGATGGACGTACGCACCTGGGCACCTCGTGGTTCTGGTCGCTTCGGGGTGACGACGGCGGGGCCGCTTCGGGGGGGCCGTGCGGCGGCTCCGGGGCGGGCCGTGCGCTGCTCCGGCTGCTCCGGAGCGGGGAGGGCGTGGCTACTTGGGAGTGGGGACGGCGCCGGCCAGTTCGGCGATGTCGGCGAGCATGCGGGCGGTGTCGGGTTCCCGCCCGGTGAAGAGGCGGAACGCGTCCGCCGCCTGGAAGACGGCCATGCCGCCGCCGTCGAGGGTGGCGCAGCCCAGGGCGCGGGCGGTGCGCAGCAGTTCGGTCTCCAGGGGGCGGTAGACGACCTCGGCGACCCAGAGTTCCGGCCGCAGCAGCGCGGCCGGGAAGGGCAGGCCGGGGTGGGCGGCCATGCCGGTGGGCGTGGCGTGGACGACGCCGTCGGCGTGCGCGAGCAGCGCGGTCAGCCGGTCGGGGTCCGACGCGGCCGCCCGGCCCTCGCCGAAGTGGTCGTTCAGGGCGGCGGCGAGCCGCGCGGCCCGCTCGGGCAGCGCGTCCACGACGGTGACCCGGCCGGCGCCGAGGGTGAGCGTGGCGTGTGCGACGGCCGCGCCCGCGCCGCCCGCGCCCAGCTGCACGACCCGCTCCAGCGGGACGTCCGGCAGACCGCGGGCGAACGACGCGGCGAACCCGGTGACATCCGTGTTGTGCCCCACGGCCCGGCCGCCGCTCCCGAAGACGACGGTGTTGACCGCGCCGAGGGCCTCGGCCTGCGGGGACAGCGCGTCGAGGTGCTCGATGACCAGCTGCTTGCACGGGTGGGTGATGTTCAGCCCGTCGAAGCCCACGTCACGGGCGGCCCGCACCAGATCGCCGACCGCCTGAGGAGCGGCCCCGAGGACGTCGATGTCGATCAGCCGGTACAGATAGCGCAGCCCCTGCCGGTCGGCCTCCCGCTCGTGCAGCGCCGGGCTGAGCGAGGGACCGATCCCGGAACCGATCAGACCCACGAGATACGAGCCCTTGGTCACGTCCTTGGTCACATCCTTGGTCACGGAGGACCTCCTGAGCGGCTGGCTAATGTACGAACTGGTGAGTTAGTCATAGCACTCTGCCGGGCCGTCGGGGAAGCCCCTCTCGCCTCACGGGACGGGATCGGCTCCTAGAATCGCTGCACCGCAGCCACGCCGCCCGAAGGAACCCGATGACCAGCGTCGACGAACCGGCACGATCCAACGGGCGCACGCGCGACGCCGCCCGGACCCAGGCCGAGATCCTGGACGTGGCGACCCGGGAGTTCGCCCGCGTCGGATACGCCGGGGCCCGCGTCGACGACATCGCCGCCCGCACCAGCACCACCAAGCGGATGATCTACTACTACTTCGGCGGCAAGGAGCAGCTGTTCACCGCCGTCCTGGAGCGCGCGTACGGCGTGATCCGCGAGGCCGAGCAACGACTCGACGTCGAACACCTGGACCCGGTCGCGGCGATCCGGCGCCTCGCCGAGCTGACCTTCGACCACCACGAACAGCACCCGGACTTCATCCGGCTGGTCAGCATCGAGAACATCCACGAGGCCGAGCACATCGCCGCCTCCGAGAAACTCGGCAGGATCGGCTCCCCGGCACTCGACGTGATCCGCCGCATCCTCGCCGCCGGCCGGGAGTCAGGACTGTTCACGGCCGAGGTGGACGCCGTCGACCTGCACGCGATGATCAGCTCGTTCTGCTTCTTCCGGGTGGCCAACCGGCACACCTTCGGCGCACTGTTCGGGCGTGACCTGGTGGATCCGGCGCAGCGGGAGCACTACCGGACCATGCTCGGGGACATGGTGATCGCCTATTTGACGGCGGAGCGGGCGGAGGGCTGACGACGGGCTGTCGGCTGCGGACCGGGCGACGGTCTGCGGTCGGTGGCCGACGGTCGACGGTCGACGGTCGACGGTCGAGTGTCTGCGACCGGCGACCTGCGGTCGACCGCAGGACCGTCGACGACCGGCAGTCGGCAGTCGGCGATCGGCAATCACCGGTCGACCGGCGACCGTATGCGTTCGGCGGACAACGGTCGCCGATCGGCCGTATACGGCAGATTGCACTCCGCCGCCCACCAGCCACCTCCGACGAGACCTATTGACAGCGGCGAAACATCGGCGCACCATCACTGGCCATCCGCTACTAACTACCCAGTGGGTTAATTAGCCGGAGTCAACCGACCCGGCGCAGCCGCCCCGCACCCCAGGGATCCGGCCCTTCTCCCCCTTGCCCCACTCCCGCGTACGTTGGAGTTCCCCCGAAGGAGCACGCCGTGTCCGTCCCCGCCGCAGCACCCCCAGGTCAGCCGAAGAAAGCCGCCACGGCGGCGTGGATCGGGAGCGCCCTGGAGTACTACGACTTCTTCATCTACGGCAGCGCGGCCGCGCTGATCTTCCCGAAGGTCTTCTTCGACGAGTCGGACCCGGCCACCGCGACCCTGCTGTCGCTCGCCACGTTCGGTGTCGCGTATGCGGCCCGGCCGGTCGGGGCGCTCTTCCTCGGGCACTTCGGGGACCGGCTGGGCCGTAAGAAGATCATGGTGTTCACGCTGATCCTGATGGGCGTGTCGACGTTCCTGATCGGCTGTCTGCCGACTCGCTCCCAGGTCGGCACCCTCGCCCCCGTCCTGCTGGTCCTGTGCCGCGTCCTCCAGGGCATCTCCGCCGCAGGTGAGCAGGCGAGCGCCAACTCCATGACGCTCGAACACGCGCCGGCGCACCGGCGCGGCTTCTTCACCAGCTTCACCCTGAGCGGCACCCAGGGCGGGCAGCTGCTGGCCACGCTGGTCTTCATCCCGGTCGCGGCGCTGCCCGAGGACCAACTGCTGTCGTGGGGCTGGCGGGTGCCGTTCTGGCTGAGCATCGCGGTCGCCGTGGTCGGCTACGTCATCCGGCGGAAGCTGGAGGAGACGCCGGCCTTCGAGGCGCAGCAGGCCACCGGCGAGGTCGTGAAGCTGCCGCTGGCGGTGCTGCTGCGGGAGCACTGGGCGGATGTGCTGCGGGTGATCGGGGGCGCCCTGATCGCCTCGGTCAGCACCATCTTCACGGTGTGGGCGCTGGCGTACGCGACGAGCGACGCGGTCGGCATGGACCGTTCCTCGATGCTGTGGGTGGGTGCGCTCGCCAACCTGGTCGCGCTGGGCGCCATCCCAGCGTGGGCCACGCTCTCCGACCGCATCGGCCGCCGCCCGGTCTACCTGATCGGTGCGGTGGGCAGCGCGGGGGCGATGTTCGGGTACCTGTGGGCGATCTCCACCGGCTCCTACCCGCTGATCCTGGTCCTCGGCATCGTCGCCTTCGGTGTGGTCTACAGCGCCGCGAACGGTGTGTGGCCCTCCTTCTACGGTGAGATGTTCTCCACCCGGGTGCGGCTGTCGGGCATGGCGATCGGCACCCAGATCGGTTTCGCCGTGGCCGGTTTCGCGGTCACCTTCGCGGCGCAGATCGCCGGCCCGGGCGGCGACGACTGGTCCTCCGTCGCCCTGTTCACGGCGGCGCTGTGCGTCCCGCCGGTGATCGCGGCGCTGTCGGCGCGGGAGACCGCGAAGGTGCCGACCGAGCGGCTCGGCGAGCGGGGCGCCCCTGAGGTCTCCCAGCCGGAGACGGTGACCGCCTGACCCACTCCACCGCCCCTTCCCCGCACGCCCGAGCCCCCGGACGCCACGATGGCGCCGGGGGCTCGGGCGTGTGCGGTCACCCGTCGCCGGCCGGCCGGGGGATCCCGTACGCCCGCTCCACCCGCAGCCGCGCGACCAGGCGGTGGTCGCGGACCATGGCGGTGCGGAAGTCGTGCCAGTCGGGGTGTTCGCCGAGGACGTCGCGGTAGAGGCGGACGAGTTCCTCGACGGTGTCGTCGTAGGGGTCGGCGGCGACCGGGGTGAGGTCGGCGGTGGCCTCGACGACCGTGTAGGCGCGGCGGTCGGCGGTGGTGACGTGGTAGGAGGCGCGGGGGTCGCGGCGCAGGTTGCGGGTCTTGGCGCGGTCGTCGGTGACGGAGATCCGGATCACGCCCTCGTCCGGGTAGTAGTGGTGGCTGACGTTCGACAGCTGGGGGCGGCCGTCGCGTTTGAGGGTGACCAGTACTCCGCTGCGGCCCTCGGAGAGCAGGGCGAGCAGCGCGTGGCGCGTCGTGTCCCGAGTCATGCTCCGCACAACCAGCGCACCACCGAGGCGCATTCCCCTGCCCGCGCTCCTTCACCGCACTCCATGAGCCGCCGAACCGGCGTAGACACTGTCTATCCACGGGTGGTAGACAGTGTCTATGAGCGAATCCGAGAAACCGGACCCCGATCTGCGGACCCGTCTCGTCGATGCCGGCGTGGACCTGGTCGCCCTGGAGGGTGCCGGTGCGCTGACCCTGCGGGAGATCGCCCGCCGGGCCGGCGTGTCCCACGGCGCGCCCCGCCGCTACTTCCCCACCCATCTGGAGCTGCTGTCGGCCATCGCCCGCCGCGGCTTCACCCAGCTGGGGATCCAGGTGACGACGACGCTCGGCGACGGCGGCGCGGCCCCGCGCGCCCAGCTCACCGACCTGGGGCACGCCTACCTGGAGTTCGCGCTGCACAACCCCGGCATGTACGAGCTGATGTTCCGTCACGATCTGTTGCAGAGCGGGCACTTGCGGCTGCGCGACACCAGCCTTCCCCTGTTCGGCGTCCTGGTGGACCTGGTGGGCCGGGCCCGGCCCGACGCCGACGCGCGGGCCGTCGCGGGGGCGTTGTGGGCGAACCTGCACGGCATCGCCCAGCTGTGGAGCTGGGGAAGTCTCCAACTCGCCACGGGCTCAGACGACTTCGCGCCGCTGCTCCGGACCGCGCTCGACGCGTACCTCGGGCCGGAGGACGGCCGGTGAACCGTACGGTGACGCTGGCGAGCAGTGTGGCGGGGGCCGTGGTCGTCGCCCTCGACGGCACCGTGCTCACCGTCGCCCAGCCGACCCTGCGCCGCGACCTGCACGCCTCCCTCACCCAGGCGCAGTGGACGAGCACCGGCTATCTCGTCGCCGTGGCGGGCCTGTTGGTGTTCGCCGGGCGGCTCGGCGACCGCTACGGACACCGCCGTACCTTCGCGTTCGGCATGCTCGGCTTCGGCGCCGCCTCGGCGGGCATCGCGGTGGCGCCGGGCGTGGGCTGGGTGATCGCACTGCGTGTCGTCCAGGGGGTGTTCGGGGCGCTGCTCCAACCCGCCACGCTGGGGATGCTGCGGGCGTCGTTCCCGCCGGACCGGCTGCGTACGCCGATCGCCGTGCGGACGGCGGCCGTCGGGGTGGCGGCCGCGGCCGGGCCGGTGGTGGGTGGGGCGCTCGCCACCTCGTTCGGCTGGCGGGCGGTGTTCCTGCTCAATGTGGTGCCCACGCTGCTGTTCGGCCTGCTCGCCCTGGCCTCCCGTGAGGAGGAGCGGCCGTCGGCCGGTGGCCCGCTCGACCTGCCCGGCGCTCTGCTGCTCGCGGTGGCGCTCGCCTGTCTGGTGCACGCCCTCGTCACGCTCCCGGGCGCGACCTGGTCCGCGCCGGCCGCACTCCTCGCGGCCCTCGCCTTCGTACGGCACGAGCGGCGGGCGCCGGCGCCCCTGCTGCTGCCGGACGTCGTCCGTTCCCCCGCGGTCGGCGGGGCCCTCGCCCTGCTGGTCACCGCGTCCGCGGCGCTCAACGGCGGGCTGTTCGCCGGTGTGTACGTCCTCCAGGACGGCCTCGGCCTGACCGCCCTGCACAGCGCACTGCTCAGTCTGCCGCTGGCGGCGTGCCTGATCGCGGCGGCGCCCGTGTCGGCGGTGCTGCTGCGCCGGGCCGGCGCCCGGGCCACGGTCACGGGGGCGACGGCCGTCCTCGGCGCCGGTCTGCTGGTGCTCGCCGGCGCCCCGGGCGAGACGGCGTTCGCCGCCGGGTTCGCCCTGGTGGGCGCCGGGTTCGGGACCGTGATGGTGGCGGCCACGCATGTCGTCGTACGGGAGGCTCCCGTCGAGGCGGCCGGGGTGGCGGGCGGGCTGAAGCAGACGGCGATGAACGTCGGGCCGGTGCTGGGCGTGGCCTGCGCGACCGTGCTCGCGGGCCTCGGCCCGGCCCGGACGCCGATGGCCGTGCTGGGCGCGGCCGCCCTCGTGGCGATCCCGGTGTGCCGTGCGCTGCCGGGACGCCCCGCCCCCGCAGACGCTCCGGCGCACGTCCCCGCGCGCGCCGCCGTGCACGCCCCGCCTGCCCGGGGGCCGGCCGAAGCGACACACCCCACACCGCTCACGGCGTGGAAAGCGGTCCGTACGCCCGTTCCCTGGGCGACCATGAGCACTGAGGTCGTACCGGAGCGGGAACCCGGACCGCACCTCGCACGAACGCACCGGAGGAGAACGATGGCACTGCTGCGACAAGAGGTCGACCCGAGCGAGGTCGGGCTGGACGCGAAGGCGCTGGACCGCCTCGACCAGCACGTCGCCCACTACGTCGACGAGGGACGGCTGCCCGGTTTCCTCCTCGCGGTCTCCCGGGGCGGCCGCGTCGCGCACCTCACCACCCACGGCCACCGTGACGTCGCCGCCGGACTGCCCGTCGAGGCCGACACCCTGTACCGGATCTACTCGATGACCAAGCCGGTCACCTCCGTCGCCGCCCTGATACTGATGGAGGAGGGCCGGCTGCGGCTCGACGACCCGGTCGCCGACCACCTCCCGGCCTTCGCCGACCAGCGTGTGTACGCGGGCGGCTCCGGCGCGGAACTCAGCACCCGCCCGGTGGAACAGCCTCTGCTGGTGCGGCACCTGATGACCCACACCTCGGGCCTGACCTTCGCCTTCTACCACTGTCACCCCGTCGACGCCCTGTACCGCGAGGCCGGACTGGAGTCGGCGGTGCTGCCCGGCTCGAATCTGGCCCAGACCGTCGAGGCGTACGCGCGGCTGCCGCTGCAGTTCGAGCCGGGCACCCAGTGGAACTACTCGGTGTCCACCAACGTCCTCGGCCGGATCATCGAGGTCGTCTCCGGGCAGCCTCTCGACGAGTTCGTCACCGAGCGGATCCTCCGCCCGCTGGGCATGGCGGACGCCGGTTTCCAGGTCACCGACGAGCAGGCCGGCCGGCTGGCCGAGCTGTACGGCGACACCGACGGCGGCGGCATCGAACCGATCGCCGGCCTGCCGCTGTTCGGCCGCCCCCGGTTCCTGTCGGGAAGCGGCGGTTTGGTGGCGACCGCATACGACATCCACCGCTTCAGCGAGCTGCTGCGCCGCCGCGGCGAACTCGACGGGGTGCGGCTGCTGGCCCCGGAGACGGTGGACCTCATGACCCGCAACCACCTCCCCGGCGACGCGGACCTGCGCGCCTTCGGCAGCCGCCCGGCGCACGACGAACCCGGCAACGACGGGGTCGGCTTCGGCCTGGGCGTGTCCGTGGTCGTCGACCCGGACCGCACCCAGGCCCCGACGGGCCTCGGCACCTACGGCTGGAGCGGGGTCGCCACGACAACCTTCTGGATCGACCCGCAGCACGACGTGAGCGTGCAGTTCCTGACGCAGGTGCGGCCGCGCAGGTCGCTGAAGCTGTATCCCGACCTCAAGCGACTGGTGCACGAGGCCCTGCTCGACTGACCGTCAGCCGTCCCCGCGCCGGATGAACTCCAGGCCTTCGTCGGCCAGTTCACCGAGCCACTCCACCGACCGGGCCGCCGTCTCGGCCGCCCGGTTCAGGCCCGGCGGCAGCGCGCCGGCCAGGATCCGCCGGACGCCGAGCGCGAGGGTGCGCGAGACGCACCGCGCCATCGCGCTCTCCTCCTCGTCGCCCACCAGGTCCAGCAGACAACTCCCCGACCAGGACGTGCCGTTGCCCGCGGTTCCGGTCTCCACCTCCAGGGCGACCTCGAGGACCACCCGGTCGCGGTCGGTGTCCGTCGTCGGGTAGGCGGCGGCCAACTCCCGTGCCAGGGCGGCGATCCGGGTGTCGTCACCCTCCCTCAGCTCCTCGAACACCGGCTGCCAGGCGTGCAGCCAGCCGTCCAGGCGCAGGGTGCCGCGCACGAACGCGACCGGTTTCCAGGCCGGTGGCAGCCCGTACTGCTCGACGAAGGGCAGGCTGTCCCGGTTGGGGTACACCTCGAAGGGTTCCCCGTCGACGACATGCCGGCGGGTCGCCTCCCAGGGCCTGGCGGCCACGGTCTCGGCGCCGTTCTCGACGTAACGGGCAGGCGAGCGAAGGGCGTTGAGGACACCTAGGGGCGCCCAGCTGAAGCGGTAGCGGAAGTCGTTGGGGACGGCCGGGACGCCTCCGCAGTACGAGGTGAGGCGGTACGAGGCCGACGTGTCCGCGCCGATCGCCGCACGGGCGCGGGCCACCAGGGCGTGGGCGAAGAGGTGGTCGATGCCCGGGTCGAGGCCGGCCTCGGTGAGGACGACCAGCCCCGCCCTCCCGGCCGCCGGGACCTGCTCCAGCACCGCGTCCGAGACATAGCTGGAGCAGGCGAAGTGGGCGCGCCGGGCGACGCATGCGGCGAGCAGCGGGGCGTGGTCGGGAGCGGGCAGCATCGACACGACGACGTCACCGGGGGCGAGTTCGGCCGTGAGCGCGTCGAGCGTGTAGGCGCGGGGGGCGGCGCGTCCGGTCAGTCCCAGCCGGTCCAGGGCCCCGGCCGCGCGGTCCGCCGTACGGTGCCAGAGGCGGACGCCGTCGGTGCGCGCGCACAGGTCGGCGAGCCCGCTGCCCGTGGACAGACCGGCGCCCACCCAGTGGACGGTACCGCTCGCGGCAACCACCTCACTCATGGCCGAACTCCCCTTCTCCTGAACCAAGTTCGGTGCCGAGCTCGATGCCGAGTTCACGCCCCGCCCGCCGGAAGCGCTCCAGGCACCGCGCCCACGCATCCCCCGTCGGGAAGTCCAGCAGCTGGGGCAGGAGGGCCGCCGAGAAGTCGGTGCTGGACTCGCGGGGCAGCAGCGACGGCAGGTTGTCGATGGCGATCAGGTCCAGCGGGGGTTCCTTGCGCAGGGTGCGCACGGGGTCCGTCCACTCCGTGGTGCGGTCGTAGACGGGCAGGACGTTGAGGGGGGAGCCGACGTCGCAGGTGACGTCGGAGAGGGTGCGCAGTCTGCGGGCCGGGTCGTCGAGGTCCTCCTCGCGGACGAACGGCGGCACCGGGGTGGTGGCCAGGACGCAGTTGACGAGCAGGTCGTGGTCCAGGAGCGCGCGGCGGTCCAGGTCCCGGGTCTCGGCGAGGTCCCAGCAGGTGGGGTCGGCCCCTGCGGTGGCGAGGGCGGCTCGGGCACCCCGGCCGCTGCGGCCCAGGGCGCCGACGACGAGAGCGGTGAACTCACCGTCGCCGGGTCGCGGGCGCAGGGTCTCGTCCAGGGCGTCCTTGTCGGTCGGGCGCAGCGGCGCGGTCAGCCGGCCCCGGTGGTGGAGCACCGCGAGGGCGGCGCCGAGGTAGCCGGCCCAGAAGCCGAACGCCGCCAGCCTGCGGCCCTGTTCGTCGACGAGGTACTCCAGGTCCAGGAGCGCCCCTTCCCCGGCGGCGAACCGGCGGAGCAGATCGGCCGCGCCGGGCTGCTGCTTGTAGGCGTGCCCGAAGAAGATATGGCGGTGCGTCAACTCTGCTGGCTGGTCCGGGAGTTCCTTCAGGCCGAGGACGACCGCGTCCGGCGGCGCCGACACCCAGGAGCCCGCGGGGGCGACTCGGGCGCCCACCGCCTCGTACTCCTCGACGGGGAAGATCCGCTGCGGGGACTCCTCGACGGTCAGCCGCACACCGGCCTCGACGAGGCGGCGGGCGTCGTCGGGGACGACCGGGGTGCGCCGTTCGGTGGTACGGGCCTCGTGACGCAGCCACAGGTGGGGGGCGGTCGGTGCCGTCATACGCAGTTGACCTCCGGACGCGGGGCGTCGGCCTCGAACCGGCCGGCGCTCAGGGGGGTGACGTCCACGAAGGGTACGCGGCCCAGGTAGAGGTCGCGGACGACCTCGCCGACGGCCGGTCCCTGCAGAAAGCCGTGCCCGGAGAAACCGGTCGCATACAGAAAACGGGATACCGAATGCGCCTCGCCGATCAGTGCGTTGTGGTCCGGGGTGACCTCGTACAGTCCCGCCCAGCCGCCCGTGCGGCGCAGCTCCAGGATGTCGGGGGCGCGGTGCTCCAGCACGGCGGCGAGACGGGGGATCCAGCGGTCGTGGGTGTCGGTGGCGAAGCCGGGGCGCTCGTCGGGGTCGGACATGCCGACGAGCAGACCGGGGCCCTCGGCGTGGAAGTAGAGGGTGGTGCTGAAGTCGATCGTCATGGGCAGGTCCGGCGGAAGGCCGGGCACCGCCTCCGTGACCGCGATCTGGCGGCGCAGCGGCTGCACCGGCAGGTCCACGCCCACCATCGCGCCGACCGACCGGGACCAGGCGCCGGCCGCGCAGATCACCGTGTCGGTGGCGATCGGGCCGAGGGTGGTGGTGACGCCGGTGATGGTGGCGCCGCGGGTCTCGATGCCGGTCACCGCGGTACGGCGCAGGATGCGCGCACCGCACCGGCGGGCGGCGGCCGCGTATCCCTGGACGACGGCCTCGGGCGTGCAGTGCCCGTCGTCGGGCGAGAACGCGGCCGCCCGTAAGCCGTCGGTGGTGATCAGCGGGGAGAGACGGCGGGCCTCGGCCGGGTCGATCATGCGGCTGGGCACCCCGAGCGCGTTCTGCAGGGCCACGCCCGCCTCGAAGGAGGCGACCTCCTCGGGCGTGGAGAGCAGGAAGAGGTAGCCGACCCGGTGCAGTCCGATGTCGTGCCCGAACTCCTCGCCGAACCGCCCGAACGCCTCCAGGCTGCGCGCCCCGAGCTGGATGTTCAGCTCGTCGGAGAACTGCGCGCGCACCCCTCCGGCGGCCTTGGATGTGGAGCCGGCGGCGAGGTCGTCCCGCTCCACCAGCAGGACGTCCCGTACGCCCGCCGCGGCCAGATGGTAGGCGATGCTGGTCCCGATCACTCCACCGCCGATGACGACGACCGAGGCATGCGTGTTCACCCGAGCGGCTCCTTACTGTGCGGCGGCCCCGGCCCGAGTACCGAGGCCGGGGCTGTCACCTGCAGTGACCGTCGTCATCCCTACCCGCCGGACGGCGCGGGATCCCTGCCCGCCGCGACGCACGCGTGATCCCCGCACGCGGTCCCGGCCGGCGGTGCGACGGCAGGGGCGCGCTCAGGACCAGTGCGCCACCGCGTCCAGGTGCGGCAGCCGGTGGTCCATGCGCTCCCGCTTGGTGCGCAGGTAGGTGATGTTGTTCTCGCACGGCTCTATCAGCAGCGGCACCTCCTCGGCGACCTGGATGCCGTTGTCGACGAGCGCCTCGCGCTTGCGCGGGTTGTTCGACATCAGCCGCACGGACCGTACGCCCAGGTCGCGCAGGATGTCGGCGGCCACCTTGTAGTCGCGGGCGTCCACCGGGAAGCCGAGCGCCACGTTCGCCTCGACGGTGTCCAGACCCTCCGCCTGCAGGGCCATCGCACGCAGCTTGCCGAGCAGACCGATGCCGCGGCCCTCGTGGCCGCGCAGATAGACGACGATCCCGCTGCCCGCCGCGACGACGGCCCGCAGCGCCGACTCCAGTTGGTCGCCGCACTCGCAGTGCTGGGAGCCGAACGCGTCGCCGGTCAGGCACTCCGAGTGCAGCCGGGTCAGCACGTCCTCGCTGCCGATCTCCCCGTACACCAGGGCGACTTGTTCGTCACCGCGGTCGTGGTCGAGGTAGCCCACCGCCTGGAATTTCCCGTACACGGTGGGCAAGGGGGCATTCACCACGCGTTCCACGCCGGTGCGCTGCGCGGTCTGCTCGCCGAGTACGCCAATTTTCTCTGTCATGATCTGATTCCTAAGCGGAGACGAAAGGCCGGGAAAAGATGAGTGGTTCGGAGATAAGGACGGCGGCGACAGTGGCGGCGGCGGCCTGCGGCCTGGTGCCCGTGGACACCACCGAGGACGTCCGCTCCCGGGGCGCGGGCGTCACGACGCAGGTGGCGGTCCTGCCGGTCGGCAGCTTCGAACAGCACGGTCCGTACCTGCCGCTCGCCACCGACACCCTGGTCGCCTGCGCCATCGCCCGGGAGATCGCCCGGGCGTACCCGGTGCACCTCCTTCCGCCGGTGACCATCGCCTGCTCGCACGAGCACGCGGCCTGGCCGGGGACCGTCAGCATCTCCTCCGTGACCCTTCACGCGGTGGTACGGGACATCGCGGCGTCGCTGCGCCGCTCGGGCGTCGAGGCCCTGGTGCTGGTCAACGGACACGGCGGGAACTACGTCCTGGGCAACGCGGTCCAGGAGTCCTCCGCCCGCGGTGAGCGGATGGCGCTCTTCCCGGCCCCGGAGGACTGGGAGGCGGCGCGGGAACGGTCCGGGGTGGTGACCTCGCTGCTCACCGACATGCACGCCGGGGAGATCGAGACCTCGATCCTGCTGCACGCCCATCCGGAACTCGTCCGGCCCGGTTTCGAGTCCGCCGATTTCACCGCGGACGACCGTCGCCATCTGCTCACGCTGGGAATGTCCGCCTATACCGATTCGGGCGTCATCGGCCGTCCCTCCCTGGGGTCCGCGGAAAAGGGGAAGGAACTCCTGGCGAGCCTGGCGGATTCCTTCGGCGCGTATTTCTCACTGCTGACTTCGGAGAAGCCGTCCAGCTCGGGGAAGCCGGCGGGTACGGAGAAGTCACCGGGTACGGAGGCCCCGGGGGACTCGGCGGACACCGGGGACACCGGCCCGCTGTAGGGCACCTCGGGAGCGCGCCCGGCGGCCTCACCGGTCTCGGCCGTCTCGGCCGTCTCGGCCGTCTCGGATGCTTCAGCCGCCCCGGGCGTCCCGGTCACCTCGGGCGTCCCGGCAGTCTCGTCCGCCCCGGACGTCTCGGCCACCCCGACCACCTCTGCGTCCGCCCCGGACGTCTCGGTCACCCCGACCACCTCTGCCATCCCGACCGTCACGCCGGCCCCGGACGCCTCGGCGACCCCAGCAGTCTCACTCACCCCAGCCGTCCCGCCCGACGGCGCCGTCCGCGCCGTCTGCGCAGTCCCCGCAGTCCTCGCCCCGTCGCCCCGTACAGCGGCGTACCAGCGCACCACGAGGACGACCGCCCCCGGCAGCGCGGCCACGAAGCTCAGCACGCCGTACACCACCGCCACCGACAGGCCGGTGTTCGCGCCGAGGCCGGCCGCGCCGAACGCCCAGGCGGTGACGCCCTCGCGGGGGCCCCAGCCGCCGACGTTCAGCGGGACGGCCATGGCGAGCAGGGCGAGCATCGCGATCGGCAGCAGGCCGAGGACGGAGGCGCCGGAGCCGGCCACCCGGGCGGCCACCACGAACATCGCCACGTACCCGGCGAGCACGACCAGCGACGACACGGCGACCCCGGGCGCGTTGCGCCGGGACAGCAGCCCCTCGCGGGCCTCGGCCAGCGCCTTGCCCAGGCGTCCCGCGCGGCGCGGCCGGGAGGAGTTCATGCGCAGCGCCAGGACGACGGCGAGCGCCCCCACCCCGGCCAGCAGGACCATCGGGGCGAGGCTGCGCAGCTCGTCCATGACCGGGGACGGCAGCACCAGCAGGACCGTTACGCCTGCGCCGGCCAGCGCGAGCTGCCCCGCCGTGCGCTCCAGCACGACCGCCCGTACACCGCGCCCGACGTCACCGGCGCTCTGCCCGTGCCGCACGGCGCGGTGCACGTCGCCGAGGATGCCGCCGGGCAGGGCCGCGTTCAGGAACAGCGCCCGGTAGTAGTCGGCGACCGCCGCGCCGAACGGCAGCCGGATCCGCAGCCCGCGGGCCACCAGCGCCCACCGCCAGGCGCTGAACACGGTGGTGACCGCGCCGATGCCGAGCGCGACCAGCACGGTCGGCACGTCGATGCGGCGCAGTCCGTCGAGGAACACGCCCGTCCCCATCCGCCACAGCAGCACCGTGAGGATGAGGACGCCGGCGACCGTCCCGAAGTGGGTGCGCAGGGCCCGCGAGGCGAACACCCTGCGCCACGCCGACGGCGTGCGGTGCGGCACGGTCACGATGACGCCGATGCGGGCCTCGGACACGGCGGGGCCGGTGCGCGCCACCGACGGGGCGCGGGGCGGCCGCCGTACGGCCGGGGCGCCCTCGCCCCGCACCGCGGGCTCGGCCGTCCCGGCCCGCGCGCTCACCGTCTCGGCGCTCACCGGGCGCGCCCCGTGGGCCGGGCCAGGGCGAGCAGGTCGCTGTGGTGGACGGTGACCCGCAGCTCGCCCTGCTGGCAGGCCGTGAGGCGGGCGGCGAGATAGCCCTCGGCGCGTTCGGCGAGTTCGGGACGCTGCTCGACGGCCGCGCCGACCCAGCCGCGCAGCCACTGGGCGGTGAGCGCGGCGTGCTCGGGGCCGAGCCGCCAGGGGCTCGGGTGGACCTTGACGGTGGCGCCGTGGTCGGCGAACGCCTCGCAGGCGACGCCCACCGCGTCGGGGCCGAGGAGGCCGCCGTGCCGCTGGTGGTCGTTGAAGGCGGCGGCGAGCTCCTCGTCCAGCGGGTCCGGCGCGGAGAAATCGACCCGGCCGGCGACGGACAGCGTCAGCAGCGCGGGGCAGCCGGCGCCCGCGCAGGCCGCGGCGAGCGTCTCGATCTCCTCGCGGGTGAGGACGTCGAGGAGGGCGGAGGCGGTGACGAGGGAGGCGCCGGTCAGGGCGTCCGGGGTGAGCCGGGCGACGTCGCCGCGCCGGGTCTCGACGGTGACCCGGCTGCCGTCGGCGGCCGCGCGCGGCGAGGCGACGGCCGCGAAGTGCAGCAGATAGGGGTCGCGGTCGTGCAGGATCCAGTGCTGGCCGCCGTCCAGGCGGGGCGCGAGCCAGCGGCCCATCGAGCCGGTGCCGCAGCCCAGGTCGTGCACGGCGAGGCCGCCGCCGCGCCCGCTCGGCAGGTTCGCGAGCCGGATCCGCAGCGGGTCCAGCAGGTCCACGGCCCGCGCCGCCGCGTCCGCGGGCTCCCGCAGCTGGAGCCACTCGGGCGCGTACCGGGGCTGGTCCTCGGGCCCGGCCTCCCGCAGCCGTACGGTGGGCCGCTCACCCGGGCGGGTGACGGGGCCCGCGCCCGCTATCACCGCGTCGGGGTCGGTCTCGATCACCGCGTCGGGGCCGGTCTCGCCGACGCTCGCGCCGCCGTCCGTCAAGGTCACGGTCTCGGTCATGGGAGAGGTCTCCTTCGGGCCCGGCTGGGTGGGGATGGCTCCCACGCGCCGCGCCATGTCCGCCGGGGTCGCCGTCGTCTTCCTCATGCCGCCCTCCGGGGCTCGCCGGGAAGCCGGCCGAGGACACCGGCCAGGCTCTGGGCGGTGGACGCCCAGCCGTTCAGGGCGGCCCGGCGGCTGCGCGCGGCCGCCTTCAGCCGGCGCCGCACGTCCGCCTCGCCGAACCAGCCGCGCAGTTCCGCGGCGAGGGCGGCCGGGTTCTCCGGCGGGACGAGGATGCCGGGCATCCCGCCGTCGGGGGCGCGGCCGACGGCCTCGGGCAGCCCGCCGACGTCGGTCGCGAGGACCGGGATGCCGCGGGCGAGGGCCTCGGTGACCGCCATGCCGTAGGTCTCGGCGTAGGAGGTGAGGACCATCAGGTCCGCGGAGGCGTACGCGGCGTCCAGCTCGGCGCCCGCCTTCGGGCCGGCGAGCTCCAGCCGGTCCTCGAGTCCGTACCGGCGGATGAGGCGGCGCAGATGGGCGACGTACTCAGGGTCCTGCCCGAGGCCGCCCACGCACACGCAGCTCCACCTGAGGTCGGTGACGGCGGCCAGCGCCTCCACCAGCCGGTGCTGGCCCTTGCGCGGGGTCACGGCGGCCACGCACAGCAGCCGGGAGACGCCGTCGGTGCCGGAGGCGAGGGGCGCGATGTCGGCGCCGGGGGCGGCGCAGTGCACCTTCTCCGGGGCCAGGCCGTGGTGCGAGACGAGCCGGCGCACCGCCCAGTCGCTGGTGGCGATCACCGCGGGCACCGCCCGCAGCACGGCCCGCTCCTTGGCGTCGAGCTCGGCGGCCACCAGCGGATCGAGGCCCGTCTCGTCGCCGAGCGGGAGGTGGACGAGGACCGCGAGCCGCAGCCGCTCCGCCTCCGGCACCACGATCTCCGGGACGCCGCAGGCGACGAGCCCGTCGAGCAGGACGACCGTGCCGTCGGGGAGTGCGGCCAGGGCGCGCGCCAGTTCCGTACGGGCCGCCGTGTCCGGGCGCGGCCAGGAGCCGTTCACCAGGTGCTTGTGGACCTGCCAGCCGAAGCCGGGCAGGTCCAGGCAGACCCGCCGGTCGTAGGCGTTGCCGCCGCTGGGGTTGGCCGTGTCGTGCACCCCGCCGGGCATGACGAAGTGCACGGAGCGCAGGGACATGGGGATGAGGTCACCCGCCTTCCGGGCCGTGGGAGCCGTGGGGGCCTTGGGCGCCGCCGTCTGCACGGGCACGTACACGAGCGGCGCCTTCTCCAGGGTCACATCGGTCACAGCGCACGCTCGTAACTCGCCCAGGCGATGTGCGACTCGTGCAGGGTGACGGAGAGCGAGGCGATACCGCGGGCGCCCTCACCGAGCGCGCCCTTGTGGATGCGCTCGGCGAGCCGGTCCGCGACGACCTTGGCGAGGAACTCGGTGGAGGTGTTGATCCCGGCGAAGTCGGGCTCGTTGTCCAGGTTGCGGTAGTTCAGCTCGCTGACCACGGCACCGAGTTCCTGGGTGGCGAGGCCAATGTCGACGACGATGTTGTCGTCGTCCAGCTGCTCGCGGCGGAACGTGGCGTCCACCAGGAACGTCGCTCCGTGCAGGCGCTGCGCGGGTCCGAAGACCTCACCGCGGAAGCTGTGGGCGATCATGATGTGATCGCGGACGGTGACACTGAACAACGGACGACCCTCCAGGTGCGGCGCGTCTGGTCCCCCGGCCATTGGCCGCCGGGGGATGCTGTGTATTACGGCTCCACGCTTCCCCTTGTTCAGTGCGATCTCACTCTTTTCTCAGGTCAGGCGCTCTTGCTGATCCCCGACCTGATCCCCGACCTGATCCCCTACGGGTACCGGACACGGTGACAGAGCGCGGGGATCTCCCCCGACGCCAGCCCCGGCATCACCTCCGGCAACTCCTCGAACGCGCTTTCCCCCGTGACGAGCGCGTCGAGCGCCGGATCGGCCAGCAGGTCGAGGGCGAGCGCGAGCCGGTCGGCGTAGCTGCGCATCGCGCGGGCCGGGGAGACCGTGCCGACCTGGCTGCTGCGGATGACCAGCCGGCGCGAGTGGAAGGCCTCGCCGAGCGGCAGCGCCACCGTGCGGTCGCCGTACCAGCTCAGTTCGAGGACGGTGCCCTCGGCGCGGAGCAGCTCCAGGGAACGGGCCAGCCCCTGTTCGGTGGCGCTGGCGTGCACGACGAGGTCGCAGCCGCCGAGCGCGTCCTGCGGCAGCGCGAAGCCGACGCCGAGCGCCTCGGCGGTCTTCGCGCGCGCCGGGTCGGCGTCCACCAACTGCACGCGCACGCCCGGGAAACGGGCCAGCAGGGCGGCGACCGAACAGCCCACCATGCCGCCGCCGACCACCGCGATCCGGTCGCCGACCAGCGGCTGCGCGTCCCAGAGCGCGTTGACGGCGGTCTCCACGGTGCCGGCCAGCACGGCCCGTGCGGCGGGCACGGAGTCCGGTACGACGGTGACGGCCGTCTCGGGGACGACGTACCGCGTCTGATGCGGATACAGACAGAACACCGTCCGGCCGACGAGCCGCTCGGGCCCCTCCTCCACCACCCCCACGTTGAGGTAGCCGTACTTCACGGGCGCGGGGAAGTCGCCCTCCTGGAACGGCGCCCGCATCACCGCGTGCTGGCTCTGCGGCACCTGGCCGCGGAAGACGAGGGTCTCCGTGCCGCGGCTGACCCCCGAGTAGAGCGCACGGACGACGACCTCGCCCTCGGCCGGCTCCGGAAGGGCGACGTCACGCACCTCGCCCCGGCCCGGGGAGTCGATCCAGAACGCGCGTCCGCTGCGGTTCATCGGCATCCTCCTGAACGATCTGCACCTGGTGCACGTACCGACATGTGCACAGGTCGCGCACAGTACGCGGCACTGATCATCTCTGTCACCTGGCCGGAGGAATGTGCGGTGGCCCTGAACAACACTTACGACGCAAGGCTGGTCCAGCAGGAGACCGCTGTGGGAGCGGGCGTTCAGCTCCTGTTGCTGGCCCTGCTCGGCTCGGCGATCGGGATGGGGCCCGCGGGCTGGGTCACCGGTCTCGTGTTCGCCGTCGCCACCTGGGCCGTCCTCTCCCGGGCACTGCACCGCTCCCGGCTGCGTTCCTTCGGACCCGCCAACCGGGTCACGCTCGGCCGCGCCACCCTCGTCGGCGGGGTGACGGCCCTGGTCGCCGACTCCTTCGAGTCCACCCCGCCGGTGACGCTGCTGGTCGGCCTCACCGCCGTCGCCCTGATCCTCGACGGCGTCGACGGCAAGGTGGCCCGTCGCACCGGCACCTCCACCGCGCTGGGCGCCCGCTTCGACATGGAGGTCGACGCGTTCCTCATCCTCGTCCTGAGCGTGTACGTCTCCATGGCGCTCGGCCCGTGGGTGCTGCTGATCGGCGCCATGCGCTACGTCTTCGTCGCCGCCGCCCGCGTCGCCCCCTGGCTCAACGCCCCGCTCCCGCCGAGCATGGCCCGCAAGACCGTCGCCGCCCTCCAGGGCATCTGCCTGCTGGTCGCGGGCGCCGACCTCCTCCCCCACAGCGGCAACTTCGCCGTCATGCTGCTCGCCCTCGGCTCCCTGCTGTGGTCCTTCGGCCGCGACGTGCTCTGGCTGTACCGCACCTCCCGGATCCGCGCGGCCCGCCCGGCGGAGCACCGGGTGCTGGAACTCGCCTAGCCCCCACAGGGGTGCACGCCCCTGCCCCACCGCCCCCCACGCCACGGGAAAGGGCCCGCACCGTCACGGACGGTACGGGCCCTTCCGTATGCGCGGTACCTGCGGCGCCTCCACGACCTTCGCGGCAGCGTTTCCACGACTGTGGCGGCGACGCTTCTACGACCGTTTCGACGGCGTTTCTACGACGGTGTCGGCGGCGTTCGCGGGACGGTGCGGGCGGCCCCGGCCGGGCAGCAGGGCGATCGCGGCGGCCGGTACCGCGGCGAGCAGCAGCCAGGGCACAGCCGGGGGGAGCCCGGTGTCGAGGAGGATGCCGGTGGCCGCGCTGCCGAGCAGCACGATCAGCCCGGAGACCGAGGACAACGCCCCCGTGTACAGGCCGAGCCGGCCCTTCTCGGCCAGGTCGGGGACCCAGGCGCGGACGGCGGGCGCGACCAGCATCTGGCCGACGGTGAGCAGCACGACGAACCCGGCGGCGGGCAGCAGCCCCGCCGTCCCGGTCCGCCCGGCGGGCAGCGCCGCGGCCACCACCGCGAACCCGGCGGCGATCAGCGCCAGCCCGGCCGCCGTCGCACGGCGGGCGCCGATCCGCTCCCCCACCCACCGGGTGACGGGCAGTTGAGCGGTCACCACCAGCAGCGAGGACAGCGCGAACAGCCAGGCCAGCGGCGCCTGCGAACCCGCCGCACGCTCCACCTCGGCGGGCAGGGCGAGGTAGAGCTGGTTGTAGGCGAGGAGATAGGCGCCGTAGGCGCAGCACAGAGCGAGGAAGCGCCGGTTGCGCAGCAACGGGCCGACCCTGCCCCGGACTCGGACCTTCTCCCGGCCGGGAAGGCGCTGCGGCAGCAGCCGGGCGTGGGCACAGAGCACCAGGACGAAGATCCCGGCGCCGGCGAGGCACACGGCCCGGAAGTCGAACGGCAACAGCAGCGCGCCCAGCAGCGGTCCGACGAACGCCCCGGCCTGTCCGGCGACCGTGAACAGGGCCAGCACCCGGGTCCGTGGACCACCGCCCGCCTCCTCGTGTGCGACGGCCTGCCGGGCCACCTCCGACTCGACCGCCGGGGAGAAGAGCGCGGCGGCGAACCCGACGAGCAGCACCGCGCCGATCACCGTCCAGGTCCGCTCGGCGTACCCGAGCCAGCCGAACCCGGCGATCCGCAGCGCACAGCCGGCCAGGACGACCGGCCGCACCCCGTAACGGTCGGCCAGCACCCCACCGACCACGAACAGCCCCTGCTGGCTGAAGGTCCGCAACCCCAGCACGAACCCGACGAGCCACCCCGCCATGCCGACCGCCCCGCCCAGATGCCCGGAGAGGAAAGGCAGGACCGCGAAGAAGCCGACGTTGAAGGCGAGTTGGGTGAGGACGAGCAGACGGAGGAGAGGGGGGAGAGGGGGCCTCCAGGAGGACCAGATCCCGGCCGTCCAGGAGTACGTCGAGCGCGCGGAGAAGACCGGCGTCGAGCTGGTCCTCCCCGTCGACGTGGTGGTCG
>NZ_JBEXXE010000084.1:0-25242 GCF_040630255.1 Streptomyces sp. NPDC005820
CTGCCGGACGCGAAGACGTTCCGGGTCACCTTCCGCAACGGGCAGTGGCATGCCGCGTTCGCCGTCGTCCCCGAGCCGGTGCCCGCCCCCGGCACGGGCGAGGTCATCGGTATCGACCGGGGCGTCGCCGTCACCGCGGCTCTCTCCGACGGGCGGAAACTGAACTGCCCGCAGCTCACCACCCGGGAACGTGCCCAGATCCGCAAGCACCAGCGCCGCGCTGCCCGCGCCCCGAAGGGCAGCGAGCGCAAGACCGCCGGGTACGCGAGGGTCGCGAAGCTCAAGGCGCGCGAGGCGAACCGGCGCAAGGACTGGTGCGAGAAGACCAGCACTCTGCTCGCCCGCACCTACGACCTGATCCGCTTCGAGAAGCTGAACGTCAAGAACATGACCCGCTCCGCGAAAGGAACGATCGAGAAGCCGGGCAGGCGGGTGGCGCAGAAGGCCGGGCTGAACCGTGCCATCCTCGCCCAGGGCTGGGGCCTGCTGCGGCAGCGCGCCGGACACAAGGCCCTCGGCCGGGTCGAGGACGTACCCGCCCCCTACACATCTCTGCGGTGCAGTGCCTGCGGGTGGATCGACAAGAACTCGCGCAAGAGCCAAGCCGAGTTCGTCTGTTCGTCCTGCGGCTTCACCAGGGATCCCCCGCCCCCGGCGAACAGCCGGTGCCGGAGGGACGACAACGGCCACCGGCCGTACGAACACCCGTGAACCTCAGCCCAAATGGGTTGGAATCCCCCTCTTTTAAGAGGGGGAGGATGTCAAAAGGACCTCATCCAGGGGATCTATCCCGAGGCGGAGCGGTTCGGCTACGAGGTGCTGCTCTCCGCCGCCGCCGAGGGCCGCAGCGAGGCCCAGGCGGTGGAGGCGCTGCTCGGTCACCGCTGCGAGGCGTTGATCGTGCTCGGCTCCGACGCGGAGGCCGTCGACCTCGACGGGCTCGGGCGGCGGGTGCCCACCGTCTCGGTGGGCCGCCGGGCGGCACGGGCCTGCGCGGATTCCGTGCACTCCGCGGAGGGGGAGGGCGTACGGCAGGCCATGGGTCACCTGGTGCAGCTCGGGCACCGGCGGATCGTGCACATCGACGGCGGGCGGGGCCCCGGCTCCACCGAGCGGCGGCGCGCCTACCGTTCGGCCATGCGCCGGCACGGGCTGGAGTCCGAGGTCCGGGTCATTCCCGGTGCGCACACCGAGCGGTCGGGCATCGAGACCGGTCTGCTGCTGCCCGGGGAGCGCGACCGGGGGCTGCCGCTACCGACGGCGGTCCTCGCGGGCAACGACCGTTGTGCCATGGGGGTGTTGATGTCCCTGACCCGGGCCGGTGTGGAGGTGCCGCGGGACGTGTCCGTCGTAGGCTACGACGACAGTCATCTGTCCCATCTGATGCCGATCGGTCTGACCACCGTCCGTCAGGACGCGGTGCTGATGGCGGAGCGCGCGGTGCGGTTCGCCATGGAGCGGCTGGAACACCCCGAACTCCCGCCACGGGAAGCGGTGTTGGATCCCAAGCTGGTGGTACGGGGGACCAGCGGGCCGGTGCCGGGGGCGACGACGGCGGCTCGGCACGTCTTCACGGAACCTTCACGAAGTCCCCCAGTGCTTTAGGTTTCAAGGGACTACGCTCGCGCTCAATCCCCCCACCCAGCACAGGAGACTCGTTGTGCGAGATGGCAACGTAGTGGTGATAGGCGGCGGTTACGCGGGCGTCCGCCTGGCGAAACGCCTGGACGCGACGGCGAACGTCACGCTCGTGGACCGCAAGGAGGTCTTCTTCCATCGCATCGCCTCCCTGCGCGCCGGCGTGCGCCCGGAGTGGACGGTGACCCCGTTCATCCCCTACGACCGGCTGCTGCGCCACGGCCAGGTGGTCGTGGGCAAGGCGGTCCGGATCGACCCCGTCGGGCGGGAGGTCGTCCTCGCCGCGGGCGAGCGGCTGCCGTACGACGTCCTGGTGATCGCCACCGGCGCCGACTACCCCGAACCGGCCCGTTTCAGCGGCGGGACGGCGGAGGAGGCGGCCCGGGTGTTCGGCCAGCACCAGCGGAAGATCGCCGGTGCCGAGCACGTCCTGGTCGTCGGCGGCGGACCCTCCGGCGTGGAGCTCAGCGCCGAGATCAGGCTGGCCCGCCCGGACGCCCGGGTCACCCTCGCCCACTCCGGACCGGAACTGCTGACCTCCACGGGCAGCGCCCGCGCCGGCCGCAAGGCCCGCACCTGGCTTGAGTCCCACGGGGTGGAGGTGCGGCTCGACTCCTTCATGTCCCCGGGCAACGACTTCGCCACCTACCGCGACACCCGCGGCGCCGTCCTCGCCGCCGATCTCTCCTTCTGGGCGACGGGCACCACCCCCAACACCCTCTGGCTGCGCCTGGCCGGGCACGGCGACTGGCTCAACGGCACCGGGCACGTCAAGGTCGACAAGATGCTCCGGGTCGTGGGGCGGCCGGACGTGTTCGCGGTCGGCGACGTGAACGACGTGGGCGAGCTCAAGGTGACCCCGGCCGCGCTCTCCCAGGCGGAGACCGCCGCCCACAACATCGGGTCGTATCTGCGCAGTCCGGGCCGGCACAGCAAGAAGTCGCGCTCCTACCGGGGGGTCCACCGCACCCCGCTCATCGTGCCGTTCGGCCCGTCCGACGGGGTGACCGTCCTGCCCGTGCCGGGCGGTGACACCGCGGTCCTCGGCACCCGGACCACCACCATGGCCAAGGCGAAGACCCTGATGACCCCGTTCATGCGACGCCAGCTCGGCTACACGGCGGCCTGACGCCGGCCGATCCTTCACGCCCCCGTGGACGAGTGCGACGTACGCCTCGTTCCACGGGGGCATCGGTGTCCTCGTGGAGATGGGCTTGAAATTTCAAACACATTGAGGGAGGCTGGAGATGCGCTTGAGACTTCAAGCGTATTGAGATCTGCAGGATCCCTCCCTCCCCGTGGAGCCCCCATGTCTGTCGCCTCCGAAGCCGTCGCCGTCCGCCGAGGTCCGCTCGTCGTCGTGGGAGGGGTGATCGCCGCCGTCGTGGTGGCGTCCGTCGCGGACGCGGTGTTCGCCCTCGTCGCCCTGGCCCTGGGCGCGCCGGACGACTTCCAGCCGCTCGAGCCGGGTTCCTACATCTTCCTGACCGCCGTCGGCACCGTGGCCGGCGCGATCGGCTGGGCCGTCGTCCGCAAGGTGTCAAAGGACCCCGCGGCCCTGGTCCGGTGGCTGGTCCCGACCCTCGTCGTGGTGTCCTTCGTGCCGGACTTCCTGCTCTTCGGTGCGGGCGGGGTCATCGGCGTGGCGGCGCTGCTCCTGATGCACGTCGCGGTCGCGGCGGTCGCGGTGTTCACGTACCGCAAGGTCATGCCGCTGTCGTAACCGCCGCACGGCACAGCGAAAGGGCGGGCGGGGCACAGTCCCCGTCCGCCCTTCGTACGCCCTCCGCCCAGGGAGCGTCAGCGGTGGGTCAGACCGGCGGGGCCACGAAGACGCCGGGGTCGACGTCGTTGAACGACTCCTTCGCGACGAGTTCGTTCATGGGGTTCGCGGTACCCCACTGGTCGGTGACCTCGGGCTGTGAGAAGTCGTAGACGTGCGGGTGCCAGGTGTCCTCGTCCAGCAGCTCCAGCTCCGTCGTGTACTCGACGGTGTTGCCGTGCGGGTCGAGGAAGTAGGTGAAGGTGTTGTCGCCCGCCATGTGCCGGCCCGGGCCCCAGATCTTCCGGAAGCCGGCCCGCATCACCCGGCCGGAGCCGCGCATGTACTCGTCGAGGCCCCGCATCTCGAAGGAGACGTGGTGCAGGGAGGTGTGCGGGCCCTTGGCGAGGGCCATGGAGTGGTGCTGGTTGCTGATCCGCATGAAGTGCATGACCTCGCCCATGTGCGGCGAGCTGAGCGTGTCGGAGAGGCGGAAGCCGAGGTGGGTCTCGTACCACTGGCGGGTCCTGTCCAGGTCGGGGGAGTTGAGGACGACGTGGGAGAGCTTCACCGGGATCGCCTCCTTCTCCTCGATCCTGCGGTGCTGCCGTACCGCGACGTCCGCCGAGACCTCGACGGTGCGGCCGTCGACGTCGAAGAAGCGGAAGCCGTAGCCGCCGCCCGGGGTGTCGACCTTGCCCGGCTCGGTGATCAACCGCACGCCGCCCGCGAGGAGTTGCTCGGCCAGGGTGTCCACGTCCGCGGCGCCGGCGGCGCCGTAGGAGACGAGGTCGAGGCGCTTCTCGTCGGACTCGCGCAGTCGGACGACGTACTGCTCGGGACTGCCCTCGGCGGCCAGGAAGGAGATGCCGGAGTCCTCGGCGACCTTGGTCAGGCCCCAGACGCCGGCGTAGAAGTCGAGCTGCTTGGCGTAGTCGGGCACGGCCAGGTCGACGTGCCGCAGATGCGTGAGCAGGCGGTTGCTCATGGGGGGATTCCTTCTCAGGAGAGGGTGAGCAGGGCGGCGGCGTTGCCGCCCCGCACCGCGTGGAAGTCGTCGTCGGGCAGACCCGCGGCACGCAGGGCGCCGACCGGGTCCTCGGTGCCCATGTCGAAGGGGAAGTCGGAGCCGAGCAGGACCCGCCGCGGCCCCGCGGCCAGGAGCAACTCCCGCAGCACCTGCGGGGCGTGGACCAGGGAGTCGAAGTACAACCGCTCCAGATAGCTGCTCGGTTCACGGGCGCAGCCCCGGGCGTCGGGGCGGGCCCGCCAGGCGTGGTCGGAGCGCCCGATGTGGGTGGGCAGATAGCCGCCGCCGTGGGCCGCGATCAGCTTCAGGTCCGGATGGCGGTCCAGGACACCGGAGAAGATCAGATGCGAGAGCGCGACCGCGTTCTCGGTGGGCTGGCCCACGGTGTTGGACAGGTACCAGCGGTCCAGCCGCTCGTCGAGCGTGCAGCCGAACGGGTGCAGGAAGACCAGCGCGCCGCTCTCCTGCGCACGGGCCCAGAACGGCTCGAGCCGGGGGTCGGACAGCTCGACCTCGCGCGCCCCGCCCGGACCGGGTGCGTACGAGGAGATCTCCACGCCCCGCAGTCCCTGCGCCAGCGCGTGGTCGAGCAGGGCCGGGGCGAGGTCGGGATGCTGCAGCGGGACCAGACCGAGGCCCTGCAGCCGGTCGGGGGCCTTGGCGCAGTGCGCCGCGGTGCCCTCGTTGGCCAACTCGCATATGTGTACGGCCAGTCGGGGGTCGGCCCAGTAGTGGTAATGGGACGGCGAGGGGCTCACCAGCTGGATGTCCACGCCCTGCGCGTCCATCGCGGCCAGCCGCACCGCGACATCCGTCAGCCGGGGCACCCGCTCACCGACCATCGGGCCGTTGACGGCCAGGGCGGCCGGGCCGTTGCGGCGTGCGTCGAGCGCGCGGGCCGCGGCGAGACCGGCCTGTCCCGCGACGGCCTCCTCGATCCCGGGGAGCAGGAGATGGGCGTGGACGTCGATCGTGGGGGGCGACTGGGGCTCGGTCACGGGAGTTCCTTGAGGGCGGTCAGGGTACGGCGCATCAGCCCGGGCACATCGGCGTCGCGCCGCCCCTCCAGCAGCCACCGGGCGAGCTGGACGGAGGCGTCGACGACCATGCGCACCCGGGGCAGCCGACGGGCGTGGTAGGCGGTGAGGACCCGGTCGAGGCCCTGGGCGTCCCAGCGGTCGAGGCCGGTCAGCAGTTCGGCGAGGACCTGCACGTCCTCCAGGGACATCGCGGCGCCCTGGGCGAAGGTGGGCGGGCAGCAGTGGGCGGCGTCGCCGACCAGCACCACCCGGCCGCGGTGCCAGGGGCCCTCCACCAGCAGCCGGTCGAACCAGGTGTGGTTGACCACCGAGGGATCGGTGAACGCGGCACGCAGCTCCGGCCAGGCGCCGCCGTAGCCCTCGCTGAGCGCCCGCATCTCGTCGGCGTACCCGGCCGGGTCCAGCGTGGCCCGGTCCCGGGCCGGTTCCACCAGGTAGGCGTAGACGGTGTCCTCGCTCGTCGGGCAGTACCCGGCGATGAAACAGCGGCCGCCGTAGATCATCTCGGTGCGGCGGACCCCGGCCGGGCGGGGCGCGGGGGCGCGCCAGATGCCCATGCCGGTCGGCTCGGGCCGGTCGGTGACGCCGATCATGCGGCGGGTCGCGGAGCCGAGTCCGTCGGCGCCCACCACCAGGGCGTAGCGGCGGGTCGTGCCGTCGGAGAAGGTGACGTCCACGCCCTCGTCGTCCTGGGCGAACGCGGTGGCCGTGGTGCCGAGGCGGACGTCCGCGCCCGAGGCGCCCACCATGCCGATGAGGAGCTGCTGCAGCCGGGGCCGCTGCATACCGATGTGGGCGGGCAGGTCGTCGCCGCCGGTGCGCAGTTCCTCGTGGGCGTGGAGCACGGTGCCGTCGGGGGCGAGGACCGCGACGCCCTCGGCGGCGTACCCGTCCTTCTCGACGTCCGCCAGCACCCCGACCTCGCGCAGTACGCGCAGGGCGTTGCCCTGGAGGGTGATGCCGGAGCCGGCGGCGGCCTTCCAGTCCGGGCTCGCCTCGATCAGATCGACGGCGATCCCGGCCCGGCGCAACAGCACGGTCAGGGCGTTTCCGGAGGTGCCGCCGCCGATGACGAGGACGGGGTGCCGGGTTCTGTCGGGCATGTCGGGATACCTCTCGGGTAGGGCCGTGAGGGCGCGCGGGGTGCGCCACGGGCGCGGCCGGGTGCGTTACTTGACGGCGACGGGGCTGACCGGGGAGCCCACGGCTCCGGTGATCGGCAGGGGCGCGGCGGTCAGCCAGAACGCGTACACCCCGTCGTCGGCGCAGTCCGCGGCGAGGGCGTCCAGGTCCCACATCTCGCCGATCAGCAGACCGATGTGGGGGATGGCGACCTGGTGCAGCGGCTGGAAGGCGTTCTCGAATTCGTTCGGGCGGACCTCGAAGCCCCAGGTGTCGGTGGCGATGCCGGCGATCTCGGTGCGGTGCAGCCAGCCGGCCGAGGTGAAGGACAGTCCGGGCGCCGGCCCGCCCGCGTAGTCGCCCCAGCCCTCGCGCCGGGCCCGGGCGAGCTGCCCGGTCCGTACGAGGACGAGGTCGCCGCGCCCGACGGTCACACCGTGGGCCTCGGCGGTCGCGGTCAGATGCTCCTCGGTGACCGGGAAGCCGTCGGGCAGCTCCCCGTCGGTGCCGACGACCCGGCCCACGTCGAGCAGCACGCCGCGTCCGGCGACGTACGGCGCCATGTGCTCGATGCCGGTGACGAGGTCGCCGTCGGAGGTGACGACCTTCTCGGCCGCACGTCCGTTCCACGCCTTGCCGTGGTCGAAGATGTGCCCGAGCCCGTCCCACTGGGTGGAGCACTGCAGCGGCATCGCGATCACGTCGTCGGCGCCGCCGATGCCGTGCGGGAAGCCCTGGTTGCCGAGGGCCGCGTCGGTGCCGGTGTCCAGCATGGTGTGCACGGGGTTGGTGCGTCGGCGCCAGCCCTTCTGCGGGCCGTTCATGTCGAAGGACTGCGACAGCGAGAAGCTGACTCCCCGGCGGACCAGGGCGGCGCCCTCGCGGCGCTTGGCCTCGTCGAGGAAGTTCAGGGTGCCGAGGACGTCGTCCTCGCCCCAACGGCCCCAGTTGGAGCAGGCCTTGGCGGCCTCGGCGATCGCGCCCTCGGGGTCGTGGCGGTTCACGAGGCGTCCTCCGCGACACAGCGGGTGCGCTGCGCGCCCAGCCCCGTGATGGACCCCTCCATGACGTCGCCGTCGCGCAGCAGCCGCCCCCAGTGGATGCCGTTGCCTGCGGGGGACCCGGTCAGCACCAGGTCGCCGGGCAGCAGCCGCGCGGTCTGCGAGATGTACGACACGAGCCGCGCCACCCCGAAGAGCATGTCCTTGGTGGACTCGTCCTGCATGACCTCGCCGTTCACCTTCAGGGTGACCCTGAGGTCACCGGGGTCGGCGAGCGACTCGGCCGGGACGAGCCAGGGGCCCAGCGGGGTGAAGCCGGGGGCGTTCTTGCAGCGCAGCCAGTCCGTGCCGATGGCCTTCATGTCCCGGCGGAACACGGTCGCCCGGTCGGTGAGGTCGTTGGCGATCGTGTACCCGGCGACGTACGCCGGCGCCTCCTCGACGGAGACCCGGTGGGCGGGCCGGGAGATGACGGCCGCCAGCTCCAGCTCCCAGTCCGGCTGCTCCGCCCACGAGGGCAGCACCACGTCGTCGAACGGGCCGGCGACGGTGCTGGGCAGACCGATGAAGACGTACGGGAGGTCCTCGGCGGCCCGGCGGTCCATCACCGCGGCGATCTCCGCGCGGGCCTCCTCGACCGTGCGCGGGTCGTCGGGGGAGCGGTGGGCGACCTCCAGATCGATCACGTGCTGCCGGTAGTTGGCGCCGGACTGGAAGATCTGGCGGGGTTCCAGCGGGGCGTGCACCCGCAGCGCCTCCAGCGGCCGCCAGTCGAGGATGTCGTCGTCAGCGAGGGCGCGGAGGACCGGGAGGGTCTCCTCCCAGCGCTCCACCACGGCGCGCAGTCCGGTCGGCGCGAAGTCGAGCGCGGCGCTCAGGTCCAGCACCCGTCCCCCGGCGAGGAGTCCGGGGAAGGTCCGCCGGGCCGGGGCCTCCTGGGCGGAGAACGTGCCGAGCGCGAACGGGCCGGCAGGTTGCCGATGCGTTGCCATGAGATTTCCTCCTGCTGGGGTGCGGTCTACTCTGACCCTGATCGGCAAATCACGGAAATCAATCCTGTGGATCTGCCGCATCCACGGCATGGATGATGTTTCGCTCCCTAGGTGGTGCCCCCGGTGAACCTGTCCCGACTCGATCTCAACCTGGTCGTAGCCCTGCGCGCCCTGCTGGAGGAGCGCAATGTGACCCGGGCCGGCGAGCGCATCGGGCTGAGCCAGCCCGCGATGAGCGCGGCACTGGCACGGCTGCGGCGCCATTTCGACGACGAATTGTTGGCGCGCACCGGCAACGTCTACGAGCTGACCCCGCTCGGGGTCGCCCTGCGGGACCGCAGCGCGACCGCGTGCGATCTGCTGGAGCGGGTGTTCGCCAGCCAGGCCGACTTCGAACCGGCCGCCGAGAACCGCGAGTTCACCCTGCTCGCCTCGGACTACGGCGCGGCCGTGTTCGGGGCGGCGCTGGCCCGGTCCGTGCACCAGGAGGCGCCCGGGATCCGGTTCACCTTCCAGCATCCGGCGCCCGGCGTCGTGGAGAACACCGCGGCCACGCTCAGCACCGTCGACGGGCTGCTGCTGCCGCACGGCGTCATCGACGGCTTCCCGGCCGTCGACCTCCACCAGGACCGCTGGCTGTGCCTGGTCGCCGACGACAACCCCGACGTGGGCCACGAACTCACCCTCGACCACCTGGCCCGGCTGCCCTGGGCGGTCTACCAGCGGCCCTATGACGCGCCGGTCGCCCGGCAGCTCAGCATGCACGGCATCAGCCCACGGGTGGAGGTGTCCGTGCAGACCTTCCAGCTGCTGCCCCACATGGTCGAGGGCACGCGCCGGGTCGCGATGATCCAGGAGCGCCTGGCCCGCAAGGCGGTCCGTGCGTCGGCGGTACGGGTGCTGCCCTGCCCGTTCGAGGCGGTTCCGGTGCAGGAGGCTCTGTGGTGGCATCCGGTGCATGCGCAGGATGCCGCGCATATCTGGCTGCGGCAGAAGTGTGCGGAGGTGGGTTTGACGTTGGCCGAGTGACAGTACAGCCCCGCGCCCCTAGGGGGTTGACCCTTGGGTCAGTTTGAGTGTTGCCGCGACCAGGGCCGACGCCAGGCCCAGTGCGCCCACCGCGCCCGCCAGGCTTCCCACCGCGGCCTGTGCCGCGAGCAGGACCAGGGGGCAGACGAACTCGCCGCCGAAGAAGGCCGCCATCCACAGACCGGTGCCGCGGCCCCGGTCCTCGAAGCCCAGGCGGGACATGGCGCTGGTGAGCAGGGCGGGCAGCAGCATGCCCGTGCCCACGCAGTTGATCACCGCGCCGATGACCAGCACGGGGGTGTTCCCGGCCAGGAACATCACCCCGAAGCCGAGCGCGCAGAGCGCGAACACGGCGGGCAGCATCGGGTCGGGGGAGCGCTTCAGCCGGGCGAAGGTGATCGCCCCGCCCACCGTGGCCGCGCTCGCGATCGCGGTGGCCAGTCCGATCACCCCGGAGTTCTCCACCCCGAGGTCGTCGAGCAGATACGACATCTCCACCGGGACGGTGTAGAAGACCATCGCGCCGAAGAAGGTGAGCGCGCAGACCCCCGCCAACCGCCGCCAGGGGAAGGCGCGTCGCGCCGGCGGTGCGGCTTCGGCCGAGGCATCCTCGGCCTCCGCGCGGACCGTCCGACCGGGCAGCGCGGAGGCCATCAGCGGGGCGAGGACCAGGCTGACGGCGTACACCCAGAACGGCACCCGCCAGCCCGCCGACCCGGCGGCCCCGCCGAGCACGAAGAACACGGTGGCCGAGGCGGAGGCGCACATGGTCTGCAGCGCGAGGTACTTCACCCGCCGCCGGCCGGTGTAGTAGTCGCCGATCAGGGTCGTGCAGCAGGTCATGATGGCGGCCTCGGTGACCCCGACCAGGGCACGGCTGGCGATGATGGCGCCCAGCGAGTCCAGCCAGAGCGGGGCCGTGCCGAACGCGGCGTACAGGACGGTCGCCACGATCAGCAGCCGCTTGCGGCCCAGCCGGTCCACGATCACCCCGGCGAACGGCGCCAGCAGTGCCAGCGCCAGCGCCGGGACGGTGAGTGCCAGCGGCACCAGCGCCTCGGCCCCCGGGACCGAGGCGAAGTGGTCCTGCATCTTCGGCAGCACCGGGGCGATCAGCACCGCCCCCAGGATCGGCAGACAGCTGCCCGCCATCAGCAGGGTCACCCGCAGCAGATGGGCCGGGCCCGAGACGGTCACGGGGGAGGGAGCGGCGTCGTCGAGCGCGGCGGGGGACGACGGCGGGGCGGAACCGGGCATGGCGACTCCAGGGACGGTGTATGGGAGCGGGCATGCCGGTGTCGGAGGTACCGGGGAGCACGGCATGCCGCGGACTGCCGCACACCGGCGGCTGGTCCGGACAGCGGCGTGCGGGTGGGGACGACTATGGGCGGTCGAACCGCTGGCCGCCATCCTCCGCGTGATCCGAATCCCGTATCCGGGTCATCCACGCCCTGGATGACCCTGTGACCCTGATGGCCGGTCATCCTGCTCAGGTCGGCAGCAGGGCCTCGATCCGTGCCGTGACCTCGGGGGTGTCCGGCTTCACGCGGGAGCGGATCCGGTGCGCCACCGTGCCCTCGGGCGACACCAGGAACTTCTCGAAGTTCCACTCGACGTCCCCGGCCACGCCCAGCGCGTCGGTGGCGGTGGTCAGGAGCGCGTAGAGCGGATGCCGGCGCGCGCCGTTGACGTCCAGCTTCTCGAAGAGCGGGAAGGTGACGTCGTACGCGGTCGTGCAGAACTCCTGGATCTCCGCGGGGCCGCCCGGCTCCTGCTGCCCGAACTGGTTGCAGGGGAAGCCCAGGACGACGAACCCGCGCGGGCCGTAACGCCGGTGCAGTTCCTCCAGCGCCGCGTACTGCGGGGTGCGCCCGCACTGCGAGGCCACGTTCACCACGAGCAGGGCCTTCCCCCGGTAGGCGCTCAGATCGCCGGGTTCCCCGGCGAGGGTGCGGACGGGGATGTCGTACAGGCTCATGTCGGTGCTGCGCTCCGCTCCGGTCGGATCGTACGGCTCAGTCGGCCTCGGTGATGCCCTGGCAGGCCTTGCGGACGGCGGCGACCACCGCGTCCACGTCGTCGTCGGTGATGGCCGCGCCCAGCGCGATGGTCACGGAGCGGCCGAGCAGTGCCTCGCTGGTTTTCAGGCGCGGCGGCCGTTCCCACTCCACGCCCCAGGGGGTACGTCCCTCGCGGACCGCCCGGTTGGCCGTGACCGGCCGGCCCTGGTACAGGGTGTGCGCCGGGATCCCGGCGGCGTTCAGGTCGGCGACGACACCGCGCGCCCGAAGGCGCGAGTCCAGGAACAGGGTGAGATCGCCCCCCGAGCCCTCCTCGTCGGGCAGCCTGCGCCAGCGCACCGGAAGATCGGCGGTCTCGGCCCGCACCCGGCGTGCCACGTCCCGCAGCCGCCGGCACATCGGGAGCAGCCGGGGCAGCTGGGCGGAGAGGACGGCGGCGGTCAGCTCGGTCATGCGCAGATTGGCGCCGATGAACGGCGGGGCGTCGGCGGTGCCGCGCACGGCGCCCCGGGAGGTGGTGAACTGGCCGCCCTGGTCCTGATAGCGGGCCACCCGGTCGTGGACGTCGGCGTCGGACGTGGTGACCGCGCCGCCCTCACCGGCGGTGATGTTCTTGTCCAGCTGGAAACTGAAGGCGCCCGCGTCGCCGAGGCCGCCGACCGGCCGCCCCCGGTAGCGGACCCCGGCGGCCTGCGCCGCGTCCTCGACCACCCGCAGCCCGTGCCGGCGCGCCACCGCCATGATCGGATCCATGTCGGCGGCGGCGTTGTTCAGATGGACCGGCATCACGCCCCAGGTCCGCCCGCCGATCCGCTCCTCCAGCCGCGCCGGGTCCAGCGTGAGCGAGTCGTCGACCTCGGCGAAGACGGGCACGCCCCGCGCGCCGACGACCGCACCGACACTGGCGACGAAGGTCACGGCGGGCACGATCACCTCCGCGTCGGCCGGGATCCCGAGACCGATCAGCGCGGCGGTGAGCGCGGCGGTGCCGGAGGACACCGCGACCGTGTGCGCGACCCCCGCCACCTCGGAGAACGCGGCCTCGAACGCGTCGGTGCGACGCGCGAGGTCCGGCCCGTAGTAGCGGAAGGGGGACCGGGACCGGATCACCTCCAGGGCGGCGGCCTCCTCTTCCGCCCCCCACAGCGCGAGCCCCCGCCAGGTCTCGTACCGCGGGCCCGGCTCGTCGTTCACCCGGCCCCCTCGGTCACCGCGTCCAGGTCCGTCGCGCTGTGGGCGACCACGAAGTCCTCCAGGAAGAGATAGTCGAGCTGGCTCGGCCCGAAGAACGCGAGCGCCTGCTCGGGGGTCTCCACGATCGGCTCCCCGCGGTCGTTGAAGGAGGTGTTGAGCACGACGGGCACCGAGGTGAGCTCCCCGAACCGGGCCACCAGCTCGTGGAAGGAGCCGTTCGCCTCCGGGGTCACCGTCTGCACCCTGGCCGTTCCGTCGACATGGGTGACGGCCGGTATCTCCCGCCGCCTGTCCTCCCGGACCGGCGCGACGATCAGCATGTACGGCGACTCGATGTCGAGCTCGAAGTAGTCGGCGGCCCGCTCGGCCAGAACGGCGGGGGCGAACGGCCGGAACGCCTCCCGGTGCTTGACCTTGCTGTTGAGGATGTCCTTCATCTCCGCGCGGCGCGGATCGGCCAGGATGCTGCGGTGCCCGAGGGCCCGCGGCCCGAACTCGGACCCTCCCGTGAACCAGCCGACGAGCGCGCCCTGCGGGAGCAGTTCGGCCGCCAGCCGGGCCGGGCGCGCCACCCGTCGGTGGGGCAGGCCCGAGGCGTCGAGCGCGGCCCGGATCTCCTCCGTGCTGTACGAACGCCCCAGGTAGGTATGGGTCTGGGGGCGCGGGGCCGACCCCCGGTTCCTCGGTGCGCGGGGGCGGGGGTGTCCGCCGAGGACGTGGTAGCCGTAGGAGGCGCAGCCGACCGCGCAGCCGTTGTCGCCCGCGGCGGGCTGGGCGTGGATCTCGGTGAACGGGGTGTCCCGCAGGATCTTGCCGTTCGCCACCGAGTTGAGGGCGACACCGCCGGCCAGACACAGACGGGTCAGCCCGGTCTCCCGGTGCAGCCAGCGCGCGGCGTGCAGGACGGCGGTCTCCAGCAGGTCCTGGGCCGCCCAGGCGAGGTCGGCGCCCCGCGCGAACCGCTCGTCGCCCTCGAACCCGTCCAGCGCGTGCTCGACGAAGTCCAGCAGCCCGCCGTCCTTCAGGTGCAGGGCGTACCGGCCCTCCGGCAGCAGGTCGAGGTGGCGGTGGAACTCGTCGCGGTAGCGGTCGGCGCCGTAGGGCGCGAGCCCCATGGTCTTGCCGTCCTCGGTCAGATACCAGCGGCCCTCCTCGTAGAGGGTGAAACCGATGGCCCGGCTGACGGCCTTGTACAGGAAGCCCAGCGAATGGTCGCTGTCGCCGGCCTGGTAGACCCGGGTGTCGCGCAGTCCGTCGGTGCTCCAGTTGGTGCCGAACACCTTGGAGATCTCGGTGATCTCCGTGCCGCTGCCGACCGACATCGTCAGCGTCTCCACGCCCTGTCCGTCGAACAGACTGCCCGCCCCGTCGACCACCAGGATCGCGGCCTCCGGGAACGGCGAGGGATGGAAGGCGCTGGCGGCGTGCGCCAGATGATGCCGGATCAGCGTCGTACGGCTGCGGAACGGGAAGTAGCAGCTGGGCAGCAGGGTGTCGTCGGCGACGATCGCCTCCACCTGGGCGAGCCGGACTCCGCGCGTGGTCAGACAGTAACGCCAGCACTGGTTCGCCAGAGAATTCACATTGACCGCGTATTTGCGCCGCGTCAGTCGTTCCTCTTCAATACCGACGGCGATCTCACCGTTCTCGACGAGACAGGCCGAGAAGTCATGGTTGGAACCGCCGAGCCCCAGAGCGAGCATACTGCCGTCCTTACTGCCGGTTCAGGCCCATGGATTTGGCGAGTACGTGGATCTCACGCTACAACGCACCAACCGGACGCCCGCGAGGCGAATATGAGCCATCCTCCCGCAGCTCTCATTGACCCTGTGTTCATGCTGAACCTAGACTCGACGACCACGGAAGAGTCATGCGCGGAAACGACCATGGGTATGGTGATAAGGCATGGCCCTGAAAAGTCATTACCGTGACGCGATGTTCGCACATCGCGATGGGCACAGCCGCCTCAAGCTCCTCATGAACGACATGGTGATCGAGGAACAGCTGTGCCAGATGCGGTGTTCCTACTGTCTTACCGAGGACTTCAATCTCCTCATGCAGGTACCGGACGCGAGACTGCGTCTGACCACCGACCGGCGTGCCGACTGGCACGAGATCCTCGACGCCTATCACCGTCATGTGGACAGCCCGATCATGCGTCTGAGCGGCGGTGAGTTCTTCTGGCTGAAGGGCTCCACGGAGTTCGTCGCGGAATGCAGTGAGAAGTACGAGGTCGTGCAGGTCATCACCAACGGCGCCTTCCTGACGCCGCATCGGCTCGAGGCCCTCGCCGAGCTGGGCAACGTCCAGCTGTGCCTGTCCCTCGACGGCCACACGCTGGAGATGAACGGCCATCGGCTGCCGCCCAAGCAGCACCGGCTCTTCGACGTCATCATGCGCCACCTGGACCACGCGGTGGAACTCGGCATCCCCATCGAGATCCAGTCGGTCATCACCGATCTGAACGCCACCGGCCAGGCCGAGTTCGCCGCGTTCCTGTCGGAGCGGTACGGGCGCGGAGTGATGCTCTACTTCTTTCCCGTGCGGGGTGAGACCAGGACCACGCACGCCCCACCGCTCGGCGACCATTTCGCGCCGCTGCTCGAACGCTACGACGAACTGTCCGCCGTCCTCCCGCCGCGCGCGTTCGTGGAACACATCGGGAATCAACTGCGCACCGGTGTCCGTACACTGCGCTGTTACGCCACGGCCACCATGGTTCAGCTTTTCGGCCAGGGAGACGTCTCCTGCTGCCCGTACGCCTGGCTCAAACCCATGGGAAACATCAAGGAGAATCCCGAGCTCATACCCGAACAGTTCGGAAAGCATCAGCACTACGACATGTTCATGCAGCCGCGGCCCCGTTTCCCGTACTGCAAGAGCTGCACCGGGCCGATCGACGTGGTCAATCTCTATCTCTTCGGCGGAATCACCGAGGAGGAAATAGCGCGCTGCGCCCCGTACGCCGGGCCCCGCGCGCTGGAGCGGCTGCGGGAGCTGAAATCGGCTTTCGCACCGGTTTTCGAGCCGGCCGACCGAGGTCTTGAGGAGACGTGATGATTTCCGTGGACGGGATGTCCGGCGACGAGATCGCCGCCGCCGGACTGCAGCGGCTGCTCACCCTTCCGCAGCACGATCTGCTCACCCTCGCCGGGGACTGGCTCGGCCAACTGGCGCCCTGGCGCGACACCGAGACCCTCGCGGCGATCTCCACCAGCCTGACCGCCGAGTCGGTGCTGTCCTCCCTGTTCGTCTTCGGCGACCAGGTCGCCGAGTCCGAGGCCCGCGCGGACGTCCCGGCGCCGCTGCTCGATCTGCTGCTGCGGGCCCGGGTGCTCTCCGAGGACGCCGGGAAACTCTCCGCCGACTACTGCCTGGTGCGCGGGGACGGCATGTCGCTGCTGGCCGCCTGGCGTGCGGCGGGACGGGACACCGGGTCGTACGCGCCCTGGGTCGGCACCGACTCGATGACCCTCTCCCGGCTGGTCGCCGCACGCCGGGAGGTCCGCTCGGCCCTGGACCTCGGCTGCGGCACCGGCATCCTCGGTCTGTCCGCCGCGCGCGGCGGCGCCGAGGTCCTGTCGGTCGACGTCAACCCGGAGTGCACCGCGGCCACGACCCTCAACGCCCACCTCAACGGCCTGGCCGACCGGCTGACCGCCACCGAGGCCGACATCATGTCCCTCTCCCTCGGCTCCCGGTTCGACCTCGTCGTCTCCAACCCGCCCTGTCTGCCCCTGCGACGCGGCTCCCTCGGCTGGCTCGCCGGCGAAGCCGGCCTGGACGGCCTGGAGTTCTTCCGGGAACTGCTGCGCCAGGTGCCCCGGCTCCTCACCGACGACGGCGAGGCACTGCTCCAGGCCGCGGCCTACGGCGACGAGCGCGGCCCGTTCTTCGTCCATGAACTCGAGGCCGAACTGCGCCGCCTGAATCTCTCCGGCCGGCTCCTGCTGCGCCCCTCCACACCCCCACGCTGGCCGGCCTTCGCCCCACGCGACGAACACCAGCAGCTCACCGGCCCCCTCGGCGACGAGGTCCGCGCCTACGTCACCGGCATCGGCGCCACCCACTACTACGGCTTCGTCCTCTCGGTCCGCCGCACGGGCGAGGGCCTGGAGGTGGGCCGCTTCCGCTGAGCCGAGGCCAGGGGGCGGGGTCCCGGAGCCGACCGGGGAGCACCGGTGGGTCCGGTGACCGGCCGGGGGGTGCCGCCGGCCGCTCGAGGGACGGCGGTGACCGGTCCGGAGACGCCGGTGACCGGCCCGGGCCGGCCGAGGCATGCTCGGCCGGCCCGGGCCTGTCAGGCCGCCGGCCCGAGCCACCGCGGTCCCAGATCGGCGTGCTCCAGGGCGGCGACCGCGTCCGTCGCCTCCAGCAGGGTCAGGCGGCTGGTGTCGACCAGACGGATGCCGGGCACATCGGGCACCTCCCCGTCGAGGTGACGTTCCGCCAGCCGGCCCTCGACGAACAGCCGGCCGCCCGCGTCGCTCTCGATCCGGGCGGCCAGCGCCTCCGCGTCGGCCCGCAGCCCGTAGTAGACCGGGTCCGCGCCGAGGTCCCCGAACACCTTGTGGAAGCGCTCGTAGGCACGGCCCGCGAGGACCACCCCGGTGACGACCACGACCCGCGCCCCCCACTGCCGGTACACCGGCAGCGCGGCCCGCACGGTCGCGGCCATCAGGTCGTACACCTCCTCGCCCCCGTTCCAGGGATGGACGATGGGGTCGACGTCCACCGCGGCGGCCGGGACGCCGTACCGCGTCACCAACTGGTGCCCCAGTCTGGTCTTGCCGACCCCGGGAGCCCCCGTGATCACGACGGCGCGCATCAGTTCGCCTCCTCACGGACCGTGCCCACCAGGCGAAAGCCCAGATGAGGGATCTTCAGCAGCTTCGCCCCGGAGTCGATGTCCAGGAACTTCTGCTTCAGCACGGAGGCCACCTTGTTCACGTCCTCCCCGCCGGTGGCCTCGCCGAGTTCCTCCCGGGAGACGATCTGGCCCGGCCGCCCGGCCAGCAGACGCAGCAGCCCCGCCTCGGCGTCGGTCACCGGCGACGACTTCGCGGGGGAGCTGAGCGTGCCCCTCCCGTCGAGGGTGAGCACCTGGGTGTTCTCGGGCGGTGTGACGTTCTTCAGATAGCCGAGGGTCTCCACCAGCCGGGCCCGCCGCAGCGGGCTGGCCAGCGTGAAGCCGTAGCCGCGCGAGACCGCCGCGAGGACCTCGGTCGCGGAAATGCGGTCCAGGACGGCGACGGCGTAGCCGCCCCCGCGTTTCAGCTCCTCCACGGAAGGGCCGTCCGGTCCGTCCGCGGCGACACGGCGGAAGGAGACCAACCGGGCGCCGGGCGGCGCCGCTTGGTCCGTCTCGGCGTCGGCCACCCGGAGGGCGAGCCCCACCTCGGCGCAGGCGTCCGCGAGGACCTCCAGGTCCGCCGGGGCCAGGGACTGAGCCAGTGCATACATGGGAAACCCTTCACGGAGTTCTCTTGGGGAAGGCCGGTCAGCCGTGCAGCCGCCAGATCCGCTCCGCGGCCGGCGAGCGCGAGCCCTCCGCCAGCCGGACGTCGTGCCGGTGGATCCGCCGGACGATGCCCCTGCGCACCTGGATGCGGTAGGCGCCCAGCGCCTCGGTCTTGGTGAGCGCCGCCGTCCCGTCCACCGGCCACAGCTCGGGGCGCAGTTCGCCGAGCCCCGCCTCGGCCAGCCGGGCGCTCAGCTTCCGCGCGGTCTCCTCCGCCGAGGAGAACAACGCGTACGGCTGGTCCTCGTAGAAGACGAGCCGCGCCCCGCCGAGCCGGCCGCCGCGCGCCAGCGCCAGCACCGCTTCCCGGCAGACGAGGTGGTCGACGTGACCGCCGACGCCGAGCGGCGCGCAGACCGCGTCGGCGCCCTCCAGCGCCGTGGCCAGCCGCGCGGTGACCGCGCCGAACAGCTCCGGCTCCTCGCCCGCGAAACCGTCGGACCAGGCCGGGTCGGCGAAGAACCCCTCCCGTCTCCGGTCGCGGTCGGCGGCGTCGACGAACCCGAGCAGCTCCACCCGGGCGCCCAGCACCCGGGCGGCGACCGCCTCCTCGGCGAGCAGCAGACGCCGGGTCAGTTCCGGGCGCACGGCGTAGTACGGGTCCTTGGTCCAGGTCTCCACGCTGAACACGTCGAGGATCCGGCCGCCCCGCCGGGCCACGGTGCCGCCGAGGGCGAGGGCGGCGTCGTCCGGGTGCGGGGACACGATCACCGGCGCCGGGGTCACCGGTTCCGCGGGTGCGGCCGGGGGCGCCATGAGCAGCAGCCCGAGCCGCCGCAGCCGCCCGACGGTCTCGCGCTCCGCCGGGGTGAACGCCGTCAGGGGGCGTTCACCGTCGCACTGCGGGAGCGCGTCGGCGTCCACCTCGCGCCCCAGGAAACACAGCCGTCCGTCGACCGTTTCGACATGCGGCAGAGTGATCGGGCACCAGGTGTCAGGAATCTCTGTCATGTAACTCCGAGCCCGGGGGGTGAGGAATGACAGCCGTAATATGGCCGGAGCATACCGATCACCTCCACGCGCGCACAGGGCGCGTTCCAGAGAGGCAGAAAATGGGGGACCGGTGGCCGAAAGTATTCAGCCCCCGTTGCTCTGATCATTTTTTCGACGGGATGCGGGGCGATAGGTTTCCGGTCATTCATTCCGCCCCGCAGACCTGATCCCCCGGCGTCCCGCGCTCCGCACCGGGCGCCGCGGCCCCCGCAGGTGTCACCCACTGATTTCCCACGTCAACCACCCTGCACCGGGAGGTGTTACGGGTGGCTGCGCCACGCCCGGCCGATGGCCGCGGGGAAGGCGCCCGGACTGGCCGAACCACGGTGGAACGATTGGCCACGACTTCGGCCGGGTTGCCGTGGCCCCATTGCGCCGGGGATCTTCTCCTGTAGCCTCGAAGTGCGATTTGGCCTGTCGGATCGATTAGAGGACGAGGCAGGGAATGGCGACGCGCGTACTACTGGTTCAGCAAGGAGTCTGGGGGAATTCCGCGGTCTCCATGCCGCTGGCGATCGGCTACCTGAAGGCCTACGCCGAGGCCGACGAACGCATTCGACGGCGCATGGACATCTCCCTGCGGAACTATCCCGGCGACGCCGGCCTCAACGCCATGGCCCGCGACCTCGTACGGGACGGGTGCCCCGACATCCTCTGCTTCTCCGTCCTCGGCTGGAACTTCCGGGCCTTCGGCGCCCTCGCGGAGACCTTCAAACAGCTGAACCCGAACGGCTGGGTCGTCTTCGGCGGCAACCACGTCGCCCACCAGGGCGAACGCGTCTTCCGGAAGTTCCCGCAGGTGGACGTGGTGGTCAACGGCGAAGGGGAACTGGTCTTCCGCGACCTGCTGAACGGCTACCTGGACGGCGCCGGCCGCGACGCACTCCACGAGATCGCCGGCGTCTCCTTCCGGGGGACCGAGGGAGACCTCGTCACCACCCCCGAGCGCGAGCGGATCCAGGACCTCGAGATCCTGCCCTCGCCGATCCTGACCGGAGCGGTGCCGCTCGTCGACCGGGGAGGCCGCTTCCTCTACGACTACGCCCTCATGGAGACCAACCGGGGCTGCCCGTACAAGTGCGCCTTCTGTTATTGGGGAGGCGCCACCGGACAGAAGATGCGGGCGTTCTCCCGTGAGCGGCTCCGCGAGGAACTGGAACTGCTCGGCCGGCGCGGCGCGGAAATCCTCATGCTCGCCGACTCCAATTTCGGACTCCTGCGCCAGGACGAGGAATTCCTCGACGATCTCCTCCGGGTGCGCCGAAAATACGGCTTCCCGAAGCGGCTGGAAACGTCCTGGGCCAAGAACAAGTCACCCGGTTTCTATCGCATCATGGAGAAGATGAAGCAGTCCGGGATGCACAGCGCGTTCATCCTGGCCCTGCAGACCATGGACGATTCCGTGCTGGATCTGATGCGCCGCCGGAACATGAAGCTGAACGACTGGGAAAGCCTCGTCGCCTGGCTCACCGACCATGGCATCACCCCGTATCTGGAGCTGATCTGGGGAGCGCCGGGCGAGACCGTCGCCTCATTCCTCGACGGCTACGACCGGGCCGCCCGGCACACCCCGTTCATCGCCGTCCACCCGTTGATGCTGCTGCCGAACACCGAATACCACGACAAGAAGGACCAGCACGGAATGGTGACCGTGCGCGGCGAGCAGGACGACTTCGACTACGTCCTCGCCCACGACACGATGACCCTCGCCGACAACGAGCGCATGCTCCGCTTCATCTGCTGGAACCGGGTCCTGGCCCGCAGCCTGTGGCTGCACAACATCTGGGTCGCCCTGCGCGAACTCGCCGCCGTCCCCCAGTCCCGCGTCATCCTCAGCTTCTCCGACTGGATCGAGAAGAGCGACGACCCCGACGCCCGGGAGTTGCACGCGCTGGCCCGGCCCGCGAGCTCCGCCAGCGAGAACGTCGACCCCAACGTCTGGCGGCTGCTCACCAAACGGCTGCTCAGGCTGTGGTGGGAGGAGGCCCTGCGCCCCGACCTGCCCGAGGACCTGCTGCCGCTCCTGGACGAGGTGTTCCGCTACGACCTGCTGTGCCAGCCGGTGCGCCCGCTGCCCGACGGCTCGGGCCCCGAGGAGGACCTGCCGGTCGTCACCCGGCACGGCGAACGCTGGTACCTGCGCAGCGACACCGAGTTCACCCACCCCGTGCCCCGGCTGATCGCCGCACTGCGGCGCGGCGAGACCGTGAGCACGGAGCCCGAGCGCCACACCGCGGATTTCTACTACCGCACCGAGTTCGGCGGTGACCTCCAGCACTACTTCCGGATGGACCGCTTCCGCGGGCTGACCGAGCAGCAGCTGGAGCAACAGTTCACGAAGGCCTGACCCAGAACCCCACCTCACGGGAGACACAGACGATGGACCGCGCCGGGCTCATTCGGGAACTCCACGAGATAGCGGCGGGCATGACCAGGGGCGAGCACCGGCAGACGCCCGGGGAAGGCGACGCCAGCCTCGTGGAGCAGTACGGGTTCAGCTCCCTGGACGCCCTGGAGTACCTGCTGATCCTCGAGGAGAAGTTCGATGTCGTGTTCGAGGACGAGGATCTGACGGAGGAGACCCTCTTCTCCATCGAGGGCCTCGCCACCTACATCCTGGACCAGAGGACCGGCGAGAGCCCCTCCCTGACGTGAGCGGTGACATAGCGGTCAGTGTGGTCGTGCCGACCCGTGACCGGACCACGCGCCTGCTGCTCACGCTCACGGCCCTGGGACGGCAGACCCTGGACCGGGACCGTTTCGAGATCCTCCTGGTCGACGACGCCCCGCACCCCGGCGCGGTCGCGCAGGTGCTGCCGGCCCTCCCGCCGGGGCCGCGGATCCGCACCGCGGCCACGGGCGGGCGCGGCGCCGCCCACGCCCGCAACACCGGGGCCCGGCCGGCCCGCGGGGAGCTCCTGCTGTTCCTCGACGACGACACCGTGGCCGGCCCCGGGCTGCTGGAGGCGCATCTCGCGGCCCACGAGAACGCGGACTCCGCCGTGGTGCACGGCGCGATCACCGATCTCTCCGCCTTCGTCCTCACCCCCGAACCCGACCCGCTCCGGCCGGCCCTCATCGGTGCGCGCGGGCGGCGGATCGAGCCCGCCACCCTCGCCGGCCTCGACGCGGCCGTCCCCCTCCTCGGGCCACGCCGTTCCTTCATCGAACGGACCGCCCGCAAGGTGATCGGCTCGCCCGGCCACGCCGCGCTGCGCTGGCTCAGCTGCATCGGCACCGGTACCAGCGTCCGGCGCACCCTCTTCGAACGGGTCGGCGGCTTCGACGAGCACTACGGGGACCTGTGGGGCGGCGAGGATCTCGAACTGGGGCTGCGGCTAGCGGCCTCCGGCGCCGAGTTCCACCTCCTCGACACGGTCTCGTACCACCTCCCGACCGCCCGCCGGGACACCGGCGACCTCCTGCCCCGCTTCTGGCGACGCGTCGCCGACCGGCACGGCGACCCCCGGCTGGCCGACGTGGGCACCTACCTCACCGGCGGGCTCTCCCTCGACGAACTCGCCGAGCGGCTCGGCCCGCCGGCCGGCGTCCCGACGGTCGGGACGGCGGCGTCATGACCGCGCCGACGGCGACCGCCGTGATCGTGGGAGGCACCGCGCCGCTCCCGCCGCACGACCTCCGCCCCGGCCTCACCGTCCTGCCCGCCCGCGCCTCCCTGACCACCGCCTTCGTCGAGGTGCTGGCCGCCGCGCTGGACCGCCTCCCCGCCGCCCTGCGCACCACCGCACCCGTGGTCATGGCGGCCACCGACTACTGTGTCGCGGCCACCTCCCGGTACGTCACCCGCTGCGCGGAGGCGGAGGCCGGCGGACGCAGACTGCGGCCGACCGAGGCCATGACCCCGGAACCGGCCCAGCTGCTGCAGGAACTGGCCGAGGCAGGCGACTGGGACGGGCAGGGGCATGTGCTGATCAGCCCGCGCGCGGCGGCCTTCCAGGCCTGGCGCTGGGCCTGGGGCACGGTCGGCGCGGGCCTGCACCGGGCGATGGTCGTCTGCGAACTCCTCCGCGATCCGCACGGCAACGGCTACCACATCACAGCCGTCCCGGTGACCGCCGCCGCCCCCGGCCCGACACGGGCGGAGGCCGACCCGGTGGTCGCATCCGCCCCCTGCCCGGCGTGGGCGGAGGGCGATGCGGTGGTCGTTTCCGCTTCCGGTCCGGCGCGGGCGGAGGGCGACCCGGTGGTCGCATCCGCCCCCTGCCCGGCGCGGGCGGAGGGCGATGCGGTGGTCGTTTCCGCCCCCTGCCCGGCGCGGGCGGAGGGCGACCCGGTGGTCGCATCCGCCCCCTGCCCGGCGCGGGCGGAGGGCGATGCGGTGGTCGTTTCCGCTTCCGGCCCGGCACGGGCGCAGGGCGACCCGGTGGTCGCATCCGCCCCCGGCCCGGCGCGGGCGGAGGGCGATGCGGTGGTCGTATCCGGCTCAGGCCCCGCGCGGACCACGAACGTTCCGGTGACCGCGGCTGATCCCGGCCCCGGCCCCGGCCCCGCACGGACGAGGGCCGCCCCGGTGGTCGTCTCCGGTACCGGGCTCGTCACCGCCTTCGGGGACGGCGGCGAGGTGTTCTGGCGGAATCTGCTGGACGGCAGCCGGGCCCTGACCGAGCCGACCCGTTTCGACGCGTCCCGGTTCCGCGGCAGGACCGTCTGCCAGACCGGGGTCGAGCCATCGCCCGGGCAGCCGGTACGGCGGACGCTGCTGGACCGCGCCCGTACCGAGGCCCTGCGCGAGGCCGGTGTGGAAGAGCTTCCGCCTCGCACCCTGCTGGTCCTCGCCGGGGTGGTCCCGCACCTTCCGCAGGTCGCCGGAGCGCCCCGGATCGAGGAGATCGCCCTGGAGCCCGACTGGGACGGCGACGGCCTCGGCATCCCCGCGCGGAACACGGTGCTGATGGCGCACGCCTGCGCGTCGGGCGCCTTCGGGCTGGCCCTGGCCCGCGAGTGGCTGCTGTGCGGGCTGGCCGACCTGGCGGTCGTCACCGGGGTGTCGTCCCTCAACACCTACGACTACGCCTGCCTCGACGTCCTGCGCGCGACGAGTACGACGGCCGCCCGCCCCTTCGACGAGGACCGCTCCGGCGTCACCGTCGGGGAGGGCGCCGGCGCGATCGTGCTGGAGACGGCGGAGCGCGCGGCGGCCCGTGGACACCGCCCCCGGGCGACACTGAGCGGGATCTCCTGCCGGGTCGCGGGCCAGGGCGTCAGCCGGCTCAACGCGCACATCGGCGCCGCCTGTATGCGCGAGGCCCTGGCCATGGCCGGGCTCACCACCGTCGACCTCGTCCACGGCCACGCCCCCGGCACCCGCCAGGGCGACGAGGCCGAACTGCTGGCCCTGGACCAGGTCGGCGCCGAGCACGACTGGCGGGGCGTCCCGGTCAGCTCGTACAAGGGCGCGGCCGGTCATCTGCTGCACGCCTCGGTGTTCCCCGGCGTCGTCGCGGCGGTCCTGGCCCTGCGCGACCAGGTCCTGCCGGGCACACCCGGGCTGCGCAAGCCCCTCGACGCACGGCACGTCCGGGTGCTGCGCGATCCGGAGCCCGGTGACGGGACGCGCTCCGTGCTGGTGAACAACTTCGGGTTCGGCGGCAACAACGCCGCGCTGCTCCTGACAGACAACGCGACCGGGCGCAGGGAGTGGAGTACGGATGGCTGACGCGGTGCTGATGACACCCCGCGAGATCCTCACCGGATTCTCCAGTGTCAACAACCAGAACGTGCTGATCAACGATGACGAGTACCTCCGCCTCGACCCCGCGATGCGCCTCTTCTACGAGAAGGTCCGGGAGAACCTGGGTGTGGCGTGCATCGCGGGTCATCTGCGGTCGTGCGGGTATGCGGTGCGGGCGTTGAATCTGCATGGGCGGAATCCGAGTGA
>NZ_JBEXXE010000085.1:0-24436 GCF_040630255.1 Streptomyces sp. NPDC005820
TGAGACTTCGAACACCTCCCTCAACGGCACGGGAGCCTTGTGCGTTGTGGCCACAGCTCCTGTCACCCGATCGGTGGCCACTCTGAAAGACCTCAGTGTGTGCTGGTCGCCCCGGAGGTCTTCGACCAGCGGGACGAGGACGGCATCGTCGTCCTGCTCGAACCGGAGCCCGCAGCCGAGCAGCAGGCGGTTGTGCGGGAGGCGGCGCAGGTGTGTCCGGCCGCGGCCATCCTGATCGAGGAGGGCTGAGGTGGCCGCCGCCCCGTAACCGGGACGGCTCGTCGTGGTCGGTGCGTCGGCCGCAGGACTGGCGGTGGCGGAGGAGGTGCGGCGGCGCGGCTTCGCCGGTGCCGTGACCCTGATCGGCGACGAACCGGGACTGCCCTACGACCGTCCGCCGCTGTCGAAGCAGTTGCTGGCGGGCCAATGGGAGACGGACCGGCTGCTGCTGCGGCCGAGCGAGCAGTGGGACGCGCTCGGCGTCACTCATCTACCCGGCACCGCGGCCGTGGGCCTCGACACCGAGAAGTCCCGCGTAGTGCTGGCCGACGGCACGGCATGTGATTACGACGCGCTGGTGATCACCACTGGACGGGTCTTCGCCGTCAACGCGACCGCCCCCATGCTGGTGGCGCGGGCCGCCCATCCGCACCTGGTGCGCAGCGGCGGGGGAGTGATCGTCAACGTCTCCTTCATCGCGGGTTTGCGCGGCTTCAGCACCGGGGCGTACGGCGCCAGCAAGGGCGCCCTCCAGGCCATGACCGTCGACCTCGCCCACACCTGGGGGCCGGACAACATCCGCGTCAACTGCCTGGTCCCCGGGCACCTCTACACCCCCATGGGCGACCAGGGTGGCACCGAGGGCCGGGCATTGCGCCGCAAGGCCAACCTGCTCGGTCTGGAGGGCACCGCCTGGGACCTGGCTTGGGCCGCGCTGTTCATGACGAGCCCGGAATCACGCTGGATCACCGGCACCGTGCTCCCGATCGATGCCGGCACCACCACCGCAACCGGCCTGGGCATGCTGTCGCGTCTGACCACCCCCGAGAACAACGGAGAAGAGTCATGAGCAAGACCGCACAAGAGCGGGACACGGACGTGGCCGGCCTGCCGGGCTCCCGGCGAGCCGCAGGCGAGCGTGTCGTGCAGGAGATGTTGGGCAAGGAGTTCATGGCCGCGAACATGGGCGCCGTGCCCGAGGGCGAAGGCCCCGTCCCCACCCTCGCCCGACTCGCCCTGGAGCAGGTGTTCGGCGAGATCTGGGATCGCCCGGGTCTGGACCGCCGCAGCCGGAGCCTGGTCACCCTCGGCGTCCTGATGGCCCAGGGACATCAGACGGAACTGCGCAACCACGTCGTGGCGGGCCAGGCCAACGGACTCACTCCGGAGGAGATCCTGGAGGCCGTACTGCACACCGTCCCCTACATCGGCTTCCCGGCCGCCGGCCAGGCCATGGCCACGGCTACGCGGATCTTCGCGGAGGCGTAGCCGTCAGCGGGATGGGTGACCCGACCTGACCGGGCCACCCACCCCGTTGGCGCATCGACCACAATGAGGAAGGTGAACGACCAGCCGACCGCCACCGCACGCAGACGTAACCCCCGTGGCCAGGGCGACCGTCTCCGCGAGGACATCCTCGCGGCCGTCGCCCGCCTGCTCGACGAGAAGGTGGCGAACGATGCCCTGCCCGTCTCACTCCGCGAGGTTGCCCGCGAGGTCGGCATCGCCGCCCAGAGCATGTACCTGCACTTCGCCGACAAGGACGAACTCGCCCGCGCAGTCACCGAGGACGGCTACCAGCGCCTCGTCGCCGCCATGCGTGACGCGGACGCGGAAGAGCTCGCCGGGGGCGCCGACGCCCGTGAGCGGCTGTACGCTCAGGCTGACGCCTTCTACGCCTTCGCCCGCACCCAACGGGGCATCTACCGTCTGATGTTCGGCTACGACGCCACCGCCTTCGGCATTCCGCGAGAGTCGCACCCGGCCCGCACCTTGTGGCAGCAGTGGCTCGACGCGTTCCGCTCCTGCGAGAGCGAAGGCATGCGCTGGCCCGAGGGCGTCGAACATGCGGCGGTCACCCTCTGGTCGGCCCTCTTCGGCCGATTCGCACTCTGGACCGCCACCTTCGGACGGCAGGACCCGGAAGAACTGACGTCCTTCGCCCACCGCACGGTCGACACCATCCTCCGCGACGCGAGTAGGTGAGACCCGGCACAGGCTCCGAACGTCGACACAGGCATCCCTGACACCGTCGGCTCATGTGGTCGTGCGCGTGCGGCAGTGCGCAGCACGTCGGCAGCACTTCACCCTTTCCGCCGTCAGTCAGGGAAGTCTCGCCACCCGGCGGCTCCCACGCTCCGGTGCGCGTCGACACTGCCCAGCATGACCAGCATCCGGTCACCACGCCGCAGCCCGAGGTCTCTCAGGTGGTTGGCGACCTGGTTCGAGCGCCGCGACAGTTCGGCGAAGGTACGGGTCCGCTCGCCGCCGTCCTCGTCGACCACCCACAGCGCGCGCCGGTCGTTGCCCTCGGTGATCCGGTCGAAGTAATCCAGTGCCCAGTTGAACGCCGTCGGCCGCGGCCACTCGAACTCGGATGGTGTCCCGCCGAGTGGTGTAACAGCGATCTCCGCATAGTCCCTGGTTATGGGGAACGGCCAGGTCGTGAAGGGTGTCGCACTGCGTTCCCGACCAGACGCGCAGCACCAGGTCATGATCTTCGACGAGCCCCGCGAGGGCGATGTCGAAGCTGTGCTCGCGGCGTACCCGGTCTGCGAGGCGCACAGCACGGCGTGTGTGTCCGGGAGACTGAGCCGCTGCTCACGCTCCCTCTCCAGGCGGAAGAGCAGGTCCAGGCCCTCCTGCTCGCGCTCGCTGTAACCGCTCATCGGGGTGCCCTTCTCGTGGCGGCATGGTCCGCGCGGCCAACGTGGTCAGCCAGGGCTTCCCACGACGGTTCCGCGGCCACCATCGCGAGGCGTACGTCGCAGCGCCACCTCCAGACGGAGAGGGGGCCTGCTCCCCGCGGACCTGGGCCCTACCCGAGGCGGACGATCGGTGTTCAGCTCGTGAGCGGGTCTGCACGTATTCGGGTGACTGGAGTCGCGCCCGACACTGGAACGTGTGGAGAAACGTAATCATCACCGGGACTGTGCTCTGCTCGATGAAACCCACCGCAACAGGATCGGTTCCACTGGACCATGCGGCCCGCGGGTCCCCAAGAGCTGCGCGGATTTCAGGACGGGCACGTGTAGTCGGGCGAGCCGGTGGTGTCTCGTCTCCGCTGCGCGACGAGTCCTCCCAGGTCTGTCCGGGATGCCGGTAACCCGACGATCTGACACCGTGGCAGTGCGCTACATCACTCCCGCTCCCTCCATTAGTTCATTTGAAGTAACTGGTTCGGTTGCGGAACTGTTGGCGAGGCAGCCCCACCACATACCAGGGAGGACTTCATGCCTGCGATCAGTACGGCCAACACGGCAAGTGAGATGGTGCGCTCGGCGACGAGCACCGCGCTCCGGGTCGCCGCGCGCGAACTGGAGCTCTACGACACCGGCGACGTCGCCGGGGCGGATGAGGTGTTCGCCCCGGACATGATCGACCACAACCCCGCCACTGACGCGGCCTCGGGCATCGAAGGCATGCGGGCGTCGATCGCCGCGGTCCGGGACGGATTCACCGGCACGCAGCACCGGATCCTGTTCCATCAGGAGCTTCCCGGCGGCTGGATAGTCCTGCACTGGCGGATGACCTCGACTCATACCGGAGACGCCTTCGGGTTCGCTGCAAGCGGCAACCCGGTCGACATCAACGGCCAGGACATCATGCGCGTTGTCGACGGCAAGATCACCGAGCTCTACCACGTCGAAGAACTGCTCAAACTCACCCAGCAGATCAGCACCGGCGCGCAGTCGGGATGAAGATCGAGGTCTTCTCGGTCAAGGCCTGCCCCTGAGCCGTGATCGGCGTCACCGCTCGACGCGGCGCCTGCCGAGAAGTACCGACTCCTCGGATACGGAGCCGCCCTGGCGGCTCCGTCCTCCAGTACCACGGACATCACGCGGGCTGTGACGCCAGAGCTCGTGATCGTATGTGGGTCGACCAGTGTGACCCTGTTGTGCCTGATTGCCTTGGCAGTCTCGACATCGGATTTCGTCGTCGATGTTCTTCCTGATGAGCGAGGCGTTGAGGGCGTGCTCGGATGAGGCAACGACGGACCGTTCCTGAGCGGTGAGCCATGGCCCCGCCGACGCGAGGGATCTCGACCGCGCCCTGCCGCGCAATGCTCCGCGGGTGCCCGGTCGGCTGGTAGAAGCTGCCGGGGCGACCGGCTGCGGCTCACGGCAGGGCCGTCGTGGTGCCTGCGTCGGGTAGCGCTGGATGAGGGCGAGGATGCGGCCCGTCGTCAGTGCCGACTTGGCGCTGCCGGTTCAATGGCCACGCCACCAGTGATCGAGACTGTCTGCCACTTGCAGTCGGGTGGCAGGCTTCTGGCCGACGGACCGGGTGGCATCGCTCCGACAACATTCCTATTCTTGCTTGCCGGAACGCCGCTGGAGATCATGAAACACCCGTGGAGCTGACGCACACCGGGAGCAACCCCGACGCCTACATCTTCGTGCGGCTCTGCGACGTAGACCCAGAAGGCGTGCCCTGCAGACCCGCCGAGGGATTCCTCCGTCAGGAGCCCACGTCGCCCACTCGACCAGGCGTACGTCAAGGACCCGGCCAACCAAAGACGCCCGCTGATAGCCGACGGCTCCATCCACGCTACGCACCCGACGTCGCCGGCGCGGCCCCGGCAGCGGAACCGGAACGCACACGGGTGCCTGGTCGAAGCCGATCCGGGAGGTACACCGAGACCTGATCACACTGCACACATGATCAACCGGCCGACAGCCTCTCAGCGCCGAGCTGCAGGGGCGATAATGGCTTACGCCCTGCGATCTGCTGCCGGGCGTACGCGGACCTCGGATCGGATACCTGGATCTCCGCGAGAGCGAGATGAGCGATCATGGACGAGCGCATCGCTGCTGACCGGGCGACGCCACCGCTCGCAGAGCCGGTCGACGGGGCGTTCACGGCGCGCGTCACCCTCGATGAGCATGCCACCGTGACCGGGTGGAACGCGGGCGCCGAGCGGCTGCTGGGGTACTCGGCCGCGCAGATCGTGGGGCGGTCGGCGGCCGTTCTGCTGGCCGAGCCGATCCCGGCGGAGGATCTGCGCTCCGTCGAGGCGTTGCCGAGATGGCATGGGAAGGTCTTCGTCCGGCACCGTGACGGCCATCGGCTGGAGATCGGGGTCATCGCGCACCACCGGACGCCGGAGGCCGGTACCCGCGAGTGGTTTCTGGTCTCCGCCCTGGCCGGGCGGCAGCCTCAGCCGGCTGACGAAGCCCTCGTGGACTGGAGCTTCACCGAGTCCCCCACCTGTGCGTTGGCGCTGTACGACACCAGTCTCCTGCTGCGGCGACTCAACGAGCCCATGGAACAGATCCTGAACCTCACCGAGGACGACGTACGCGGACTGCACCTCGACGAGATCGGGGACAATCCGGTCGCCGATGAGCTGGCACGGGGCGTGAGGCGGGTGCTCGAGACCGGCGAGCCGCAGTACCAGGAGCACTTTATGCGCGTCCCCGGTGAGACGCGCGAGCACGCCTGGTCAGTCCTGCTGTACCCGCTGCGGGACCGGGCGGGCGAACTGCGCGGCGTCGGCCACTTGGGGCACGACATGACGGAGGAGTACTGGGCGCGCAAGCGGCTTCAGTTGATCGCCGAGGCCGGCCGGCGCATCGGCACCTCGCTCGACGTGATGAGGACGGCGCAGGAACTGGCGGACGTGACCATCCCGGAACTCGCCGACTTCGTCAGCGTCGACCTGCTGACCTCGCTCGACGACCTGCACGAGCCGGTTCAGGAAGCCGGGACGGCGGCCGGTCCACTCCTCCTGCGACGCGTCGCCCACCAGTCCGTGACCCCGGGCATCCCGGAGGCGGTCGTCGGCCTGGGCGATGTGGACGGGTATCCGGAGCACTCCGCACCAGTCGAGAGTCTCCGGTCCGGACGGGCCTCACTGTACGAGATGACCGACGCCGCGATCACCGACTGGGCCGCCGACGACCCGGTCCGGGCCTCCCAGGTCCGCGAACTCGGCATCCACTCGGTGATGACGGTGCCCCTGTCGGCACGCGGCACCACCCTGGGCGTCGCCGTCTTCGTCCGCTACCACCATCCCGAGATCTTCCAGCAGGACGATCTGGTCCTGGCCGAGGAACTGGTGGCCCGGGCGGCCGTCTGCATAGACAACGCCCTGCGCTACACCCGTGAACGAGGTACGGCGGTGACGCTGCAGCGCAGCCTGCTGCCTCGGCGGCTGCCCGAGCAGGCGGCGTTGGAGGTCGCTTCCGGCTATCTCCCGGCAGGAGGGCAGGCCGGTGTGGGCGGTGACTGGTTCGATGTGATCCCGTTGTCCGGGGCGCGGGTGGCGCTGGTCGTCGGCGATGTCGTCGGTCACGGCCTCCACGCCTCCGCGACCATGGGCCGTCTGCGTACGGCCGTACGCACCCTCGCCGACATCGACCTGCCCCCCGACGAACTGCTCACCCACCTCGACGACCTGGCCGCCCGCCTGTCCACCGAGCAGGAGGTCGACGAGCCCACCGACCGGTACCCCAAGCCCGCCGGCGAGGTCGGCGCGACCTGCCTGTACGCCGTCTACGACCCGATCTCCCGGCGCTGCACGCTCGCCCGGGCCGGACACCCGCAGCCGGTCGTGGTGAGCCCCGAAGGCACCGCCGCACTCGTCGACCTCCCGGCAGGCCCCCTGCTGGGTCTGGGCGGCCTGCCGTTCGAGGCGACCGAGGTCGACCTGCCAGAGGGCAGCCTGCTCGCCCTCTACACCGACGGTCTCGTCGAATCCCGGAACCGTGACATCGACGACGGTCTTGACCGGCTCCGCCACCTGCTCACCCGGCCGGCGCCCTCCCTGGACGCCCTGTGCGACACGGTGCTCGCCGATCTCCTGCCCGAGCGCCCGGCCGATGACGTCGCACTCCTCCTCGCCCGCACCCGCGCGCTCGACACCTCCCAGGTCGCCACGTGGGAGATACCGGCCGACCCCTCCGCCGTCGCCCAGACCCGCAAGGACGCGCTGGCACAGGTCGAGGCCTGGGGACTGGACGACGCCGCCTTCGTCACCGAGCTGGTCGTCAGCGAACTCGTCACCAACGCCATCCGGCACGGCCAACCTCCGATCCAACTCCGCCTGATCCACGACAACACCCTCATCTGCGAAGTGTCCGACGGCAGCAACACCGCTCCGCACCTGCGACGTGCCCGCACCTACGACGAGGGCGGTCGCGGCTTGCTCCTCGTCGCCCAGCTCACCCAGCGCTGGGGCACCCGCCAGAGCGCCCGGGGCAAGACCATCTGGGCCGAACAGACCCTGGACCCGGTCCCGCCCGGCCACTTCTGACCCGCCCGACCACTGCCTCCTCATCACCGGGCGCGCCCCAGGTCGAGCGAGGCAGGTCTCTGATCACTCGCTGCCACTGCCTCGACATGACCGTTCTACCGGCGGGGCTCAGAGATCGATGTCGGCCAGCCACTGGCTCGCGGTCCGGGGTGTCACGCCGAGGAGCGTCTGGGCGGCGCGCTCGGCCGTGATCGAGTGGTCCGGCTGTGTGCTGAGCGCCTGGTACCTGTCGGCGATGGCGGCCGTGGCCTCCTCGCCCAGCATGGGTGCGAGCGGAGCGAAGAAGACGTGGGGGTCGGTCGCCTCGTAGGTCACGGTCCGTGCGAGCCTCGTGCCGAACGCCTCGGCCAGGTCCTCTCCGCTGACCGCCGGGTACTGCCCGACGGAGACCACGCCGGTGACGTCCGTGCGCTCGAACAGCACGGCGGCGACGTCGGCTATGTCCAGGTGCGAGGCCCACGAGGCGCGGAAGCCGCTGGGCAGCGCGTAGCGCAGCACGCCCTCCTCCCGGACACCCGCGATCACGTTCGGCAGCAGCAGGTTCTCCAGGTAGAACCGGGGCTCGATCACCGCGTGGGAGACACCGCTGTCCGCCAGCCCGGCGACGAGCACCGCGACGGCGCTCTCCGCCGAGGCGTCCCGACCGCCCTCGCCGTCGGCGCGCACGAGGCCGCCGCTGGTGGAGAACACCACGCGCCCGGGCCGGGCCTCACGGACGGCGGCCACGATATTGCGCGCGAAGGCCAGGCAGTCCTTCTCCGGGGCCACCGGCAGGTGGACGAACACCCCCTCCGCGCCACGGTAGGCATCGGCCAGATCCGCAGCGGAGGAATAGTCGACGGCCAGCACGCGGGCGCCCTCCACGACGACGCCCGAGTTGCGGGTCAGGGCGGTCACAGGCTTGCCCGCGGCGGTGACGGCTGCGACGACAGGGGCACCCTGGGCGCCGGTGGCGCCATGAATCATGTAGGTCATGGACCCATTAGTGCATACACTGCCGTGGTTACATCAACTGCACTAATGGCCTAGACTCGAACCATGACTGCTGACCGTCTCCCGGAGTGCGGCGTCGCCCGGTTCATCACCCTGCTCGACGGGCCGTGGGCCACCCTTATCGTGCGCGAACTCCTACGTGGACCCCACCGCTTCACAGAGTTGCGCGACGCCCTTCCCGGCATCAGCCCGCACACTCTGACCAGTCGGTTGCGCCAGTTCGAGAGGCATGGCGTTGTCACCCGCACCGCCTACCCGGAGATCCCCCCACGGGTCGAATACCGGCTCACCCCTCTCGGCGAAGGGTTGCGCGCCGTCCTCGACGTCATGGCCGCCTGGGCCGTGACAGTCCCCGACGGCGAGCCCACTGTCACCGCGTGACCCTAGGAGGATGCCTGCCGCGCTCCGAGAGCCGACATGACTGCTTCGGCGCCCTTACCTACCGCAATGGATCGGCCGGCTCTCCCGTTGTTTCCGGGCAGGCGGGAGGCACGCCACCTGCCTGCCTCAGTCCGCACCCGCCTTCCGGATGTACGGCCTGGAGCGCAGTGAGAGCGTCTCAGCGCGCACGATGCGGGCGATGGACAGCCAGTGGGCGAGCGCGACGGAGATGCCGAGCAGCAGGTGCGGAACGGCGGAGACGGTGTCGACGAGCCGCTTAGGGCCCGGTCGGCCCAGCCGCCCAGGCCGCCGGCGGTGGCGCCTACGGCTGTGCCGAGCACGGTGGCGGTGAGCGTTGCGGCCACGCCGACGAGCGGGGAGACCAGCGGCCCGCCACAACAAGATCACCGGCCATCTGTGCGAGGCCGGGCTCGGGGCCCTGGCCGAACCCGGCCTCGTCGGCCTGGACGACGACCCGACGACCCGGTGATCGTCACCGGCCGCAAGGCCACCCGCAACCACCGCCTCACCTGGAGGTGCTCGGCCTCCGACAGGTTCGCCGCCCCGAGCACGATTGCAATGGCCAGATGCACCAGCACACCAGCGCGTTCCCGCCACCTGGCCACCACGCTGGACGGCAGCACCCCGGCCAACGCACCCGTCAGCCCCGTGCGGTCCGCGCACCGGCGCAGCAGCACCGCCCCGGCATGCCCGATCAGCCTCTTCGCCTCAGTCGCCACCGACAGTGAGGGTCCCACCCTGTACTCTCGACAACCAGAAAGGTGCCTTGCTCTCTGCTCCGGATATGACTTCGACACTCGCATCCTTGCAGGTCAACGGCACCTTTCTGCTATCGGGGCGTCAGACAACCCAGTTCCGCTGAATACCCAGGGTCAGAGGTCGAGGATCAGGCGGTTGCCCTTGGCTCGGGAGACGCAGATCATCATGGTGTCGCCCGCGGCGTGTTCCTCGTCATTCAGGACCGAGTCGCGGTGGTCGATCTGGCCGGACAACACCTTCGTCTCGCAGGTTCCGCAGATTCCCTCCTCGCACGATGTCATCACCGATATGCCAGTGCCTTCGACGGCCTCGAGAATGGACATGTCCTCGGAGATCGTCAGTGTCCTGCCGGACCGGGCGAGTTCGACCTCGAAGGTCGTGAGCGGCCCGGCGGTGAGGTCCTTCTTCGGGGCGAAGCGCTCCAGGTGCAGAGACCCGCTCGGCCACTTCCCGCAGCCGGCCTCGACCGCCGCGAGCAGCGGTTCGGGGCCGCAGGCGTAGACGGCTGTCTTCCGTTGCGGCTTGCCGAGCAGGGAGGCCAGGTCCAGCAGCCCGTACTCGTCCTGCGGCCGCAGGCTCACCCGGTCTCCGTAGGCCCGCTGCAAGGTCTCACCGAACGCCATCGACGCTCGGGTGCGGCCCCCGTAGACGAGGCGCCAGTCGGCGCGGGTCGCGTTGACGGCCGCCACCATGGGCAGGATGGGGGTGATCCCGATTCCGCCTGCGATGAACAGGTAGTTCTTGGCCTTCACCAGCGGAAAGTGGTTGCGTGGCCCGCGGACACGCACCGGCTCGCCCTCCGTGAGCACGTCGTGCACGTGGCTCGACCCGCCGCGGCTTTCCGGCTCACGCAGCACCGCGACCTGAAGACGGGACCGATCCCCTGGATCCCCGCACAGCGAATACTGCCGGACCAGGTCGGCCCGCAGTATCAGATCGATGTGGGCGCCCGGCTGCCATTCCGGCAAGGGGCGGCCTTCCGGGTCGCGCAGCGTCAGCAGCACGACGCCATCGGCCATCGTCTCCTTGCGGTCCAGTACGAGGTCGAGCTCGAATTCGGTGCCGATAGTGCTCATGGTCCGCCTCTCATTTCTCACAGTGATGGTTCGGTGATGCGTTCTTGCCTGGCCGATCAGGACGGGAAGCAGCGGCCGAAGTCACGCAGCAAGCGGGGCGAGCCCTGCAGCTTGATCTGGCGACGCACCAGCGCCCACGCCAACAGCGAAGGCTTGCTGAGGAAGCGCAGCCAGGTGCGGGTGTCGGCGGTGATCCTGAGATCCGGCTCACCGTGATGTCCTTCGGTGACACCGAGTTCGCGGCCGCGGATGGTCACGGTGATCTGCCGGGACTCGTCGCCGGTGAAGGTGAAGTGGTAGGTGGCGGACATGTCCTTGGCCTGTTCGCGCTGGAAGATCAGCGGAAGACCTTCCACCAGACCGTCGATGCTGTTCGCTCGCAGGCTCATCGCCACCTGCTTCGTGCGCTTGTTCGGGAAGCGGTCGGCCACGTGCTGCTCGGCGTCGGAACCCGGGACGACGTAGACGGTCTCTTCCTTGTCCATCAGCGGACGAACGACCTGGGTCAGATGTGCCTTGCGATCGCCCAGCCAGGGGCCGATGACGTCCTCGCCGGCCGGGCAGACCGACATGCAGTAGGCCGCTTTGTAGTTGGCACCGAAGGACAGGCTCTGCCACATGGACGCGCTCTCGCTGTCGCTCACTCGTGAGCGGTAGTCGTGGGCGTCACGGCTTTCGGCGACCTGCTCGGCCCAGTCACCGAAACCACCCATGAACTCGCGGTAGTTGTGCGTGTAGCAGGCGGAGAAGTTGAAGTGACCGTCGGAGGCGATCGCCCCGGTCGGGCAGGCCGTCACGCACAACTTGCATTCCAGGCAGGGGTTGTACTCGATGGGCCGCGTGTACTCGCTGACCTCGGCGTCGACGAGGATCGTGCCCAGCAGGACGAAGTTGCCGAATTTGGGGTGGATGACGTTGCGGTGGATGCCCATCTTGCCGAGCCCCGCCGCCACGGCGACCGGCTTGTGCGAGACGACCCACACCTTCCTGGGGAAGTTGTCCATCTCCATCGGGAAACCCATCGCGGGGTTGATGGCGCGCACGCCCGCCGCTTCCAGCTCGCCCACCACGTGCCGGCCGATTTCGTTGGTGTGGTCGCCGGTGTGATGGAACTCCAGGTTGGCGACCGAGCGGGCAGGAGTGCGGATGTTCTCCCGGTTCATTCGGGTCACGAAGCTGATCAGCGTTCGGACACCCGGCAGGGCGGCGTTCAAGTCATTTCGCTGGTCGGCGATGTCCGGCCGGTCGATCTCGACGAAGCCGACGTCGTCCGCCCCCGCGTCGAGAACCAGCCGGCGCAGCCACGCCGCGTCCAGCGGCTCGGCGGGCCGGTCGGGGGTGCGTTCACGCCGGCGGGCTTGGACGACGGTGGGATGGTCCTCGAGCTTGTTCTTGGCCATCGAGCGATACCTCACGGGGCGGGGTGCGTACAAGTTTCATGAAGCAACTCGATCTTAGGTGCGCGAGTTTCATGAAGCAACTGACATCCGAGTCGTGATCTTTCTGTTGAGTCTTCTGTCGGATGTGAGTGCAACCGGCGGACGTGGAAGAAAAGCTCGGAGCGCTGCATTCGCCGAACCACCGGAACGGCAGGTACTCCAGGCGGCTACGGCAGCGGCAAGCGGGCGCCCTGATAGTTCACGCCCGGCCGGGCAGGGTTGGGAGACGGGCCGCAGGAGGGCGCCGTCCGGTCGGTCGGCGACCGCGCTTCCGGCGCAAGCTCATCGCGACGCCGACGCGAACTCCGACTGCGGGCCGCTCTTCGCGCGTGCTCCAGGAAGGAACTGACCAGCGAGGTCACCCTCGCCGCTGACGGGAGACGACGAGCAAGTGGATGGACGGCAACGGCCATTTCGTTCGTTCTCGCTGATCACGACTCGGTACGTGCCCAGCCGGTAGTGGCCAACCCGTTGAGCCGCTTCGAATGTCAGGTCGGCAAATCAGCGAGCCCTGGGCCGGGAAGCAAGTCAACGGCGTCCGGCCCCACGACTTGTCCGCATCGGGCGCACACGAGCCGTTCCCGAACGTTGCCTCCGCATCCCGCATGGCTCGTGATCCGCGGCGGGCCGCTCTGCCCCTCGGCGTGCTCATCGCCCCAATGCATCAAAGAAAGCAACGCGGTGAGCAGGTCCTTGGCCTTGCTCGTCGGCTGGTATTCATAGCGGGCGGGCCGCTCCTGGTAACGGACCCGATCCAGCAGCCCGTCGTCGACCAGCTTGGAGAGGCGGTTGGTGAGTACGTTGCGGGCGATACCGAGACTGTCCTGAAACTCCTCGAACCGGCGAAGGCCGAGCAGCGCGTCGCGAATGATCAGCAAGGTCCAGCGTTCGCCCACAATCTCCAGAGTCCGGGCGATGGAGCACAGTTGACTGTCGTATGTTCGGCCCAACATGCTGTGAATCTAGCACGTTGTGTCAAGCAACTGACGGCTTGGAGGGGTGAGGTCGCTCGCCCCCCGAGGTGGGCGGCGAGCGCAGCAGCTCGACCTGTGACCGACGATTCAGCGGAAGGTCAGCACCCGCGGCGGGACCCGAGTGCCGGTTTCCCCCGGATCCGGTTCGTCACGCAGATGAGCGTGGAGTCGAACTTCATCCCGCTCCACCCCGAACGAAACGGGGGTGACCCCGCCGGCGTGCGGGGGTCACTCCACTGCATCCAACAGGTCGGCCACCACCTCTGGCCTCTCCAGTGCAATGAAGTGGTTCGCTCCCGGCACCTGGGTGAAGTCGGCGGCGGGCAGCAGCTTCTTGTTGGCTTCCCGGTCCGAGGGCCGGGACCAGTCCTTCTCGCCGTAGACGAGGTGGATGGGGGCCTTGACCTCGGGGTAGCGCGAGCGGGCCGCGATGAGGCTGGGCATGTTCCGGTACAGAGCACGAGCGACGGTTGGGAAGCCAGGACGCCTGCCTGATCTGAGGAGCTCGTCCAGGTAGGCGTCCCGAAAGGCGGCCTTGTCACCCACGCCGCCCTGCAGGATTCTGCGCAGGATGGGCTTGGGCTCCTGCTCTGCGATCAACTTGCCCACCCCCGGAGCGATGATCCCACCGATCACCACACGGGCGAGGACGCTGGACCGGGCGATTCCGTCACGGTAGTCGTACGCGTTCACCGCGACGACGCGCCGCACCCGCTCGGGCAGATCGGCCGCGGTGGCCAGCGCGAGCACTCCGCCCAACGACTCCCCGACCAATGTCACGTCGTGCAGGTCGAGTTCGGTCAGCAGCCGTTCGACGCCCGCGCGCAGCGCCGGCTCTTCGTACGACGCGCCGGGCACGATCTCGGAGTGGCCCATCCCGGGCAGATCGAGGGCGTACACGGTGTACTGGTGCGAGATCATCGGCATGAGGAAGCGGAAGTGCTCGGCCTGCGTGCGCAGAGTGTGCAGCAGGACCAGCGGGGCGCCGGTGCCCGCCTTGAGGTAGCGCAGGGTTCCCTCGTGGCCGTCATGTCCTGCGCGAGGGGCGATGGTGTGGCTGGTGGTCCCCGGAATGTGAATCGTGGGACGTGACTCGCGGTCGGGCATGTCGCCGTTTCCTTCTGTGTGAACTACGGATGAGGGATTCGGACACGGTCGGGCAGGCGAGGTGAGACACGGCCATGCCCCTCGCTGGAGTCCGCGGCCTACTTGGTCAGCTGTTCGTACAGTCCGGCGAGGTCGCCGGCGAGGCCGGCCTTGACCTGCCGGGAGATGTCGTCGGCGAGCACCTCGTACGCGCCCGTCTCGATGTCGAGGTGCAGGTGGTCCCACGCGCGCACGGCCGGGCGGGCCTTGTCGTTGCCCACACCGGTGTCTATCAGGATGGTCTGCCCGCCGCTGCGCAGCAGCCAGGTCTGCATGGCGACGTGGACCATGGCGTCATCGGGGCTGTGATGGTCGGGCACCAGCATGGCGCGGTGCTCCTTCCACGCCTGCTCGGGAAGGTCCGGGAAGAACTGGTCCGCGGGCATGATCGGACCGTGCATCTCCTCGACGCGGGTGACGGTGACAGCGCCGAGCGTGATCTCGTTTGCGTCCTGCATGGTCTTTCTCCGTTACTTGTTCAGAGTGGCGAGGAGCAGGTTGGGGTCCTTGGCGGTGACGTACGCGGCGCTCAGCACGTAGACGGTGTCGCCGCGCAGGGCGATGGACGTGGGGTTCTGCAGGCCGTCGGCCGGGCTCAGCACGATCGTGTGGCTGCCGCCGGGCCGCACCAGCGCGACCTGGCTGGAGCCGTTGAGGGTGGCGAGGAGCTGGTCGCCGCGGCCCGTGAAGGCGAAATCATCGATCCCCGGCAGCCCGGTGGCCTCGGTGCGGATCCGGCCGGCCCGCCCGTCCCGCAGGACGGGGATGCGCAGGACGGTGCCCCGGTCGAGGTTGGTGGCCCAGATCTCACCGTCGCGGATCTTCAGGCCGTTGGCGCCGAGGAAGCCGGTGGAGGCCAGTTCGGGCGCGGTGGACCAGGCGGTGGGGGTGCCGCCCCGGGTGGGGACGCGCCAGATGGTGCCGAGGACGGAGTCGGTGATGTAGAGGGTGCGGGTGCGTGCGTCCAGCGCCAGGCCGTTGGGCAGGCCGCCCGCGGGAAGCGCGGCGATCCGCTGCGGGCGGCCGCCCGGGCGCAGGCGCCACAGCCCGGTCAGGTCGGGGGTTCCCGTGGCATACAGGAAGTAGAGGGTGCCGTCGTGGGCGCGGACGATGCCGGTGGTCAGGGCGAAGCCCAGGACCGGGGTGTGGATGCCGCCGTCTGCCGAGGCGGGCAGGGTGGCCAGGATCCGGGTGCCGCCGTGGGCGGAGATCCTGGCGACCTGGCGGCCGGCCGCGAAGGTGACGTACGCGTCGCCGTCCGGGGCCAGGGCGATGTTCTCCGGTGTCCGTCCCTTGGCCAGATCGAAGTGCGCGGCGATCCGGGCGTCGACCAGCGTCGGAGAGGCGGCCGATGCCTGAGAGGGGCCGAGCCCGACACCTGCCGCGGCGGCCAGGGCGGCCACCGTGGCAGCGAGAAGGGAGAGTTTCTTGGTCATGGTTCCTTCAGTCGTTTTCGGGCATGCGGCAGCCACCGCCGACGCATGCGGGGAAGTGAGTTGTCGGCCGGGCCGACAAGAAGGCGCGTGGCCACGGGCGGCGTCCACCGGCCGCCGTCCGGGCAGGGGTGAGCCCGGTACGAGCGGAAACAGCGCCCGGTGCCAGTGGTACGCGGATCAGCTGGCGGCAGTACGCGGGCCCGGTCGCGCAGGACCGGCCGGGTTGGCCGGCACGTACCCCGACGGAGCGGTCCGGGTAGTCGGTGCGGCCTCCTGCCCCGGCCCGGCCTGAGCGGTGGCCTGCCCCAGCAAGACCAGCGCCGCACGCGAAGGGGAGCCCGCCTCCGTGGTGGCCACGACGACGCTGGGGCCCGCTCCGTGGCTCAGGGTCTGCTGGATGACGTTCACCGCTCCGACCAGCGGGTGGCGCATCGCATAGGCGGCGACGGTGCACGCCCTGACCCGGTGGTCCGCCCACATCGTGGCGAACTCCGCACTCGTCGAACTCAGTTCACCCACCAGCGCGTGCAGTGCCGCGTCCTGCGGATGGCGGCCCGCCACCAGCCGCAGGTTCCCCACCACGGCCCTGGCCTTGCTCGGCCAGTCCGCGTACAGCTCGCGGGTATGACCGTCGAGGAACACCAGGCGGGCCATATTGGGACGCTGCCCCGCGACCTCCGGCGCCCCGAACTCCAGATGCCCCGCGAACAGGGCGTGTCCCAGCCGGTTCCACGCCAGCACGTCACTGCGCAGGCCGAGAACGACCGCGGGTACGTCCGACAGGACGTCCAGCAACTGCCGTTCCGCCTCACTCACGCGCTCCGGCGCGGGCCGCCGGACCCGCGGCCGGTGCCGGTCCGCCCGTGCCAGATCGTGCAGATGCCGCCGCTCGGAGTCATCCAGCCGCAGCGCCCCGGCGATCGCGTCCAGCACCTCCGGAGAGGCACTCTGCGACTGCCCCTGCTCCAGCCGCGTGTAATAGGAGGCGCTCACACCCGCCAACAACGCCAGCTCCTCGCGCCGGAGCCCGGACACGCGCCGGCGCTCGTTGTAGGTGGGCACCGCGGCATCCTCGGGACGCAGCTGGGACCGCCGCGTCCGCAGAAACTCCCCGAGCTGCGATTTTCCGTTCATGGCTCCGAGTATTAACGTCCCGCGGACACCCAGCCTGCCCCAGCTGTGAATAGGCACGAGCGGGTCTGGCTCCCGAGCCGCACCGCCGCTGAAGTGGACGCAGCCGATCAGTCCGACCACCGAGGAGCACCCCTGTGAGTACCACCACCCGACCCGACCCCCTGGCAACTTTCGAGTCCCTGGACCCGGCCGTCTACGCGTTCACCAGGCGCGCCTGGGGCGACGCCCCACCCGCCCGTGTCTACCAACTCGTCGGCGACGTGTCCTCGATCAGCCGCTGGAGCCCCAACGCGACCGACGCCGCCTACGACCACGACGCCGGACCCCGGGTGGGGGCCTGGTTCAGCGGCCGCAACCGCAAGGACGGACGGGATGGACCACCCGCTCCCAAGTCGTACGAGCCGACCCCGCGGCCGCGTTCGGGTTCGTCGTCGGCGGCGCCGAGAACGGCATCGTGCAGTGGGGTTGGACCTTCCACCCCCAAGGCCGCGGCACGATCGTCCGGCAGTCCTGGCAACTCCTGCGCCTCGACCGGGTCTGTACGGTGAGCGGGTCTGTTCCGTAGTCGGTGGTGACGGAGGGTGTGGTCAGCCCAGGAGGATGCGGTGGCGGAGGAGAGGGAAGCTCGCGCGGCCGTACATCTGGCGCTTGATCAGCTTGGTTTTGTTGTTGACGCCTTCGGTGCCGCCGTTGTGGTGCGGCAGGGTGAGGGCGGCGTCGACTGCGGCGCGGTCCTTCTCGAGGCCCCGGGTGAAGGCATGCAGGTGGGGTAGGTCCTCGGCCTGGGCCGAGGTGATCCAGGTGCTCAGCAGGGTGGCATTGCCGTCGGCGGGATCCAGCAGCACGGCGAAGTGGTGGATGAGGTCGGCCAGAGCGGTCATCTCGTGGCAGGCGGTGCGGGCGGCCTCGATGCGTTCCCGCTGGTGGTCTTTGAGGCGGTCGGGGCGGGTGAGCAGGTAGCGGGCGAGGCGCCGGGGCGAGAGTGCGGGCCGGTCGGCCTCGACGCGGCCCTGGTTGATGTAGCGGACGAGCAAGTTCGAGCTGCCGGTGTAGCCCAGTTCCCTGATCTCCTGGAGGAGATGGGTGACGGGGACGGCCGGGTTCTCCAGTCGGCGTCGGCGCAGGTGATCGCGGTAGGGATCCACGAGGGTGGGCCGGTACTTGGGGGCGCGGATGAGGCGCTCGGGTTCGGCGACGCGGTCGTAGCGCTTGACGGTGTTAAGAGCCAGGTTCAGGCGGCGCGCGCACTCCAGAAGTCCGACTCCTCGCTCGCGCAGGGCGTGGACCTGCTGCCAGCGCTCGCGGGTGGTGGCGGCCTGCTTCCCCTCGGCCGGGGGCGGGCCCGCTTTCGCCCAGCAGGTGCTGTGCGCGGCGACTTCTTTACGGACGGCCTCGGCGAGGTTGTTGGGTCGGACCGGGGCGCCCTGCCGGGATCGCTCCGGGTGGGTTTCCCCGGCCCGCCCGCCGAACCCGGCGTGCCCGTCTCCGAGCACCGGGCTCTCCACGAGATCATGCCGTTGGAGTCAGGCCCGTCAGAGCGTCCGGCCATGGGGTGGGGATGCTGTTGCCCCGGTAGCGGTATCGAGTGATCGCTACTTTGCCGAGGTGGAACAGTGTGATCCCCTCCAACTCGATGTCTTTCCAGCGTCCTTCCGGGGTCCGGAACCTTCGCCGGATCGACGTCCAGTTCGTGCGGTGCCGGTGCATCACCCAACGGATCACCCTCCACCAGACGAAGGTGTGCAGGGTCTGCATGGTGTGCTTGGCGACCGCATGTCTGAAGTAGTTGGCCCAACCGCGCAGAATCCGGTTGATCTGGATCAACGCGATCTTGTAGTCGAGATGCGACAACTTCTGGGTCAGTGCCTTGATCTTCCGCTTCAACGACGCGACCGGCTTGTCGGCGATGAAGGTGTAGACGTGCCACTTGTCAGTTCCCCGTTTCCGCATCCAGACGATGCGGAAACCGAGGAAGTCGAACCCGTCCGAGAGGTGGACGATCCGCGTCTTGGCCGCCGAGAGCACGAGGCCCATCGGTGCCAAGACAGTACTCACCTGTTCGCGAAGGTCTTCGACATGTTCCCGGGTGCCGTGGACCATGATGACGAAGTCGTCCGCGTAGCGGACCAGCCTCCAGGTCGGCAGGCCCCGTTGTCGTCGTCGTTCGCGGTCCCGTCGGCTTGTCATCACGCTTGACCACTGCCCGGCGGCAAAGTCGTCGAGCACGGACAGCGCGATGTTGGCCAACAGGGGTGAGAGGATGCCTCCTTGCGGAGTCCCGGAGTCGGTCTCCTCCCGTTCGCCGAGCTCGGTCATGATCCCGGCTTTCAGGAACGCCTTCACCAGCGCCAGCACCCGCCTGTCCTTCACCCGCGCTCGAACACGGTCCATCAGCACCGTGTGATCGATCCGGTCGAAGCACGCCTCGATGTCAGCGTCCAGCACCCAGCGATATCCCTGGGAACCGAACAGATGAATCTCAGCGATCGCGTCGTGCGCACGCCGGTTGGGCCGGAACCCGTACGAACACGGACGGAAGTCCGCCTCGAAGATCGGTTCCAGGACCAGCTTCAGCGCGGCCTGCACCACCCGATCCGCAATGATCGGGATCCCCAGTCGGCGCAGTTTCCCGCCCGTCTTGGGGATCATCCGCTCCCGCACCGGCATTGGCCGAAAGACCCCTGCCTTCAACTGGGAGCGGATGCGGTCCAGGTACGCTTCCGCCCCGGCCGCGCGCACGTGGTCGGCGCGAACGCCGTCCACGCCCGCCGTCCGGGCTCCGGTGTTGCCCGCGACCCGTTCGAAGGCCATCACCAAGGTGGCCGGGTCGCAGACGAAGTTGAACACATCGTCGAACCGGAAGCCGTGATCGGCTGCCGCCCAACGGTGCAGTTTGATCTGCATCTTCCGTACCCGCAGCTCGGCGACGTCAGCCACTGGCCACGTGACCAGGGCATCCACCCCGGTGTCTTCGGACATTGCAGTACCTCCCTCGCGATCTCGCTGCCGCCCTTCCCCATGTGCCGGGCTCTCCCCGGCTCGGAGTACTACGACGGCTCCGCCCCTCCCACAGTCCGGTCGGCGGACGGTGCGCCCAGCCCAAGTCGTCTGCGCTGGCGACGCGGACGACGGGCAGGACCGGGGAGGTTCCCGTGTTCACTGACTGATCGTTCGTCGGAGTAGGCACCCGGCTATACCCCCGCGGCCTCGCCACGGCTACCCCGCAGCACTTCACCGTGGCCTCCCGGATCATCTGGAACGCATCACCCGGGAGTTGTCCGCCTCTCGCACACGGCGGACACGCACCGCTACCAGCCCAGATCCGCCAGGTTCGAGCTGATGGCACCTTAGGAGGCTTCAAACACCGGTTCCTCTCGTATACCTCTCCGTCTCGCTTGCCGGACCCGCGCCATCTGGCAGTACTGACACGTCCCGGCTTTGACGGGCCCGCTTGCCACCTTCCCCGGCACCTCCCCGGTTCAGGCTGCCCCCAGCTTCACCACCCTGCTGCGACAGGACGGTGGCGAAGGTCTCCCACCTCCACTCGATCAATCAGCGCCTCACGGCGCACGCTCCACAGGTGCCACCGGTCGCTGATCTGGACCGCGTCGGGCAGGGCTCGGCGGACCGCCTCGGCGTAGGTGGCCGATCCGTCCCGGCACACGGCCTCGATGCCCGGATGTTCACGCAGCCAGGCTTCCAGAGTGGCGGCTTCGCGGCCGGGCAGTACCTCGATTCGCTCACCGGTCTCGGCGTTGATGATGACCGTGGCGTAGCTGTGCCGGCGCCGCAGGGCGAAGTCGTCGACCCCGACCACCCGCGGGATCCGCACCTCCGGCACGGGCACCCGCCTCAGCAGCCGCAGGGCGGAGGCGTACGACACGGGCACGGCCAGGGACCGGGCGAGTCGGGCGGACGCCCGGCCGCATAACTCCTTGACCAGCTCGGAGAGCTGGCCGGTCAGGCGTGTGGTGCGGCGCTGGTGGCGCTCCAGGAGCCCGGGGACCTGCTCTCGGAAGGTCTGCCGCCTGCAGCCCAGGGCCGGACAGACCAGCCGTCGTATCCTCACCTGGACCGCGACCTGCCGGCCGTCGACCGGCACATCCCGCACCGTCCGGCCGTGGTACCCGTGAACCCTCCCCGTCGCCACCCCGCACACCGGACAGGGAACGGGAACATCCCGGGTCCGAGCCGAAACCCGGACTATCTCGCCACCGTCCGCCACATCCTCGATGACCAACGCCGACAACCCCGAAAACACCGTTCCCACGAGCGTGTTCGCATCATGCACGCTCAATGATCACCGGCGAGCACTCACCGTCACCACCGACTACGGAACAGACCCGCTCACCGTACAGACCCCCTCGACCCAGTTGCACTGCGCACGTGGGTCGTGACGGCACGGGCAGAACTGGCTGCCAGGGATCGTGCCAGGGTAGGTGATGGGCAGATCGGTCAGGTACTTGCTTTCGCCCCGCGCGACCAGGACGACTTGCAGATTCCAGAAGCTGTCCGAGACCTACTTGAAGAGATCAATAGCAGCGATCTCGAACGAGGTCTCAGCATTGGAATCTACAACAAACGAGGTGTGACCAGCCGGGGACTCCTGGATGGCGGAGTTCAAGAGTCGGAGCTGGCCCGGTCCTTCCGGGAGCAGGCCGAACGCGCACGCGCGTGGCCGCGAACCAGGAAGTTGCTCAAAGGGCTTGCGGAGTCGTACGAAGCTGACGCCAGGCGGGAGGACCAGGAGGCAGAGCGACGGCATCAGGGCCTGGAGTAGGTCTCTGTCAGGGCCCATTGCGAAAGCGCAGGCCGCAGCCCATCATCGGTGGCGTGTGATGCCGCACTCAACCGCGTGCCGCCGCTTGTAGTCGTCGGCGGCGAAGCGTACAGATTCTGATCCGCGACGCCGTCACGACGCTGCGACCGGACTCCGGCATGGTTTGTCGGCGGGGAGTTAGGCAGTGGTCGAAGCTGGCTCTGGTGGGTAGCCCTTGGCGCGGAGGAAGGTGTCGAGGGCGAGGGCGACGATATCGCCGTGGGGGATGCCGCTGTCGGCGTTGTAGCGGCGGATACGGCGTTGGAGTTGGAGGGCTTCGGGTACGGCGTAGTTGAGTTGCCCGCGGCTGGCGTGGCGTGTGCTGATGATTGCTTGCGTGTCGGGGTGCGGGGTGAAGGGGGCGTCGGTGGTCTCGGACTGGGCTTCGAGGACGTCGGCGAGGTCGCGCAGGAGTCGGATGTGGTGGGTGTGGTCGGGCATCGTGGTGCTCCGGGTTGCGGCGACTAGTCGAATAGTGATTCGCCTAGTCGACTATTCGGCTATTGGAATAGTCGGCAGGGTGGACGCGGTCCCGCAGGGCCGCGTCCACCCTTGTGCCGTACGGGGTGAAGCGTCGGATGGTCAGAAGCCCCGGGTGGTGAGCCACTCGTCCATCGCGACGGCGACGATGTCGCCGATGGGCAGGTGGTCGAGTTCGTTGTCCAGCGCGAAGCGCTTGATCCGCCGCTTAAGCCTCAGCGCGGCCGGCACGGACGAGTCGAAACTCTCCCTGGCGATGACGCGCTGATTGAGGAGAACGGAAACTTCGGGGATGTCTTCCGGGCGGCCGGGGCCCTGGGCCCATGGTGCGGCCTCGTTGGGTGCTTCGCTCGATCGAGTTCCGTGGTTGTGCCCCGGCGTCGGCTCAGCACCATGTACGGGGAAGGCCGTACTTGTCGGCGCCGGAGACGTTGCCGGGCGTACCGCTACCTCAGCGGCCGGAGCCGCACCGTGAACCTCGACGACGGAAGACCCCAGCACTACAGGCGGCTCACCATGCCCATGGGCTGGTGTCACCGACTCCTCAACCGTGACCGGACTCGGATCGGACGTGGTACCAGCCACGTGAGGTGACTGGCCCCTGGCCGCTTCCCAGGCGGCATCGCTCGGGGGATCCGCAGCAGCCGACGGAGCGTCCGCCGCCGCGACGTCCGTTTCCCCATATGCCGCGACGGGCGTGGAAGCGACTGCGGTCTCCGCCTGGAGCGTGTTCGCGGACGTCTGGGCCGTAACACGTGTGGCGGTCTGTTCGGCGGCGTACTGCTCGGGGGTGAGTTCGGCGGCCGGGGGAGGGGGCGGCGGGGCCGTTTTCTTGGCCGCACCGCCGAGGGTGCGACCGCCGGTGCGGCGGGCCGGGGGCTTCATGCGCTCGCTCATGCCGTGAGCTCCTTCATCAGGTTGGCGTACTCGCTCAGTTCGGTGGGGATCTCGCCGAAGGCCTCCATGTAGTGGACCCAGGCGTGGATGGTGGTCTCGGCGAGTGGGAAGGGCTCGTCTCGGTCGGGGCCGATGCCTTCGCCCTCGGCGGGGTCGAGGAGCTGGTCCTTTGCCCGGTTGGGCAGGCTGGTGCGGTCGTCGGCCTTGACCATCACGACGTGTGCGGTGACGTCGTGCTCGTTGCGGGCGGCGGCGCGCTCGGCCTCGTCGAAGGTGGCGACGAGCTTGCGGCGTTCGATCTTGGTGGGGGCGACCGGGACGAGGAGCAGGTTCGCCTCGGTGACGGCCTCGTGGAAGATCCGGGCGCTGCCGCCGCCGGCGTCGACCACGATCGCGCCGAACTCGGCGCGCTTGGTGCGGATGTACTCGGCGATGTCGTCGAACGGGTACCGCTCGACCACCAGGTTGGCCGGGATCTCGAAGCCGGCGGCCTGGGCGACCTTGAACCAGTCGTAGGCGGACTGGCTGGTCGCGTCGGCGTCCAGCAGCAGCGTCGGTACGCCGAGGACGACGGCGTAGTAGAGGGCGATGAACCAGGCGGAGGTGGTCTTGCCGGTGCCGCCCTTGAGCATGCCGACGACGATCACGAACGCGTCCCAGACGTGTTGGGTGGCCGTGGCCAGGGTCTTGTGGCGGGTGTTCTCGTTCACGTGTGCTTGATCTCCTGAAGTGGAAGCGATGTTGACTCGTGCGGTTGGGTGGCACTGGGGGTACCGGGAGGCGCCCGTGCACTGTGGCTGGGGTGGGGATGGCCTTCGGGCAGGTGCTGCGGCTGGCGGGCACGGCCGTCGGAGCGATTGAGATCGCGGTTGGGTGCGCTCATGGCCGTTCCTCCTCACGGCGAGAGGGGCCGTGGTGGTGCTGCGGACGCATACGGGTGCCTACCTGGTGCAGGAGGCGATAGACCGTGGTGGGGGAGTAGTTGCACTGCTCGGCGAGTTCCGGGACCGTGGCTCCGGCTTCGTACCGGGTGCGCAGGGACAGGGCGAGCTTGTGCCGCTCGGCGGCCCGGGCTGCGGCTCGCATCCGTACCGTCTGCTGGGTGGTGCGAACGGTGCCGCCGGCCTCGATCAGCAGACGCCGCGCAGCACGCCTCGTCTCTCCGGCGCCTGCGGCGAGTTCGGTGAGGGTTGCGCCCTGCTGCTCGTAGAGGATGCGGAGGCGGGCGGCGAGACGCTGGCGGGCTTGGGGGTCCTGACGCATCCGGCGGGTCTGCCACGAGGTGCGCATGACGGTCCCGGCGTCGTGTAGCCGGTTGAGGACGGTGCCGTAGGACAGGCCGCTGGCGGCGACGAGTTCGTCGACCGTGGCACCGGACTCGTACTGCTCGCGCAGGGCCTTGGG
>NZ_JBEXXE010000086.1:0-23109 GCF_040630255.1 Streptomyces sp. NPDC005820
GAGCGGCGGGAGCGGGCGAGAATCAGAGCACCGTTCAGCCCCGCAGCACCCCCGCCGATCACCACCGCGTCGACGGTCCCCCCGGCCAGCGCGTCACTCTCGTACGGAGAAGTCGCCACAGCCATGGCCTCCTGCTCTTCCTTGTCGGTCATGGTTCGGTCAGCCCTTCGAGTTCCGGGTGGGTGGAGGGGGGTCAGCTGTTCAGAAAGCCCAGGAAGTGCTCGGCGGCCGTCGTGAGCTGTTGTGCAGAGTCCGGCCCCGGTCTGCTTGGGACGTCCGCGATGTAGAGACCCAGTACGGCGACGAAACTCGCCGTCGAAAGGATCTCGAGGATGAGACCGTGCCTTGTCGGCCTGGAAGGCGTCGCGACGCCGGGCGGCGCGGAGGAGTTCAAAGGCATGGGTTGCCCTCGATCGCGCCAGGCGTGCGCGCAGCCTGTCCAGTGAGCTCAGGACCATTGTGTACTGGACAGTCAGAAACCTAGGCGGTTCTGTACTGAGTTGTCAAGTGCGGCAGGTCGGCCCACGTTCACCGCGATGATGCCCGGAATGTCAAATTTGGGCTTCTCGGTGATCACGGGCTTGGCCAGCAGCGGCAAGGCACCGATCAGGGCGGGGCCGCGAAGGCGACGTTCACGTACATCACCCACCGCCACGATGCCCATTCGGTGAGCATGCCGCCGGGCAGTAGCCCGAACCGTTTGATGGTTTCGGGCCTCGTAGGCGCCAGCGAAGTCCTCGCCGGGACGAACAGCAGAAGAGCCTTCCCCCTGATGGGTGGACACGCTGGATCTGCTTGATCCGGAGGAAGCGAGACACCGCCGATGGCGATGAAGGACTACCCGGACTCGTACAAGGCCGACGCTGTGGCCCTGTACGAGTCCACGCCCGGGGCGACGTACAAGGACATCGCCGCTGACCTGGGCGTCAACAGGGCGACGCTGCGTGAGTGGGTGTTGCGGGACCGTGAACGCCGCGGCATCGCACCGGCCGGCTCGCGGCCCGGACGGGCGTCTGCGGCCACGGCTTCGCGCCCGGCTGTGTCCAGCGATCCGGACGACCGGATTCGACAGTTGGAGGCGCGGTGGCCGAGCTTGAAGCCAGCGAGCGAAAGCTCGCCACCGAGCGGGACATCCTACGCAAGGCGGCCAAGTATTTCGCCGGAGGGATGAACTGGTGAGCCGTTTCCAGTTCGTCCACGACCCCCGGAACACCTACCAGGTGAAGCGGCTGTGCCAGGTCCTGGACGTCAACAGGTCGAGTTACTACAAGTGGCTCGGCGGAGCCGATGCCAGGACCAGGCCCTGGCAGGGGCATCGGGATTGTCGACCTCCCACAGACCCTCCTGCGAACGCCCTGCCGGGCTGGACGACAAACGCCAAGGCGGGCCGCGAACTCAGGTGACGCCTCGGATCCGGGCCTGGGTGATCGCCTTGCCGAGGATGTCCCCGTCGGCGGATTCCTCGACCGGACCGCCACGGACCGCCCGTACTGCTCCGGCAAGTACAAGAAGCACGGCTGAACGTGCAGGTGATCAACTATCCGTTCGGACGTCTGCTGTGGGCCTCACCAGCCCTGCCCGGCGCGGTGTACGACATCAAGGCCGCCCGCACCCACGGCATCATCGACGCCCTCGCTGGTGCAGGACACTACTAGTGGCGGATCCGCCACCGTCCACAGGACACCCGCGTCCACCACCTGGTACCGGCGAGCCAGCGTCGGAACCCGACCGGTACCGGTACGACCCGGCAGACCCGACCCCAGCGGCCGGAGGGATCAGCATCAGCCACGGCGGTCGCGTCGAGGACGGCGCCCTGGAGGCCCGGCCCGACGTCCTGACCTACACCACCGACGTGCTCGAGGAGGACATCGAGGTCGTCGGCGAAGTGAGCGCCGAGGTCTGGTTCCGATCGAGCCTCGCCCACGCCGACGTGTTCGTGCGACTCTGCGACGTCGACGCCACGGGCCGATCGTTCAACCTCTGCGGCGGCCTGGTCGCTCTCACCGGCGCGGACCAGTTGTCGCGGGCCACAGTGACGATGTGGCCAACGGCGCACCGGTTCAAGCGCGGTCATCGCATCCGGGTGCAGGTCTCCAGCGGCGCCATCCCGCGCTTCGCCCGCAACACCGGCACCGACGAACCCATCGCCGCTGCCACAACGCTCCGGGCCGCGGACCAGGAGGTCCACCACGGCCCGGAGCACCCCTCGGCGGTCATCCTGTCGGTCCGCTCGCCGGGTTGACCACCCACACAGGCCAGGCGGCCCTGGGCGTCGGTGACCAGCCGATGACCTCACCGGGCCCAGGGCCGCCGGGGGCGACGATGCAACCGTGATGCGTTTCGTATGTACGGGCCGGTCTGTGCAGGGGTCCGGCCACGTTCCTTAGAGGAGTTGTTTCGTAGGGCGAACCGGCTCGATTCCGCGTGTCGCGGCAGAAGTCGTCTCCATTCAGTGGCGTTGGGGTGCCGCGAGTTGCGGCCGCTCCCGATCGGCCGTCCGGGAGCGGAAACGCGTGCCGTTGGGGCGGGCGTGCCGGCTCAGCGGCTCACTCGCCGCTGCGAACGAGCGCGCCGGTCACCCGGTGGCAGCCGCCGCCCGGAGGGGAGCTCCGGGCGGCGGCTGTCGGCCGTACCACCGCGTCTCGTCCGGCAGCGCCCTCCGACCGGCGGGCAGGTGAGGCACAGGGCTCCAGGCGACGCGCCGGCGCATGTGTGACGCTCGATTGCAGTCATGGCCCTTCGATGCTTTATCGAACCGGTTCGAGGAACCTAGCGTCGGGGAAACCGGCCAGCAACACCCCGGACACAAATCTTTTCGGCCACGCACCGACCGGCAGCCCGGGCAGGGGTCAGGTGTTATCGCCCGGCGCATATGGCACCTGGCCTGCTGGTAAGTACCTGCGAACCCAGTCCGGTCAGACCTCACGCCCCCACACTGCGACGTTTCCGGGCCGTTACGAGAAATTTGATGTGAGGCGTTGACACTCGACCGGGATGCTCCTACCTTCACTTCACGCGAACCGGTTCGACGATGATTCCCGGCCAGCCTTATTCCCCTGGAATCATCGAGCCGGTTCGAACGATCTCGGTAAGGAGCCTCCGTGAACATCGGTGAGATCGCCCAGCGGGCCGGTGTCTCGCGGAGCACCGTGTCGTACGCCCTGAGCGGGAAGCGTCCTGTGTCCGAGGAGACGCGGCAGAAGATCCAGCGGGTCATCGACGAGCTGGGCTACCAGCCCAATGCGAGTGCGAGGGCCCTGGCCAACGGCCGGACCAACACCATCGGTCTGGTCTTCCCGCCGGCCGGCAACCACTACACCGGCATGCAGCTCGACTTCATCGGGAGCGTCACCGAGGCCGCCGCGGCCTACGACTACGACGTCCTGCTCTCTCCGAGCGGTGCGGACAGCGACCGCTCGTTCCAGCGACTGCTGGGCGAGCGACGGGTCGACGGCGCGATCTTGATGGAGATCAGGCTGGAGGACGACCGGATCGACCATCTCACCGCGGTGGGTTTCCCCTCGGTCGCCATCGGCCGTACCGCCCACCCGGAGGGCAGCTGGTGGGTGGGGCTGGATCACACGGCACTGGCGGCGGCCTGTGTGCACCACCTCGCAGATCTGGGCCACCGCCGGATCGCCTTCGTCAACCGGCCCGAGCAGCTCCTGCGGGCAGGTTACGAGTCGGCCCAGCGGGGTCTGGAGGGGTTCACCAAGGCCGCGGCGGAGCGCGGGCTGACCGTCCGGACGTACTGCTGCGGGGACGACGCCGCCTCGGGCCTGGCCTGTCTTGAGCGGATCCTGCACGACGACCCGGCCACCACGGCCCTGGTCACGCTGAACGAGGCCGCGCTCGGCGGCCTGTACTGGGGGCTGGCCCAGGCCGGCCGCCATGTGCCACGCGACTTCTCCGTCACCGGAGTGGTGGCCGGCAGGTGGGCGGAGACGGTGACCCCGCAGCTCACCGCCGCGGACGTGCCGGCGGAACAGATGGGCCGCCTCGCCGTCGACCTGCTCGTTCAGCAGCTCGACCACCCCGGCACGCCGACCCGGCATCACCTGCTCGCGCCGCCGATCTCGTTGCGTGCGAGCACCGCCCCGGCCGGCATCAGGCCCACCGACCCCGCTCCGGAATTCGGCACGCGCACGAACTTCTGACCGTTACCCGCCCCTCCCCTTCACCCCCGCACCCGATACAGGCCGCCGAGCAGCTCACCGCCCGGGTTCGGCGAGCCCGGCAACCCCCCAATCACACTCCTGCGGCACACCTGTGCCGATTCCAGGGCACACCCGTGCCAAGAGCCATGAGGAACACGCAATGAACCGATCTGCCAGACGGCGTCTCACCGCCGCAGTCCTGACCGTCGTCGCCGTCACCGCCGGCGCCACCGCCTGCTCCTCCGATTCGAGCGGGACCTCGACGAAGGCCGCGGACGGCGGTACGTACACGATCTGGGACCCGTACCCGCAGTTCGACAAGAGCTCGCAGTGGGCGAAGCTGCTGGATACCTGCGGCAAGAGCGCCGGGGTGAAGATCAAGCGGACGGCGTTCGACACCAGTGACCTGACGAACAAGGCGCTGCTGGCGGCGCAGCAGGGCAACTCCGCGGACGTCCTCATAGTCGACAACCCCGTGGTGTCGACCCTGGCGGAGGCCGGGGTGCTCACGTCGACCGACGAGAACAAGATCGACACCTCGAAGGTGGACGCCAACCTGCTCGCGGCCGGCCAGGCGGGCGGCAAGACGTACGGCACGCCGATCGGCGCCAACACCCTCGCCCTCTACTACAACAAGAAGGTTCTCAAGGCTGCGGGTGTGGACATCGCGTCGGTGAAGGACTGGGACTCGCTGACCGCGGCGCTGGAGAAGGTCAAGAAGTCGGGGAAGAAGGGCATCACGTTCTCGGCGATCGGGACCGAGGAGGGCAGCTTCCAGTTCCTGCCGTGGTTCTGGGGATCGGGCGCGCAGCTCACCGATGTCGGTTCGTCCGAGGCGGTGTCCGCGCTGTCGCTGTGGAAGGGCTGGCTGGACAAGGGCTACGCCCCCAACTCGGTGATCAACAACACCCAGACGACCAGCTGGCAGGAGTTCGCGAGCGGCGACTACGCGTTCGCCGAGAACGGCACCTGGCAGCTCGCCGCCGCCGACAAGGGCGGCCTCGACTACGGCGTCCTGCCCATTCCGGGCGCCGCCGGAGGCAGCGCCTCGGCCCCGACCGGCGGCGAGTTCGTCACCGTCCCCGTGCAGGACGACACCGGCCGGTACGCCACCTCGCAGAAGCTGGTGTCCTGCCTGACCAGCGACGAAAACCTCAAGTTCACCGACGGCACGCTGTCGTACGTGGCCCCCACTGGCTCCGTTCAGGCCAGGCAGGTGAACTCCAACGCAGAACTGAAGCCGTGGGTCGACGCTGTCAAGGCGGCCAAGGGGCGCACCAGTGACGACCTGGGCACCAAGTACCCCAAGATCTCCGAGCAGTTGTGGAAGGCGGTCCAGTCCGCGCTGAGCGGGTCGGCGTCGCCGAAGGACGCACTCACGGCCGCCCAGTCCGCAGCCAAGTAACCAGTGCCAGAGGCCCGTTGATGAACCGCACGACACAACCGCCGGATGCACTGCGGGTCCGTGGGGGGAATGGGGCGGCCACCGCCGCCCCATTCCCGGCCCGCGCCACGACCCGGCGCCGCTCCCGCTCCCAGCAGTGGGCCGCCTGGGCCTTCCTCGCCCCGGTCGCCCTCTACCTCGCTCTCTTCTACGCCTATCCGCTCTACCGCAACCTCGACCTGAGCCTGCGCAACTACACGGTGCGCTCCTTCGTCCAGGGCGACGCTCCGTTCACCGGCCTGGACAACTACCGAAGGGTCTTCGATGACCCGACCTTCGCTCCCGCCCTGCTCCACACCGTGGTGTTCACCGCCGTCTGCCTGGTCTTCCAGTACGCCATCGGGCTGGCGCTGGCGGTCTTCTTCAACCAGAACTTCCGGCTCTCCGCCACCCTGCGGGCCCTGTTCCTGGTGCCGTGGCTGCTGCCGCTGATCGTGTCGGCGTCCACCTGGTCGTGGATGCTCAACAGCGACTCCGGCATCGTCAACGCCACCCTGCATGCGATCGGTATCGGCCCGGTGAACTGGCTGACCTCACCGTCCTGGTCACTGGCCTCAGTGATCATCGCCAACATCTGGATCGGCGTCCCCTTCAACCTCGTCGTCCTCTACAGCGGCCTGCAGTCCATCCCCACGAGCCTTTATGAGGCAGCCGCCCTCGACGGGGCAGGCCCCTGGCGACGCTTCTGGAGCATCACCTTCCCGCTGCTGCGCCCGGTCTCCGCGATCACCCTGCTGCTGGGCCTCGTCTACACCCTCAAGGTATTCGACATCATCTGGATCATGACCAAGGGCGGCCCCGCCGACTCCTCCACCACCTTCGCCACCTGGTCCTACCAGCTCGGCTTCGGCAACCTGCTGCCCGCCTTCGGCCCCGGCGCGGCCGTCGGCAACCTGCTCGTCGTCGCCGCCCTCGTCTTCGGACTGATCTACCTGAAGGTCCAGCGAAAGCAGGCCCTGTCGTGACCACCACCACCGTCAACACCCCACAGCGCAGCAACCACACATGGGTCAAGACGACCGTCGGCGTCCTGCTCACCGCGGTCATGCTCTTCCCGGTCTACTGGATGCTCAACGTGTCCTTCACCCGCGACCAGGACATGCGCAAGTCCCCGCCCGATCTGTTCCCCGTCCACGGCACGCTGGAGGGCTACCAGGCCGTTTTCGACCAGCAGTTGCCCTACCTCGGCACCAGCCTGGTCATCGGCCTGGGCACCGTCGCCCTGACCGTGGCGTTGGCCGCACCCGCCGGCTACGCGCTGGCGAAACTCCGCCCGCGCGGCGGGGGCGTGCTCAGCTTCCTCCTCCTGGTCGCCCAGATGGTCCCCGGCATCATCATGGCGATGGGCTTCTACGCCATCTACCTCCAACTCGGCCTGCTCCAGTCGGTGCCCGGCCTGATCGTCGCCGACTCCACCCTGGCCGTCCCCTTCGCCGTGCTCATCTTCACCGCGTTCATGTCCGGCATCCCCGGCGAGCTGATCCAGGCGGCGCAGATGGACGGAGCGAGGGCGCTGCGCACGTTCTGGTCGATCGTCCTGCCGATGAGCCGCAACGCGATCGTCACCGTGTCGCTGTTCGCGTTCCTGTGGTCCTGGTCCGACTTCGTCTTCGCCAGCACCCTCGCGGGCGGCGGCGCCCATGAGCCGATCACCCTCGGCATCTACCACTACATCGGCAACAACAACCAGCAGTGGAACGCCATCATGGCCACCGCCGTCGTGGCCTCCCTGCCCGCCACCGTGATCCTGGTCCTCGCCCAGCGCTACGTCGCCGCCGGCGTGACCGCCGGCGCCGTCAAGGACTGACCGTCGCTCGCATGGACCGCGCTCCCCACGAGCCGACGTACGAGCACCGTCACACGCCCGGCAGACCGCCGACCGCCCCAGCTCAAGAAACGAGTACCGCCGTCATGACCGCCGCCCCGTCCGGCCCGGCCTTCACCGTTCAGGACATCCCCTTCAGCACGCACGGTTCCTGGTTCGGTATCTCTCCGGTGCTCGCGGAGAACACGCGTGCTGAGGACCTCCATCTCGTCTCGCACCAGAACGGCATGCACGCCGTCGTACGGTTCGTCCCACTGGACCCGGCAACGGGCCAGCGGGCGGAAACGGGAGTAGTGGCGACACCGGGACTGCTCAGCTGGACCGGCGAGGGCGGACGGATCGACGTCGCCTACGAGTCGCCGGACACCGTACGCGTGAACGGCGCAGGGCTGGGTCTGCGCGTCGCCGCGGCGGCGAAAGCCCTGACACCCTTCAGCGGGACCTACTTCTACCGTGACCCGGTGGACGGCGCGTATCTGTTCACCTCCTACGAGACCGGGCGTCGCTACCGGATCACCGTGCTGTCCGGCACGGTCGCCGAGGTGTCAGGTTCCGAGGCCCTGGGCGCCGGGGACCGCGGACTCACCATCGCCGCCGCCGCCGACGGATCGTGGGAGATTGCGGTCGAGGAACTCGACAGTGCGCGCCGGCCCTACCGCCCGGCGGCAACGTTCGGCGAGGTCGTGGAGGCCGCGCGGCGATCGTTCGCCGAGTTCGCCGACTCGGTCGCCCCCTGGCGCTCGGCCGACACCCCGGCAGCCGAACTCGCCGCGTACGTGGTGTGGTCGGCGACCGTGCGCCCGGCCGGCCAGGTCACCCGGCCCGGTGTGCTGATGTCCAAGCACTGGATGGACAAGGTGTGGAGCTGGGACCACTGCTTCAACGCCCTCGCCCTGGCGCCCGGTTGCCCCGAACTGGCCTGGGACCAGTTCCAGCTGCCCTTCGACCACCAGGACGAGAGCGGGGCACTGCCCGACTCGGTCACCCACTCGGAAGTCCTCTACAACTTCGTCAAACCGCCCATCCATGGCTGGACCCTGGGTCACCTGCGCACCCGGCTCGCCGAACCTCTCGACCCGGCCCAACTGGCGGAGACGTACGGCAGGTTGACCCGCTGGACGGACTTCTGGCTCACCGCTCGGCGCGCACCCGGCGCCGCCCTGCCTCACTACCAGCACGGCAACGACAGCGGCTGGGACAACGCCACCACCTTCGATCCCGGACGCGTCACCGTCGCCGCCGACCTCGCCGCCTTCCTCATCCTCCAGCTGCGTGAACTGGCGGCCCTGGCCGCCGAACTGGACCAGCCGGACGACGCCCGCCGCTGGACGCAAACGGCTGACGCGACCCAGGCCGCGATGCTCGACCAGCTCTGGACCGGCGAGCGGTTCGTCGCCCGTGGCGTGGACAGTCAAGACACGTGGATCAGCTCCAGCCTGCTGGACCTGATGCCTATCGTGCTGGGCGAGCATCTGCCGGACGGCGTCGGCGCAGTGCTGGCCGACCGTATCGAGGCCCATCTGACCCCGTACGGCCTGGCCACCGAACAGCCCACCTCCCCGCACTACCTCGCCGACGGCTACTGGCGCGGCCCGATCTGGGCCCCCGCCACCGTCCTCATCGAGGACGGCCTGCGCCGCGCCGGCCACCAGCGCCTCGCGGACGAGATCAGCGCCCGCTTCCGCGCCCTGTGCGAAGCGCACGGATTCGCTGAGAACTTCGACGCCCTCACCGGAACGGGTCTGCGTGACCGCGCCTACACCTGGACCGCCGCCAGCTACCTCCTCCTCGCCCGCGACCACCACCACCGCCGGCACGCGGACCAGGGGGCCGACGGCGCCGTCACCACCGTCGCCTGACCCGCGAGGCGCTCCACAAGGCGACAACCACCCACACGTCCGGCACGGGGGCCGGCGCAGCAACAACCAGCCGCATCAGCCGCATCCCTGAAGGGACGTATGCACATGCCACGAATCGGGCAAAGACGCTCGACCGCGAGCCGGCTCCTCCACGGCCTCACCAAGTCGGTGCTCTCGCTGACCGTCATAGTCGGCGCCACCACCATGCTGGCGACGCCGGCCTCTGCCGCCGACCCCACCCTCACCGTCGACCTCGGCACCAGCACCGGCGCCTTCCGCGGCGGCGCGTCCGGGGCGTTGTACGGGCTGTACGGACCGGACGTACCGACGAACAACCTCATCGAGGGAATGGGGCTGAAGACCACCAACACCAAGTACCAGGACGGTCAGCAGCACCCCGGCTCGGACGCCCTGGAGATCGCCAAGCCCTTCACCGACAGCGGCGGCGGGGACGTCTTCATCTACATGACGGACGTCTACCGGGCCAACTACGAGCGCGCGAGCTACGCGGCCTACCAGGCGACCATGAAAACCCAGGTCGAGCAGGCGATGGCCAGCCCCTACGCGAGCCACATCGTCTTCGTCCCCTACAACGAGCCCGACCTGAACTGGTTCAGCGGCATGCGCACCAACGCCACCGCACTGGCCAACTTCAACGCCGAATGGCGCCAGACCTACACCTTCATCAAGGGCATCTGGCCCGCGGCACGGCTGGCGGGACCCAACACCTCCAGCTACACCTCCTCCTCCCTCAGTGGCTTCCTCACCTACTGCAAGGCCAACAACTGCCTGCCCGACGTCATGACCTGGCACACTCTGGGCAGCCCGGCGGATGTCCGCAGCACCGTCGACTCCTACCGCGCGGCGGAGACCGCCGCCGGCATCACCTCCCCGATCACCGTCAACCTCAATGAGTACGCCCACCGCTACCACCTGACCGACCCCGGTCAGATGGTCCAGTGGATCGCGGCGATCGAGGACGAGAAGATCGACGGCAACCTGCCGTACTGGAACATCAACGGCAACCTCGGCGACTCCGCCGCCGCCCAGAACACGCCCAACGCCCAGTGGTGGCTGTACAACTGGTACAGCTCGATGAGCGGCAACACCGTCAAGGTCACCAGCACGGGCGCCAACGCGGCGTACACCCTCCAGGGTCTGGCGAGCGTGGACACGGCCAAGAAGCAGGCGCGTGTCATCCTCGCCGGGGGCGGCACGAGCGGTGACTCCAGCACGGTCATCAAGAACATCGACCCCGCGGTCTTCGGCAGCACCGTGCACGTCAGCGTGTTCCAGGACCGCTACAGCGGCTACATCGGCGCGGCGGCCACCCCGACCCGGCTCTCCGACGCCGACGTCGCCGTGGGCTCCGACGGTTCGATCACCCTTCCCATCACCCTTGACCGCATGTCCGCCTACGAGGTGATCGTCTCCCCGGGCGGCACCGGGAGCGGCACCGCCTCGGACAACACCTGGACGGGCACGTACGAGGCCGAGAACGCCACCCTCAGCGGCAGCGGTTACAACATCAACACCGAGGGCACCACCGGCAACGTCGGCGGGTTCGCCACCTCCGGCACCAAGGACGTGGGAGGGCTGCGTACCGGCTCGACCACGGTGATCTCCTTCCCCGTCAACGTTCCCACCACCGGCGACTACGACCTGTCGGTGTTCGGCAACAGCTACGCCAAGGACGCCGACGTCAAGGGCCCGACAAACGTGTACATGCGGGTCGACGGCGGCGCCTCGACCAGGATGGACATCCCGGTGGGCTTCCAATGGGTGGTGTGGGGACACAGCGACACCACCGTGCATCTCACCGCGGGCAGCCACGCCATCACCCTGGCCACCACCGGCGACAACGGCGGGGCGACCGACGGTGACGCGATCATCGACAAGATCGACCTGCGGTACAAGGACGCCTCCGTCCAGGGCACCACGCTCTACGAGGCCGAGCAGGCCAACCTCTCCGACAGCGGCACCGCCTCCTACACCTCCCAGGGCCAGTCCGGCGCCGGCGCGGTGAACCTCACCTCCGGCAAGTCAGCGACCTTCTGGGTCTACTCGGCGCGCGACGGCTACGCCGACCTGACGGCCCGCTACCGCAACACCGGCCAGGCCGGCCTCACCGTCAACGGCCGGACCACGAACGACCAGACCCTCTCCGGCGCGACGACCGGAGCCTGGTCCACCTCCACCAACCGCGTGTACCTCAACGGTGGCATCAACAAGGTCAAGGTCACCGGCAGCAGCGGCACCCTGGCCCTGGACGACCTGGCCGTCACCCCGTTCAGCGCCACCGACGCCGTCACCACCGGAAACGTCGTCACCTACCAGGCCGAGAACGGCACCCGCACCGGCACCGCGGCCACCGACACCACCTACACGCAGGCCAACGGCGGCGTCGTCACGGGCATCGGCAACGGAACCGCCAACTCCCTCACCCTCAACGTCAACGCGCCCACGGCCGGCACCTACGCCATGACCATGCGCTACGCCAACAACGAGGAACTGCCCTCCAACCACTACAACCCGGACCTGTACGCGGAGCACGCTGACGTCAGCGTCAACGGCGGCAGCGCCACGCGCGTCAACTTTGCCAGCACCCTGCACTGGAACCAGTTCGAGGACTACACCGTCCCCGTGACCCTCGCCAAGGGCGCCAACAGCGTCAAGTTCACCGCCTCACAGCTGTACAACTACGACGGCACGACCATCGGCCTGGTCTACTCCGGCGGCGGCAGCGACATCGGACAGCCCATGCGCTCCAGCTCCGCACCCCACCTCGACCAGGTCTCCTTCGCACCCGCGAGCCTGCACATCGGCGCCCCGGCCGGCTTCTCCTCCACGGCCGTCGCCCAGCACAGCTCGCTCTGCCTCGAAGACCCCGGCCAGTCCACCGCCAACGGCACCCAGTACCAGCAGAACACCTGTGGAAGCGGCCAGGAGCAGGTCTTCGACTTCCACCCCGTCGCCGGTACGACCGACACGTACACCGTCGTCAACCACTCCAGCGGCAAGTGCCTGGACGTCTCGGCCTTCTCCACGGCGGACGGGGCAGCCGTCCAGCAGTGGACCTGCCTCAACGGCACCAACCAGCAGTTCACCCTGCGAGCGGTGACCGCGCTCGGCAACAGCCACGACTACCAGCTCGTCGCCATACACAGCGGCAAGTGCGTCGACGTCAGCACCATCTCCACCGCACCCGGCGCCCTCGTCCACCAGTGGACCTGCGACACCGGAAGCACCCTGACCACCAAGAAGAACCAGATCTGGCGTCTCAGCGGCAAGGACTGAGCAGCCCCGCCATCGCGAACACCACATGATCGGGCATCGGCCCGCCGGCCCAGTCCGGCGGGCCGATGCCCTTCGCCGGCGCCACGGTCTGTGCCATCGCTGTCCGAGCGTGCCGGGTCGCAGTGAGCGGCTCGCCACTGCTCCCAGACCACTCGACCGTCGCCGTCTTCTCCCACGGGCAGCATCGGGGCAGCCCAGCGACCGAGGGCAAACGAGATCCCGACGTGCAGCCCCGTCAGCAACGGGTCGGCTTCGTCGGCCGTAAAGACGGAATCATCGGCGCGACGCACCTCCATGACGTGCGTCATCACGTACACGTCGGTCTTGTGGAGTTCCTGCCAGACCTGCTGGTGGTCAGGACGAACATCGAGCGCGATCTTCCATCCATTGGCTTCGAGCAACCATCGGTCCGACCATTGATGCTTGCCGCGCGGCGTCTCCTCTACCAGTCCCAACGGTCCATGCCAGTTGTGCAGGTTGAACCAATGAACGAGGATTCGGCTCAAGGGAGCATCGGAGTTCTCGATGGCCGCGGTGATCCGCTTGCCCACCGGTTCCCGCTGGACACAGAACGTCTGGGACACGGTCATAGCGATCTCCAGGCCGTGCTGCCCGACCCGTTCCGGGTCGGCCGCCTGGATGGACGGCAGCGTGGTGCTGCTGTCCCGCACTCTGATCTGGACGGCGCCCTCGACGATCTCCAGGTCCAGCAGGCACGGGCCGGGCGCGTGTTTCCGTGCGTTGGTGGCCAGCTCGCTGACGACCAGTTGCACCATGCCCATCGCCCGCTCCCACACCGGCAGCCCGTGCACGGCCTGCACCGTGGTGAGGAAGTCGCGGGCCATGGCACGGGCGCCGCGATCTCCGTGCTGCCCTCGAACGCGGCACCGGCCCTGATCAGACGGTCGGCAAGCCGGTCTGGCCCTCATTCTGGGCAGCAGCATCCATGGAACCGCCTCGCGTCCGAAGCGCCGAGCAGTGCCCAGCCCGCATATCCCCGGAACACCACAACACGCGCCAACACACGAGGTCACGGCGGCGCGTGAACCTGCGGGCCGTGTCTCCGCGGCGTCGAAGCGGGCCGACCGCGTCAGACGCCTGTGCAGCGAGGCCGGCCGCCCGGTTCTCAGGTGTGGCGCGGGCGGGGCAGCAGGGCGAACGCGGTCTCCGCGATCGAGGTCAGGCGGTCGGGGCTGTGGCCGTATGCGCCTACGACATCGCTGCCGCGGATGACGGTCAGCAGAAGGTATGCGAGGTCGTCGGGGTCCGCGTCGGGGTCTATGTCGCCGTTGCGCTGGGCCGCTCGCACGCACTCGGCCACCGCCGTCCTGACCACGGAGAAGCAGTCGTGGGCCAGGCGTTTCACCTCGGGGTCGGAGGCGCCGATCTCCAGGGCCATCTTGGCGGCGAAGCAGGCCGCCGCCGTCCGGTCATCGGCGGGGGGTACGTCGGCGGCGAGTGGCACCCCGTGGACGGCGCGGAGCAGGTACGCGTGCAGTCGTTCCAGGGCGCCCTCGTCCGGTCCGGCGAGCATCTTCGGCGGACCCTGCGCCAGCCGGGCGAAGTACCCGGACATCGTCTGCAGCAGCACGCCGTGCTTGCCGTCGAACGCGCCGTAGAGGCTGCCGCGGCCCAGGCCGGTGGCGGCGCTGATGTCGTCGACGCTCGTGCCGTTGTAGCCCGAGGCGCGGAACTGCCTCTCGGCGGCATGCAGGACGTGGTCGCGGTCGAAGCTTCGTGGTCTGGCCATGCAGAGAAGGTAAGGCCGACTCACCCTTCTTGACAACCCAGTACAGAACCGCCTAGGTTTCTGACTGTCCAGTAAACAACCGTCCTGAGCTTGCCGGACGGGCTGGGTCCGGACTTGCAGGACCGGTGCGGACCGTGTCGGCCTCAGCGCGGGCGACCCCGCGCAGCGCACGCCGAAGTCATGGCCACAACCGAAGGAACGACCATGCAGACAGTTTCCCCAGTGGCCCTCGTGACGGGCGCCTCCTCCGGGATCGGCCGGGCGGCGGCTCTTGCTCTGGTGGGTGCCGGCTTCGCGGTGGTCGGCACGAGCCGCAGCGCGGCGAAGGCCGAGCCGCTCGCCGGGGTGACGTTCCTCGATCTCGACGTGGCCGACGACAAGTCGGTCCGCGCCCTGGTCGGGGAGGTGGTCGATCGGTTCGGCCGGATCGACGTCCTGGTCAACAACGCAGGCGTGGGCGCGGTCGGCGCCGGCGAGGAGAGCTCGATCAGCCAGGCCATGGAGGTCTTCGACATCAACGTCTTCGGCGTGATGCGGATGACCAACGCGGTGTTGCCCCTCATGCGGGCCCGGGGCGGTGGCCGTGTGGTCAACGTCTCCTCGGTACTCGGTCTGATCCCGGCCCCTTTCATGGCCGTCTACGCCGCCACCAAGCATGCGGTCGAGGGCTACTCCGAGTCCGTCGACCACGAGCTTCGCGAGCACGGCGTCCGGGTGCTGCTGGTCGAGCCGGCCTACACGAGCACGAGTTTCGAGGCGAGCAGCATGGCACCCGACTCGCCCCTGCCGGTCTACGCCGCACAGCGGAACGTCTCCCGAGACGTGCTGGCCACGGCCATGCGCAACGCCGACCGCCCGGACGTTGTCGCGAAGGTGATCGTCGCGGCCGCCACCGATTCCAGGCCCAAGCTCCGCTACCCCGCCGGTCCGATGGCCCAACGCGTCAGCCTCCTGCGCCGGATCGTGCCCTTGCGCGCCTTCGACAGAGAGATCCGCCAGCTCAACCGACTGGCTGGCTGACCCCGCAGTACACCCGGCGCCTGGGGAGACGCACATGGAGTTCGAACACGTCACCTTCGACCTGCCACACGGCACCTTTCACGCGCTGCAGGGTGGTGATCCCGATGGTCGACCGACGCTCGTCCTGCACGGCTTCCCGGACCATCCGCCGACCGCGAAGCCCTTCCTCGCCGAGCTCGGCCGCCGCGGACGTCATGTCGTCGCACCCTGGCTTCGCGGTCACGCGCCGTCCCCGACCGCGGGGCCGTTCGACTTCGCATCCCTCACCAGCGACGTGCTCGCGCTGATCGACCGCTGGTCTCCCGGGCGAGCCGTGGAGTTGGTCGGCCACGACTGGGGCGCCCTGCTCACCTACGACGCCTGCGTCACCGCGCCCGAGCGGATCGAACGCGCGGTCACGCTCGCCCCCCCCACTCACGTTCCTGAGCCGGCCGCGCCCTGCTCAGCTACGCCGGAGCTGGTATATGGGGCTCTTTCAACTGCCGCGAAGCGGCTGGATGGCCACCGCCCGCGATCTCGCCTTCATCGACCGCCTCAAAGGACCGAAGCCGACCCGGAACCCGAACGCGCCCAAGCGGGCCGCACGTAGTCCCCGGCCGACACCGACGAAAGGACGGACATGGACGCGCTGATCGCCACTTTCCTCCTGCTGGGCACCATGCTGGGCGCCGTCGCCCAACTGCCGGTCCACGTCAGCCTGATCGGCGGCGCGGTCATCGGCGTCTGGCTGACCCTCTTCCTGGTGCGCGAGCACCTCAACGGACGCTGAACGGAGTTGACCCCATGCCACTGACAGCAAGCCGGCCGTCGCCCGCCCAGACGTGCAGGCTCTCGAAGGAGCCGACCCCGCACGAGCCGATCGGGAAAGCTCTTTTCGGGAATGCTTCGAACGGCGATGCCTCGAACGGAACCAGGAACGTAGGCGTCAGGGATACCGACGGCATGGCCGTGGCGTCCTTCATGTTCGGCCTCACGGGACTGCTGGTGGGGAACCTCGTGCTGGGCCCCACCGCCGTCGTGCTCTCGACGCTCGCGCTGGGACGCGGTACGCGGCGACCGTGCCGCGCCTGGTTCGGCATGTTCCTCGGTTTCGCCGACATCGCTGTCTTCGCGTCCCTGCTCGCGGTCAACGACTCCATCACCTGGCACCTGTAGGCGCGCCCCGCAGCCGCGCCCCGTGGCCCGCCGGATCGCCGGCGGGCCACACGGGAGCGACCTTCGGGCTCGGGGCGGACCGGCAGGCCGAGGTCGACCGGCTGCTGGCCCTCGGGGCGCGGCACGCGGACACCGCATCTGCGCCTTCGCATCACGGCCGGCGTGTCCCTTGGCCCGCGCGTCATCAGCTCCGCCGCCACCAGGAGCTGCTCGGCCTCCGGCCCGAGCGGCTCGCTTTCCGTCTCCATCTCGATCTCGAAGACGACGCCGTTGACCTCGTTCAGCACGTCCTCCAGGCTCGCGCTGTCACACCGGTCCGGGTCCGTCACCGCCTTCGTGGCCTCCTGCACCCAGTTCGTCAGGTGCATCAGCAGCACACACCTGTACCCCCTTGGCCTCCACCGAGTCCAGTGCCTGCCTCTTGCGCCTGCACTGCGCCCATCCCGCTCCCCTTACTGCCTGCGGCCGGCATCCTGGTGACGCCGGCTCCATGCCGCCCAACGCCCCACGGTGCTCCCGGGATACGCATATGTGCCGCGGAAGGCGATGCCGGGAGCGGACGGCGGCCAACGGCCGACGTGAGACCGGGAGCCGCATCCTTCGACCGGCGAGAAACACACATAGAGCGACGGTGGGTGTGTGACCCGGTCGGGTCCGGACCTGGCCGAGTGTGCGAGGAGGAGCATGTCGTCCTCGTCTACCGGTCGGGCCTGGGCCGCCCTGCGCGGTCTTTACTCGGACGTGTCTATGCCATGGCGGACCTCGACGATCGGCAACCGTAGTACGGCGGGGGCGTGCTCGGGTACGACGGGACGCCGGGGGCTGACGGGGCGCAGGCGGTGATAGGCCGAGCCCGGGCGTGGCCGCTGGTCGGCTTCGCCCTTGTTGGGCCACAGCGCCATCGCCCGTTCGGCCTGGGCGGTGATGGTCAGTGACGGGTTGACGCCGAGGTTGGCCGAGATCGTCGAGCCGTCGACCACGTGCAGGCCGGGGTGGCCGTAGAGGCGGTGGTAGGGGTCGATGACGCCGGTCTCGGGCGAGTCGCCGATGGTGCAGCCCCCGATGAAGTGTGCGGTCGCCGGGGTGTTGGAGATGTCGCCGACCATGCCGGTGGCCATGCCGCCGATCTTCTCGGCCGCACGGCGGGCGACCTCGTTGCCCACGGGGATCCAGGTCGGGTTGGGTGCGCCGTGGCCCTGGGAGGTGACCAGCTTGTGGCGCCCGAACCGGGTGCTCTTGCCGGAGAGGGTGAGGGAGTTGTCGAGTGTCTGCATGACCAGCAGCATGATCGTCTTCTCTGACCAGTGGCGTACCCACAGTGAGCCCAGGTGCCGCGGGTTGCGCGCGAGTTCCTGGAGCCAGGTGACCCACCGTGGATGCGGCTTGTCGCCGTCGGTCAGGGCGGTCATCATCAGGCCGACGGTGTTGCTGCCCTTGCCGTAGCGGAACGGCTCGATGTGGGTGTGCTCGTCGGGGTGGATCGAGGAGGTGATCGCCACCCCGCGGCTGTAGTCGACGTCATTGCGCTTGGCCGTGGCGCCCAGGATCGCTTCGGAATTGGTGCGGGTCAGCATGCCCAGTCGGCGGGAGATCTGCGGCAGTACGCCTGTGTCGCGCATACGGTGCAGGAGCTTCTGCGTGTTGTAGGTGCCCGCGGAGAAGATCACTTGTTCGGCGGTGAAGGTGCGCAGGTTCCCGCGGCGCCGCGGCGAGCGGCCGCTGCGTACGGTGTCCACCGCGTATCCTCCGCCGGCCAGCGGACGCACCGCGCGCACAGTGGTCAGTGGGTGGACCTCGGCACCATGGTGTTCCGCGAGGTACAGGTAGTTCTTGTCCAGGGTGTTCTTGGCGTTGTGCGCGCAGCCGGTGTAGCACGACCCGCAGCCGATGCAGGTGTTCCGGCTCGGACCGCTGCCGCCGAAGAACGGGTCCGCGACCTCGGTACCCGGTGCGGTGCCGGGACCGCCGAAGAACACCCCTACCGGGGCGGGGTGGAAGGTCTCCTCGACCCCCATGTCCTCGGCGACTTCTTTGAGGACCCTGTCGGCCTCGGTGACCAGCGGGTTGGTGGTCACGCCAAGCATGCGCTCGGCCTGGTCGTAGTACGGCGCCAGCTCACTCTGCCAGTCGGTGATGTGCGCCCACTGAGGATCCCCGTAGAACGTGGCCGGCGCCTCGTAGAGGGTGTTGCCGTAGATCAGGGAGCCCCCACCCACGCCGGAGGCCGCCACGAGAAACACGTCCTTGAGCCAGTACATGCGCTGCAGCCCGTAGAGGCCCAGCCGGGGCGCCCACACGGAATTGCGTGCGTCCCAGGAGGTTTTGGGTATGTCGGCGGCTTCGAAGCGCTTTCCGGCCTCCAGCACCCCGACCCGGTAGCCCTTCTCGGTCAGCCGCAGCGCGGACACCGAGCCGCCGAAGCCGGAGCCGATGACCAGAACGTCGTAGTCGTACGTCATGTCGTTCCCTTCATTCCTGCGCGCTTGATCGCGAGCGAGATGGTCTGGGACGCGGCCCACCGCGAAGGACATTCCCTTGGGCGGTGCGAAATTCATGAGCCGCGCATGGGCGACGGTTTGGGCCTCCGTGTACGTGAGCAGGCCGTCGGCACCGTGCCGGCGGCGCAGGCCCGAGTCGCCCATGCCGTCCACGCTGGCTCCGGTGGCGGCCCAGGCCTCGTTCACGTTCACGGTGCCGGAGTACAGGCGGGGTCTACTCCGCCAGTTGGGAGTACAGCCCGGCCAGGTCGCCGGCCGGAGTCGCCTTGGCCTGCCGTGAGACGTCGTCGGGGAGTGCGCGGTCACGCCACCGAGTTCAGCAAGTCCGCCAGGATGTCGGGCCGTTCCAGAGCGATGAAGTGACCGGCCTTCGGCACCTGTGCGAAGTCGGCGGCGGGCAGCAGCTGCTTGTTGGCCTGCCGGTCCGAGGGCCGGGACCAGTCCTTCTCGCCGTAGACGAGGTGGATGGGGGCCTTGACCTCGGTGTAGCGCGAGCGGGCCGCGATGAGGCTGGGCAGGGCCTGGTACACCGCCCGGGCGACAGTCGGGTAGCCGCGACGCCGGCCCACATGGAGGAGCTCGTCCAGGTAGTCCGGCCGCAGCGCGCTCTTGTCGCCGAGGCCGCCCTTCAGGATCGTGCGCATGGCGGGCTTCGGTTCCACTCCGGCGATCACCGGGCCCACCCCGGGGGCGAGGACACCGCTGACCACGAATCGGGCGAGGAGGCTGGAGCGGGCGATTCCGTCGCGGAAGTCGTAGGTGTTCACCGCGACGACGCGGCGTACCCGCTCCGGGAGATCGGCCGCGGTGGTCAGGGCGAGCACAGCCCCCATGGACTCCCCGACCAGTGTGGCGTCGTGGAGGTCGAGTTCGGTCAGGAGCCGCTTGACGCCCGCACGCATCGCCGGCTCGTCGTACGACGCGCCGGGCACGATCTCGGAGTAGCCCATCCCCGGCAGGTCGAGGGCGTAGACGGTGTAGTGGTCCGAGACCAGTGGGATGAGGTGGCGGTAGTGCTCGGCCTGCGTGCGCACGGTGTGCAGCAGGACCAGGGGCGCGCCTCTGCCGGCCTTGAGGTAGCGCAGCGTTCCCTCGCGGCTGCTTCGCCCTGTGCGTGGGGCGATGGTGTGGCTGGTGGTCCCGGGGATGGTGATCGTGGGACGTGAATCCTGACTGGGCATCTCGCCGACTCCTGGTGTGTGAACCGCTGGGGGGCGGGGGTATGGTCCGGCGGGTCTACAGACCGACCGGTTTCCAAGGTCCGCACCGGTCCTGTAAGCCCGGACCAAGCCCGGTCCGGGCTGCTCAGGACGGTTACGTACTGAACAGTCAGAAACCTAGGTGGTTCTGTACTGAGTTGTCAAGTGCGGCGGGTCGGCTTTACCTTTCTCCGTGGTCGCGACGCCGGTGGCCGAATGTGTGCGAGCGGCGCGGCAGGGGAACACGCGGCACTCCGTTGTCGTCGGCCACGATCACGTCACAGCGTCGGACGGTGGTGTCGGCGACCGCGGCGGGAGCGTTCACGGGGCCTGGGCCGGCCTTCACGGCGCCCTGCGCCGAGGCCCTTCGTGAACAGGCAGGGAAGCTCGTTGCCGTCAGCTCGGACGGACCATGTGGTCCTGTACGGTCATGGAGCCCATCGCCTTGGTCCGACGTCGAACGCAGGTGTGATGTCCAGGGGCAGGTCGGGGGTGAACCTCGCAGACCTGTGGCCGGCGCGGCTCGGGCTGGAACCCCTGGGCGGGGGCGGGCGGCCGGGGGTGCGGTGGTGGCCGTGGACCTGGGCGATCCTGCGCGTCAGCAGAGTTGGTCGCCTGTGCCTGGTTATGGTCCCGGTTGTACAGGGGTGTTCGCCACGTGGGTGAGCAGCGTCGACGCCCAGCGGGAGTCCGTACTGCTGCCCGCATCCGTGGGGACGGCACCCAGTTCTACGAGGGCACCGAGGCGGAGCACGAGCACGAATTCAGGTGACCGCCCGGCGGCGCGTGAACCTGCGGGCTGTGTCTCCGCGGCGTCGAAGCGGGCCGACCGCGTCAGACGCCTGTGCAGCGAGGCCGGCCGCCCGGTTCTCAGGTGTGGCGCGGGCGGGGCAGCAGGGCGAACGCGCTCTCCGCGATCGAGGTCAGGCGGTCGGGGCTGTGGCCGTATGCGCCTACGACATCGCTGCCGCGGATGACGGTCAGCAGAAGGTATGCGAGGTCGTCGGGGTCCGCGTCGGGGTCTATGTCGCCGTTGCGCTGCGCCGCTCGCACACACTCGGCCACCGCCGTCCTGACCACGGAGAAGCAGTCGTTGGCCAGGCGTTTCACCTCGGGGTCGGAGGCGCCGATCTCCAGGGCCATCTTGGCGGCGAAGCAGGCCGCCGCCGCCCGGTCGGAGGCGGGGGGCACGTCGGCGGCGAGTGGCACCCCGTGGACAGCGCGCAGCAGGTACGCGTGCAGTCGTTCCAGGGCGCCCTCGTCCGGTCCGTCGAGCATGTTCCGCGGACCCTGCGCCAGCCGGGCGAAGTACCCGGACATCGTCTGCAGCAGCACGCCGTGCTTGCCGTCGAACGCGCCGTAGAGGCTGCCGCGGCCCAGGCCGGTGGCGGCGCTGATGTCGTCGACGCTCGTGCCGTTGTAGCCCGAGGCGCGGAACTGCCGCTCGGCGGCATGCAGGACGTGGTCGCGGTCAAAGCTTCGTGGTCTCGCCATGCACCGAAGGTAAGGCCGACCCGCCGCGTTTGACAACCCAGTACAGAACCACCTAGGTTTCCGACTGTCCAGTCCATAACGGTACTGAGCTCACCGGACAGGCTGCATGCATGCAACGTCCCAAGCGAACCGGAGCCGGACTCTCCACTCGGTGGACAGTCGCCGTCGTGACCGCTCACCGGCACTGACCCCGGCTTCACATAGCCGTACTTGCTACTTGGTTCGGGCTTGCCGGACCGCGACGCCGCGAAGGCGGCTTGGAGGTTGAACTCATGACACAGGTGACCCAGCGACCGCCCTTTGGCGAGGACTCCCCGGCCAGGAGCTCCCAGGCGACCGGCCGCGTCCGTCAGCGGACGGTTCAGGCAGGCGGACTGGAGGTTCCGATCCTTGAGGCCGGCAGCGGGCCGCTCGTTGTGTGCCTCCACGGGTTTCCCGACCATGCCGCCGGCTGGACAGGGATGCTCGACCGCCTTGCGCAGGAAGGGTACTGGGCGGTCGCGCCCGCACAGCGCGGATACTGGCCCGGCGGCGCGGCTCCCGACGGCTCCTACAACATCGCCTCGACCGGCCAGGACGTCCTGACCCTGATCGAGGCGCTCGGGCGCGAGCAGGCGGATCTCATCGGCCACGACTTCGGCGCCGCGGCGGCGTACGCGGCAACGAGCCTCGACGCGAGCCGTGTCCGCAAGCTGGTCACCATGGCGGGTCCCCCTGCCCGTCAGCTGATGACCGCATTGGTCACCGACGGTGATCAGCAGCGATACAGCTGGTACATGTTCTTCTTCCAGAGCGCCATGGCGGAGGCGGCCGTCGAGCTCGACGACTTCGCCTTCATCGACCGGCTCTGGCGGGACTGGTCACCCGGCTACGAGCTGCCGGACGCGGAGCGTGCCGCGCTCAAGGAAACCCTGGCTGCTCCAGGAGTCCTGACCGAGGTCCTGGGCTACTACCGCCAGCTGTTCACGCCCCCCGCGGACGAGGCGACCCAAGCCCTGCAAGCCCGGGCCTTCGGCGCCATCACCGTCCCGTCTCTCTACCTCCACGGAGCCGACGACAACTGCCTTTCCGTGAAGTTGAGCGACGGCATGGACGACCTGTTCACGAACGGCTTCGAACGCATCGTCATACCCGGCGCGGGGCACTTCCTGCACCTCGAACAGCCCAAGACGGTCGCCGACCACATCGTCGGCTTCCTGAACAGCTGACCCCCCGCGCACCACCCGGAACTCGAAAGGGCTGACCAAACCATGACGGACAAGGAAAGGCAGGAGGCCACGGAGGCCATGGCTGTGGCGACTCCTGCGTACGCGAGCGACGCGCTGGCCGGGGGGACCGTCGACGCGGTGGTGATCGGCGGGGGTGCTGCGGGGCTGAACGGTGCTCTGATTCTCGCCCGCTCCCGCCGCTC
>NZ_JBEXXE010000087.1:0-23094 GCF_040630255.1 Streptomyces sp. NPDC005820
GCCGATCCTTCGGTGTTCGTGGCGATCGGCGGGGCGTTCTGCACGTACAACGCGAAGCTGATCGCGGAGCGGATCCCGGAGGCGGACTGTGTGGCATTCGGTGAGGGTGAGCTGACGGTTGAGGGGCTGATGGAGTGTCTGGCGGCGGGGCGGGACTGGCGGGGTGTGCCGGGGCTGTGGTTCTGGCAGGACGGCAGGGTCCGCAGCAGCGGTTCGCCCAAGCTCCCCGACCTCGCGAACGAACCCTGGCCCGCCCGTGACCTGCTCATCCACCACCGCAAGAACGGCATCCCCACGCCCCGCGCATCGACGTACACCAGTCGCGGCTGCCACGCCAAGTGCACCTTCTGCTACGCCCCCCGGCAGCCCGGAGTGGTCGACGGACCCTGGCGGGTGCGGCCCGTGGAGGACGCGGTCGACGAGATCGAGTATCTGCAACGGGAGTTCGGCACCCGGTTCCTGTGGTTCAACGACGACAACTTCGGCGGCGCCTTCCAGGACGGCTACCACCATGCCGTCGGCTTCGCCGAGGAGGTCCTGCGCCGCGATCTGAAGATCAACTTCCACTGCGAGTTCCGCGTCGACACCGGTCTCATCGACCGGGAGGCGCTGCGCACCCTGCGCCGGGCCGGCATGGACCTGGCGCTGCTCGGGATGGAGACCGGCTCGCCCGGCATGATGAAGCGGTTCCGCAAGGGCACCACGGTCGAGTACAACTTCGACGCCGCCCGTCTCTTCAAGGAGGAGCGCATCGAGCTGGAACCCGGCTGGATCATGATCGAACCGGGCACGACCCTCGACGAGCTCTGGGAGAACCTCAAGTTCATCGTGGCCGCCCGCGTCCACGAGAGCGAGAACCCGTTCTTCCTGATCAACCGGGCCATCGCCCTGCGCGGCACCGAGATCTACGACAAGGCCACCCGGTACGAGGAGCCCGACATCCCCGGGGTGGAGGGCGCCGCCCGGGAGGTCCTGCGCCAGGCCCGCCGTGACTACCGGGTCGAGGACGAGCGCGTGGAACACCTCTGGACGGCCTGGAGCAGGGTCTCCTCCGAGATCAACGACCGCAAGGAGAACGAGGTCCCCTTCCTCGCCCAGAGCATCGCCGACGCCGTACGGGCCCGGCGCGGCACCGGCGCCGCCTCCCTGCGCCCCCTGCTGGGCCGGCTGCGCCACTGGGACCAGGGCCTCGCCGGGCTGCTCGTGGCCTTCCTCAACGCGGGGCTGCTGCTCGCCGACGAGAACCCGCCGGGGCTGGCCGACCGGCTGGAGAGCGAACTACGCGCCATGATCGCCGCGTACGACCGTGAGCACCTCGGTCTCGCCTTCCCGGACTTCGTCGTCGAGACGGCACGGGCGTGCGGCGAGCACGCTCTGGCACAGGTGAGGGGCTGACGGGATGACCGGTGAGCGGATCCGGTTCGCGGCCGTGGGCTGCGGCAGGGTGTTCGAGCGCTACCACCTGCCCTGCGCCGACGAACGGGACGCGATGCACCTGGTGGGCGTGGTGGACACCGACGTCGAACGGGCCCGGGAGCTGACGGCGGACCGGCCGGGGGTGTGGACCGGCGCCTGCGTCGACCGGCTGATCGAGGAGACCCGGCCGGACCTGATCAGCGTCTGCACCCCCAACGACGCCCATGCCGGACCGGTACTGGCGGCGCTGGACGCCGGGATCGCGGTGCTGTGCGAGAAGCCCCTCGCCGCCACGGTGGCACAGGCGCGCCGGATCGCCGCCCATCCCGCCGCCGAGACACTGCTCGGAGTGAACATGCCCTTCCGTTTCCATCCGCTCCTCGGGGCGTTCGCCGAGGCGGCCCGGGCCGGGGCCGAGCGCGTCGCGTTCACCTTCGCCACCCCCGGCAACCGCGTCTGGCGGGCCCGCACCCCCTGGTACGGCGACGCCCGCCGGGCCGGCGGCGGTGCCCTCCTCGACCTGGGACCCCATGCCCTCGACCTGCTCACGACCGTGTTCGGGCCGGCCGAGGTCGGGCGGTGCGAGCTGGACGCGCCGGACGTCGAGGAGCGGGTCCGGCTGGACCTGTCCTTCCGGGGCCTGCCCGCGACCCTGAGCATCGACCGGGCCGCGCGCCGCCTGGAGACCTCGGTCACCGTCACCACCCCGGACGGCGACCACGTCCTCGATCTGCGCCGGGGCGAACTGCGCCGGGCGGACGGCACGGTCGACAAGGGCGGCGACCGGCCCGAACTCGCGGCGATCTCGGCCTACTTCGACCGGGTGACGGGCGCGGCCGGCGGCCCGCACGGCAGGGTGGGCGCCGGGGACGCCCTGGCCGTCCAGCTCCTCGTCGAGGCGGCCTACACGTCGGCGCGTCAGCCGAGAAAGCGGGCCACCTCGGCGCAGTAGCGCTCCGGCTGCGCGCGATGCACGTAGTGGCCCGCGTCCAGGGCCAGCAGCCGCCCCCGGGGCACCGCCGCGGCCACCTCCGCCAGCAGGGACCGGGGCACCGGGCTGGACAGGCCCCCACTGATCACCAGGGTCTCGGCGGTGACCTCGGGCAGCCGCCGCCACCAGCCGGGATCCGCCCGTCCGAGGCCGTCGATGACCGGGCGCACGGCGGCCCCGTCCAGCTCCCCCGTGCGCAGCAGCTCGCGGAACTCCCGGTACAGGGAGACGACCGGCGCCCGGTCGCCGGCCGGCCGGGACCGGGCCCGCAGCTCCGCCTCCGCCGCCCGGTCGCGCGGCGGCGGAGGCGTGTCCTCGATCACCAGCCGGCCCACCCGGGCGGGATGCCGCTGGGCGACCAGCCAGGCGACATGACCGCCCATGGAATGCCCCACCAGATCGACGCCGTCCAGCCGGTGCCGGTCCAGCAGGGCCATCACATCCCGGTACATCAGCTCGAAGGTGTACTCCTGCGCACGGGCCCGGGGACTCAGCCCGTGCCCGCGCTGGTCCGGCACGAACAACCGGCGCCCCAGGGGCCGCAGCGCCGACACCAGCCGGTCCCAGCTGCGCCCGGTGTCGCCCAGCGCGTGCAGCAGCACGGTCGGTCGCCCCGCCGGATCACCGGTGATCCGGCAGGTCAACGTCAGCGCGGTGTCAGGAGCGCGCACTGGTCACCAGGTAGTCGACGATGGCCGTGACCGTCTGCTGATGCCAGACCAGATTGGCCGGCAGCTTGCGCTCCAGCAGCCGTTCCAGCCGCCGCCGGATGACGATCGCCATCACCGAGTCCAGCCCCGTCTTCAGCAGCGACCGGTCCGGGTCCAGCTCCGCCGGGTCCAGCTTCATCTCGCTGACGATGACCGAGACCGTCTGCTCGTGCAGCAGCTCCCGCAGCGCTTCCCCGGTCAGCTCCGCCGCCCGCGGGATCCCGGCGGGCTCGGCCGGCGCCGCGGGCGGATCGTCGGTGAGGTCGCTCAGCAGGCCCGTGCGCCCCGCCCCCGGCGGCAGCGGCACCGTCCGCAGCACCGCGAGGGAGGCGGCCCCGGACCGGCCGGCCAGATCCCAGGCGCCGAAGGCCTCGGCGGCCGTGATGTCCCCGACCCCGTGCGCCCGCAGTTCGGCGTCCACCGCCGCGTTGTCCGCCATGCCCATGCCCCGCCAGGACGTCCAGGCCAGACTCAGGCTGCCGTCCGCCCCGAGGGCGCGGTCGTGGGCGGCCAGGGCGTCGAGGAACGCGTTGGCGGCGGCGTACGCCGCCTGACCCGTGAGGCCCAGGAACTGCCCGCACGAGGAGAAGTGCACCAGGAAGTCCAGCGATCCCGGCGGGAACAGCCGGTGCAGGGTCAGGGCGCCACCGGCCTTGGGCCGCAGCACCGCCGCCAGGGCGGCCGGGTCCAGCCGGTCGACGAGCTGGTCGTGCAGGACCCCGGCGGCGTGCACGACCCCGCGGATCGGAGGCAGGCCCAGCGCGTCCGGCGACAGCGCGGCCGCCGCGGCCTCCGGGTCGGCCAGATCGAGCGACACCACGCGCACGGTCACCCCGAGGGCCTCGAGCCCGCGTACCGTCTCGACACGGCGGGCCAGGGCCGGATCCGTCACGGCGTCCCACCGCGACCGGGGCGGCAGCCCACCGCGTCCGGCCAGGACGAGACGCCGCGCGCCCCGCTCCACGAGCCACCGGGCGATCTCGCCCCCGAGCCCGCCCAGCCCCCCGGTGACGAGATAGGTGCCGTCCGGCCGGCACCGGGGCGGTGTGTGCTCCGCGTCCGCACCCGCGGGGACCAGCCGGTTCACGAAGGCCTCGCCCCCGCGGACCGCGACGACGTCCTCGCCCGGGTTTTGGGCGATCACCCGCAGAGCGGTGACCAGGTCGTCCCTCGTGGGCCGCGCACCGAGATCGAGGGTGCCGCCCCACAGGCCGGGGTGCTCGCCCCCGACGACCCGGCCGAGCCCCCACCGGGACGCCTGGGCCACCGCCTCCAGCCGGTCCGCCTCACGGACCCCGGTGGTCAGCGACCACAGCCGCGCCGTACCGGGTGGCCACACGCCGAGCCGCTGCGCCGCCCAGGCGAGCCGCCACGCCTCCCGCACCGCGAGGTCCCCGGCCGTCAGCGGCTCCGCGCACGGCAGCACCAGGACGTCCACCGGCCCGGACACCCGTCCGCGCAGTCCGTCGAGCGCGTCCGGATCCACCACCGGCAGCCAGGGGATGCCCAAGTGGTCGGCGGCGGTGCGCAGTTGTGCGGCCGGCGCGCCGGCCGCGCCGATCGCCACCAGCGTCCGGGGGAGGGCGCCGCCCCGGTGCGTCAGGGGCCGCCAGTCCATCCGGAACAGGAGCTCCGCGGGCGGGCCCGGGCGGGTCCGCGCCTCCGCGGCCGCGTACCGCACCCCGGCCAGCACCGCCACGGTCCGTCCGTCCTCCGCCGCGATCCGCACGCCCACCGTGCCCCCGGCGCCGGTGACCGGTCCGTCACCCCCGGCCACGAGTGCCTCGATCCGGGCGCGGACCGGCGGCTCGCCCGTGGTCCACACCCGCCCCACCCCGGCCACCACGCGCAGGGCGGCGGGGCCCGGGAAGGCGACGGCCGCCATGGACAGCGCGGCGTCGAACAGCGGGGCCCAGGTCCGCGCGGCCGGGGCCGGTTCGTCGGCCGCCACGACATCCGCGCGCAGCCCCCCGGCGAGGCGCTCCAGCCGGTCCACACGCCAGGGGAAGGCCATCGTCGGCACCCCGACCGAGGCCAGATCGGCGACGATCCGGTCCGTGGCGAGCGGCGTCCCGGGCCCGCCGTCGGCCACGGGACGGGCCGGTGGCGTCGGCTCGTCGGACGCACGGGCCAGGGCGTGGGTCAGCCACGGCCGACCGTCCTCGTCCTCGTCCGCGGTCCTGGACAGCAGTCGTACGACGCCGTCCTGGGCGACCACGTCGACGTCCCGGGCCCCGGCCAGCGTCAGCGGCAGCTCGAACGACACCCCGGACAGAGCCCGGCCGCCCGCCGCGTCCAGGAAGGTCTGGAGGACGACGGCCGCCGGGACGATCTCGACGCCGTGGATCGCATGGCTGCCCGGATACGGCCGTGACGCCAGGTCGACGCGGGTGCGCCACAGGTCCAGCGGGGTGCTTCCGGCCAGGGTGCTCAGCTGCCCCAGCAGGGTGCGGCCCGCGCTGTCGTGCCGGCCGCGGTCTGGCCGGCGGACCGTCGGCCCGCGCCAGTGACGCTGCCGTCGCCAGCTGCGCGGCGGCAGGGACAGCGGCGGTACGTCGGGGCCCGCGGGCCAGTCCACGGCCGCTCCCGCGCAGTACAGCAGCCCCGCGTTCGCCAGCAGCTGCGCCCGCCCGCCGCCGTCCCGGCGCAGGGATCCCGCGACACAGTGCCGGTCGGCCCCGGCCGCCTCCAGGGTCTCCTGCACGGAGTGCCGGACCACGGGATGGGCCGACACCTCCAGGAAGGTCCTGAACCCGTCCTCGGCCGCCGCGGCCACCGCCCCGGCGAACCGCACCGGGTTGCGCAGATTGGCCGCCCAGTAGGCGCCGTCCCGGGGAGCCGCGTCCCGGGGATCCTCCAGCGCTGTGCCGTAGACGGGGAGGCGGGGCGCGTGGACGTCGAGGCCGGCGGCGGCCTCGGCGAGCTCCTTGGCCAGGGGCTCCATCTGCGGGCTGTGGAACGCCACGTCACTGTCCACCCGGCGCACCAGCAGGGCCGGATCCGCGGCCAGTTGCCCGGCGAGCGCGTCGATCTCCGCCGCGCCGCCCGCCACCACGGTCGACGCGGGCGAGGCGAGCACCGCCGGCACCACCGTCCCGGCGCCGTCCAGCAGGGCCGCCGTCTCCTCGGCGGGCAGTCCGATCATCAGCATGCCGCCCGCACCGGCCACCCGCCGCAGCAGCACACTGCGCCGGCACACCAGCCGCGCACCGTCCTGCGGCGACAGGACGCCGGCCGTCACGGCGGCCGCGATCTCCCCCATCGAGTGGCCGAGGACCGCCGACGGCGTGAACCCGAGCGACCGCCACAGGGCGACCAGACCCAGCTGGACCGCGTAGATCATCGTCTGGGCGACATCGACGCGGCCGACGTCCCCGTCCTCGATCAGCTCGCGGGCCGTCGCGCCGATCTCCTCGGCGAACACCGGCCCGATCCGGTCGACCGCCTCGGCGAACACCGGCTCCGTGGCCAGCAGTTCACGGCCCATGCCGGGCCACTGCGCGCCGGTGCCGGAGAACACCCACACCACCCCGTCGCCGCCCGCGCCCGTCACCGGGCCCTCGACGACCCCGGGGACCGACTCGCCCGCCGCGAACCGGCGCAGCCCGCCCTCCAGTTCCCCGGGACCGGCGGCGACGACGGCGACCCGGTGGTCGAGATGGCTGCGCCGGGCCCCGAGGTCCCGGGCGAGGGAGGTGAGCGGAACGCCCGCGCCGGGTCCGGCCAGCCAGTCGGCGAGCCGGGCCCGTCCTCGCGGACGGCCGACCCGGACCGCCCGGACAGCGGGAACAGCCGGGGCAGCGCGTCCTGCCCGGCGGGGGACCGCGCGGGCCGGGCCGGCGCCTCCTCCAGGACGACGTGGGCGATCGTGCCGCCGTAGCCGAAGCTGGAGACGCCCGCCCGCCGGGGACGCTCCCCGCGCCGCCACGGTGTGCGCTCCCTCGCCACCCGCAGCCGCGACTCCTCCCACGGGATGCGCGGGTTGGGCGAGACGTGGTGGGCGGTGGGCGGGATCTCCTCGTGCACCAGCGCGAGGATCGTCTTGATCATCCCGGCGATCCCGGAACCGGCCTCCAGATGCCCGATGTTGCCCTTGACCGACCCGATCAGACAGGGACGGTCGGCCGGCCGGCCCGCGCCGAAGACCGCCGCGAGCGCCCCGGCCTCCAGCGGATCGCCCGCCACGGTGCCGGTTCCGTGCGCCTCCACGTAGTCCACGCCGACGGGCGCGATCCCGCACTTCGCGTACGTCGTGCGCAGCAGGTCCGCCTGCGCCTCGCCGCTGGGCGCCATGATGCCGGCGGTCCGTCCGTCCTGGCTGACCCCGCTGCCCCGGATCACCGCCAGCACCCGGTCGCCGGCCCGCTCGGCGTCCGACAGCCGCTTCAGGACGAGGACGCCCGCGCCCTCACCCCGGCCGTAGCCGTCCGCCGAGGCGTCGAAGGGCTTGCTGCGGCCGTCCGGCGAGGTGGCGCCCGCCCGGTCCAGGGTCACCGACAGCCCGGGCGCGACCATGAGGTTCACCCCCGCCGCCAGCGCCACGTCGCACTCCCCGGACAGCAGGCTCCGGCGGGCCAGATGGACGCCGACCAGGGAGGCCGAGCACGCGGTGTCCACGGCGAGGCTCGGGCCGCGCAGATCGAGGCTGTGGGAGACACGGTTCGCGGTGGCGCACATCGCCGCGCCGATCCCGGTCCACGCCTCGATGCCGGGGAGGTCCTCCAGCAGGCGCCGCCCGTAGTCGTCCGAGCCGACGCCCACGAAGACCCCGCAGTCGCCGCCGCCGAGGCCCAGCGGCGGGATCCCCGCGTCCTCCAGGGCCTCCCAGGCCAGTTCGAGCAGCAGCCGCTGCTGCGGGTCCATCAGCTCGGCCTCGCGCGGCGCGATCCCGAAGAACTCCGCGTCGAAACCGGCGATGTCGGCGAGGAAACCGCCCCGGCTCGTGGTGGTCCGTACGACGGCCTCCTGCTCGGGCCCCGCGTCCGCGTACGGCGCCCAGCGCTCCGCTCCGTCGCGCACGCCGTCCCGGCCCTCGGCGAGAAGGTCCCAGAACGCGGCGGGGGAGTCGGCCGCACCGGGGTACCGGCAGCTCAGCCCGACCACGGCGACGGGCTCCTCGGGCCCGGCCGGCGCGGGGACGTGCGGGTGCGTCACGCGTCGCCCCCCTCGGAGCCCGGGATCTCCAGCACGGTGACGACCGCGGCGGTGATCATCAGCCCGGGGCCGGCGCTCAGCAGGAGCAGATGATCGCCCGCTCTCAGATCACCTGCCTCCACATGGTGGTTGAGCTGCAGTCCCACGTCGGTGGCGCCCGCGTGCCCCACGTCGCGGAAGAAGTCGACGGCGCCCAGCGCGGCGTCCAGCCCCATCGGCCGCAGATGGCTGTTGAGGAAGTCCGTCGTCGCGGCCCCGAGATGGAGCACCCGCGACAGGTCCGCCACGGCGATCCCCGCCTCGGCCGTGACCTGCTCGACCAGCTTCGTCCCGCTCGCCCCGTACTCCTGCACGATCTCGGACGCCTTCGGGCCCAGCTCCTCGACCATCGCCTCCAGATGCTCGTTCATGTCCAGCGGGCGCCCGGTCGTGACGGCCGGCGGGAAGATCGGCTCGTGGCCCCGGTTGAGGATCTCGAAGTGCGGGAGCGACACCGACTCCACGGAGCGCAGCGCGGCCCAGCCGGACTGCTTCGACAGCACGACCGCCGTCGCCGCGTCGGCCAGCACCGCGTCCCGGTGCGCGTACCACCGGTCGACCGAGGGGGCGCCGAAGTTGTCCGCGGCGCACACCACGGCCCCGGTGCGCGAGGACGCGCACAGCAGGTACTGGGCGGCCATCTCCAGGGCGGCGAGAAAGGCGTTGCAGCCCTGCTCCACCGTCAGCGCCGGAACGGTGGAGCCGAGGGTGGACCGCAGGATGTAGTGCGGCGCCGACCAGCCGTCGGGTCCCTGGTGGTAGGCGCAGGAGTGCACGAGGAGGTCGATGTCCTCCGGGCCGAGGCCCGAGCGGCGCACCGCCTGCCGTACGGCCGCCACCGCCATGTCCGGGGCGGAGACCCCGTCGGACACGGCGATGTTCCGCCACCCGCAGGAGTCCATCCGCTCCCTGTCGTACGCGCCGCGCCGCACCGCCTCGGCCACGCTCGCCCTGGGCGGGATGTACGCGCCGGTGCCTGCCAGGAAGAGGTTCTCTGTTCGCACGCTCACTTGTCCTTACTGTCCGGACGGCCGGGCTGTCCCGGCGGTCCGGTCCTCGGTCGGATGACCTTCCCGGTCTCGGTGGTGGGCAGGTGTGCCACGGAGGCGAAGGAATGGGGGACCCAGGAGGGCGACAGACGCTCCCGGCAGAAGCGCTCCAGCTTCTCCAGGTCGACCGTCCCGGGGGTCACGGTCGCCACGATCCGCTGCCCGAGGACCGGGTCGTCGGCGCCGGCGACGAGACAGGAGGCGACCTCGGGGAAGGCGAGCAGGACGGCCTCGATCTCCTCCGGGCCGATCTTGGCGCCCGCGACGTTGATGCAGGTGGACAGCCGCCCGGCGAGGACGAGCCGCCCCTCCTCCCAGCGGCCCAGGTCACCCGTGGTGAACCCGCCCCGCAGCGGTGCCGTGTCGACGGAGTCCCGCTCGGCGTAACCGAGCATCGCGGACCGCGATGTGACGGTGACCAGTCCCGTGCCGGTGTCCGCCGCGGTGCCCCCGCCGGTCTCCTCGCGGGTGCCCGCGCCGGTTCCCTGCCCGGTGCCCGCGACGGTGTCCCGGGTGCCCGTGCCGGTTTCCTGTCCGGTGCCCGCGACGGTGTCCCGGGTGCCCGCGCCGGTTTCCTGTCCGGTGCCCGCGACGGTGTCCCGGGTGCCCGTGCCGGTTTCCTGTCCGGTGCCCGGGACGGTGTCCGCCCGGGTTTCCCGCCCGGTGCCCGCCTCGGTGTCCGGCCCGGTCTCCGGGACGGGGACCAGCCGGACCTCCACCCCGGGCAGGGGCGCGCCGGGGCCGGTGGCGTCCGGGCGCCACGGGGCCGGGCGGGTCACACAGATCGGCCCGGTCTCGGTGGTCCCGTAGACCTGGCCGATGTGCCCGCGGAGCCGGGTCGCGACCAGTTCGGCGGTGTGCGCGTCCAGCGCCATCCCGGCGGAGAGGAACCCCACCGTGCGCCCCTCCCAGGGCAGCGCGCGGGCGGACCGGGCGAGCAGCCGCAGCATGGGGGGCACCCCGACGAACAGCGTCACGCCGTCGTCGGCGATCTCGCGCAGCAGCAGCCGCGGCCTGTCCGGCGCCGTGCAGCGGACGTGGGCGCCCGCCAGGGGCGCGGCGAGGGCGCACAGCCCGAAGCCGTACGCGTGCTGGAGGGGCACCGGACACAACAGCCGGCTGTCCGGGCCCAGTGCGAGGGCCGCACGGTAGTTCTCCACCTCGGCGAGCAGCGCGTCGGCGGAACGCAGCGCGACCCGGGGGCGGCCGGTGGTGCCCGAGGTGATCTGGGCCGTCGCCGCCGCCTCGAAGGCGCGGCGGCGCGGCGCTTCTCCCGGGCCCGGCGACCGGCGCGCCGGCTCCCGCTGGCTCGTCAGCCGGCGCGCCCCGCAGCCCTCGGCCGGGAACGGGAGCGCCGACGGCGAGTCCAGGGGGGCCCAGAGGAGGTCCAGCGGGCAGCGTTCGCCGAGCCGCGCCAGCTCCCACGGGGTCAGCCGGCGCGAGAGCGGTACGGCGACCGCCCCGGTGGCGAGGATCGCGAACACCTCGCTGACGAACTCGGCCGCGGGCCCGCCCAGGGTCCCGACGAGGACCCCGGGACCCGCGCCCGCCGCCCGCAGCGCCCGGGCCTTGGCCTCGACCCGTTCGATCAACCGCCCCGCACCGGTGCTTCCGGTCTCGTCGCTGATCAGCGGCCGGTCCCCGAGCCGGGCCGCCCGCTCGCCCAGCAGGGAGAGCAGTTCCGTGCGCGCGGCGGTCATCCGAGCTCGGTCAGCGCGCGGTGCAACGCCCCTGCCGCCTTGTCGAGGACCTCCCCGGAGTGCGCGGTGCTCAGGAACCACGGTTCCAGCGCGTGGGGGTGGAAGTAGACGCCCTCGCGCTGGGCCAGGGTCTGCAGACGGCGGTGCCGGGAGAAGTCGACGGCGTCGGCGAGATCGCGCAGGGTGTCGCCCCGCTCGGGCGGTTTCCGCAGCAGCGCCACGCACATCAGGGTGCCGACCCGGTTGATGTGCACCGGCCGCTTCTCGGCGGCGAACACCTCGCGCACCGCCGCCTCCGCGTCGGCGCCGATCGCCTCCAGCTCGTCGTACAGCCCCGGCCGGGCACGGATCTTGGTGAGCATGGCGACGACCGCGCGCAGGGCGGCGTGGTTCCCGGCGTAGACACCGGCGTGGTGCGCCTCGTTCGTGGCGAGCAGCCGCATCGCCTCCTTGCGTCCGCCGAAAGCCGCTACGGGGAAGCCGCCGCCCATCACCTTGGACAGCACGGTCAGGTCGGGCTCGACGCCGTAGCGCTCCTGCGCCCCGCCGCGGGCGACCCGGAAGCCGGTGATCACCTCGTCGAAGACGAGGAGCGCGCCGCTGCGCGAGGTCAGGTCGCGCAGCAGTTCGAGGAAGCCGGGGGCCGGGGGGATCACCCCGGCGTTGGCCAGCACCGGCTCCAGGATGACGGCGGCCGTCCGGTCGCCGTCCCGGGCGAAGAACTCCCGGACGGCGTCGGCGTCGTTCCAGGGCAGCTGCGCGGTGTGCGCGAGCGCCTCGGGGATCATCCCGGGCGCCCCGGGGACGACGTCGGTCGGCCGGGTGCCCGCGACCTGGAGCGTGGTCTTGCCGGCCCGCAGCACGGTCTCGCTCCAGCCGTGGTAGTGCCCCTCGAAGGTGACCACCAGGGAGCGGCCCGTGACGGTACGGGCGAGCCGCAGGACGGAGGCGACCGCCTCGGTGCCGGAATTGGCGAACCTGACCTGCTCCACACCGGGCACCAGTTCGGCGACCAGGGCGCCGGCCTCGGCGTCCAATGCGTGCGGCAGCCCGGTCATATGACCTTGGGTGAACTGATCGGCCACGGCCTCCGCGACATCGGGGTCCGCGTAACCGAAGAGATGGGGTCCGTAGCCCATGTTGAAGTCCACGAGCTCGCTGTCCTCGACATCGTGGATCGAACATCCGTGGGCGCGCCGTACGACGAGGGGGACGGGTACCGCCGCGGCGCGCATGCTGCTGCTGACGCCCCCGGCGACGACCTCCTTGATGCTTTTCAGGTAATCAGTATTCGTCCGACGTTCGGCGTCCATGGCACCCACTGAAAACCTCCAGCTTCGTCGGCCTGATCCGAAACCACAGAATGCCGCAGAGATTTGATGGCCGACAGCGGACGTTGCCGGAATGGCCGGATCACGGGGGGTGATCGGCCAGTCTTGGGTGGCAGGATCGGACGGGTGATCAGGCCGCGTTGCGGAGGGGGAATGTGATGTCTTCTCGGGGCGTCGCCGTGGTCACGGGGGCGGGTTCGGGCCTCGGGGCCGCCGTCGCCGTACGGCTCGCCGCCACCCATGACCTGGTGCTGACCCATCTGGTCCAGGACTCCGGCCTGGTCAGGACCGTCGAACGGGTGTCGGCGGCGGGTGCGGACGTGGTCGCCACCGTGCCCGGGGACCTCACCCGCGAGGAGACCGTGGAACGGCTCGGTCAGGCCATGACACTGTGCCGGGAAAGGCTGGACGTTCTTGTCTGCAATGCCGGCGCATACACATATGCGCCATGGCAGAAAACCACCTGGGACGAGATCAGATCGGCCGTCGACATCAATCTCCTCGCGCATATCGCCTGCGCACGGGCGGCCACCCCGCATTTCGTGGCGCGCGGGTCTGGCCGGATCGTTGCCGTTTCCACCGTGCTCACCCGGATCGGACGCGTGGAACTCGCCCCCTACATCGCCGCCAAAGGCGGTCTCGAGGCATTCGTGCGCGCCCTGTCCCGCGAACTCGGCCCGCAGGGGATTACAGTGAATTCCGTGCGACCGGGGCCGATCGAACTCAGCGTCGAGCAACGGTCCCATCCGGATTACCCGGCCTGGCGTGAACGGGAATTCGCCCGCCAATGCATCAAACGGCATGGGCGTCCCGAGGACGTGGCGGCGGCCGTGGCGTTTCTGGTTTCCCCGGAAGCCGGATTCATCACGGGCCAGAGCCTGACCGTCGACGGCGGCTGGGATCTCCACTGACCTGTCTTCCGCAGGCCGACCCAAGGACCACGACACGCATGGAACACAGCTCCGCCACCCATGTCCTGCTGGTGCGGCACGCGCAGTCGCACGCCAGCGTGAAGAAGCTGATCGCGGGTTCCCGCAGCTGCCGCGGACTCACCGAGCGGGGCCGCGAACAGGCCGCGCGGCTCACGGCCCGGCTGACGGCGGAACGGCTGCGGCCGCACGCGCTTCTCACCAGCCCCGTCCGCAGAGCCCGCGAGACGGCCGACATCCTCGCGCAGGGGCTGCGCGTCGGGGCGCCGGACGTCGACAGGGAGGTCCGGGAACTCGACTTCGGGGCGGCCGACGGCCTGTCCATCGAGGAACACCTGCGCCGCCACGGCTCGTTCGACATGACGGCCGATCCCGACCGGCCCTTCGCGCCCGGCGGGGAGACCTGGAACCAGTTCCGGGTCCGGGCCGGACGCGCCGTCGACGCGCTGCTGCCCCGGCACCGGGGCGGGACCGCCGTCGTGGTCTGCCACGCCGGTCTCATCGTCGCGGTGATGTCCGCGCTGCTGGACGTGGTGCCGCAGACGCTGTTCACCGACGCGACGCCCGCGGCGACCTCGATCAACGAGTTCGTCCACGACGGCACCCGGTGGCGGCTGGGCCGGTTCGACGACGCACGGCATCTCGACGACGCCTGAGCGCCTTCGCCTCAGCCGTCCTGTCGGGGCCCCCGCTTGCGTTCCATCATGTGGCGGCCCAGCGCCTTCTTCCGCTTCCAGTCCCGCAGCAGCTCCGCGCTCAGGCGTGCGTCGCTGCGGGCGGCGATCCGCTCGTTCTCACGGACCAGCTTGTGGTAGTTCTCCAGCCGCCGCAGCGGCAGGGTCCCGTCCTCGGCCGCCGCGAGCACCGCGCAGCCGGGTTCCGTCCGGTGCGAGCAGTCGTGGAAGCGGCAGTCCCGGGCGAGGACCTCGACCTCGGTGAAGGCCTGGGCGAGACCGCCGTCCGCGTCCCAGAGCCCCACCCCGCGCAGCCCCGGGGTGTCGATGAGCACCCCGCCGCCCGGCAGCGGCAGCAGATCGCGGGTCGTCGTCGTGTGCCGCCCCTTGCCGTCGCTGTCCCGGGTGGCGTCCACGCGCTGTGCGTCCGTCCCCGTGAGCGCGTTGGCGAGGGTGGACTTTCCGGCGCCGGACATCCCGAGCAGCGCGGCCGTGCCGTCGCGGACGAGGGCCGCGAGAGCGTCCATGCCCTGTCCGGTGGCCGCGCTGACCGACAGTACCCGCGCCCCGGGGGCCACCCCCTCGGTGTCCTCCACGAGATACGACAGGGTCGTCGCGTCGGGCACCAGATCGGCCTTGGTCAGCACCACCACCGGCTGCCCGCCGCTCTCCCACGCCAGCGACAGGAACCGCTCGACGCGCCCGAGGTCCAGCTCGTCCGCCAGGGACACGGCGATCAGCACCCGGTCGACGTTGGCGGCCAGCACCTGCCCGTCCGACCGCTGCGAGGAGACGGCCCGCACGAACGCCGTACGCCGCGGCAGCACCGCCCGCACCACGCCCTGCTCCGGGTCGAGGGCCACCCAGTCCCCGGTACAGGGCCGGCCCAGGGGATCGGCGGAGCCCACCGCCCCGGCGCCCGCCCGCAGGAACACCGCCCGCCCGTCCCGGTCGACGGTCACCACCTCGCACGACCCGCGATCGACCCGGACCACCCGACCAGGGGTCAGCCCCAGCGCCTCATGTCCGGCGAACCCGGTCGCGAACGCCTCGCTCCAGCCGTAGGGGAGGAGCGGGTGCGGGGCGGCGGGGGATGTGGTCAAGCCACCAGTGTACCGGCCAACCCCGCAGGGGCGGCCGGGACTTGCCCGTCACACGGAGGCCGGCACCGGGGGCGTGGACAGCAGTGCCGCAGCCGCCCTGAGGTGCAGTTCGTCCACGGTCCTGAGCTGCTGTTCCGCCCGCTGCAGCAGCTCCCGCAGCCGCTCGGTCTCCAGCCGCGGCTCCCGGGCGGAGGCGGAGAGCAGGGCCCGCCACAGCAGCGCCTTGCCCTGCACCCCCAGCCGCATGGCCTCGAGCTCCACCAGGACCGCGAGCCCGGAGCGGCGCAGCAACCGCCCGTTGGGCTTCAGCCGCGCGGCCTTCTCGCCCAGCCACGCGCCGTACACCTTGTAGTGCCGCACCGGCATGCCGAGGTCGGCCAGGATCCCGAGCAGGGACCGCCGGTCCTGCGCGATCTCCGCCGCCAGCCGCCGCAGTTCCTCCCCGTACGCCGGGTCGTGGTGCTCCCGGACCATGCGCCGGGCCAGCTCGGTGCCGGCCGTCGCCCCGGCCAGGTGGTCGTTGAGGTAGATGTCGAGGACTCTTCGCCGCTCCGGGCCTTGTGCTGTCGTGCTCATGGTGCGCCTCCGGCCCGCGGGGCCTGTCGATGACCACCGAGTCTGCTCGGCCAGGTCGCCGAGTACCCCCGGACCGCGTACGTCAACGTCGCGGGGCGCGGTCGGACCGGCACGGTGTGTATCGGACGGGTCAGCCCTTCGTGGCGGCCGCGGTGCGGGTGGGCCTGCCCAGGGCCCAGAACAGCACGCCGAGGAGCATGAACCCGGCCAGCGGGACGGCTTCGGTCAGCAGGTACCTCCAGCGCTCGGCGTGGGTCCAGCCGTCCGGGGCGTAGTCGGGGCCGAACCAGTGGTCGCCGAGGCCGGGGGCGATCAGCTGCACGCTCGCGAACAGGACGAGCAGGGTGAGCACCGTGCTGATCGTGCGGGGCAGGGGCGTCCGGTACGGGCGGGGGGTGTCCGGGGCCTTGCGGCGCAGGACCGGGAGCGCCGGGAAGATGCCCAGATAGCTGACGAGGGTGGTGGAGACGGCGAGGCCGAGGACGGCGCCGAACAGCTTGGCGGCACTGCCGCCGGTCAGCTCGTGGGCGAGGATCAGGACGACGGTGGAGACCAGTCCGCTGAGGACGTTGACCCGTACCGGGGTGCCGAACCGGCTGGAGATGACGCCGAGGAACCGGGGTGCCGCGCCGTCGTAGCCGGAGACGGCGAGGGCGCGGTCGGAGCCCATGACCCAGGTGACGCCGGAGGACAGCACGGTGAGGATGAACAGGATCGCGGCGAGGTCCCCGAGCAGGCTGCCCGCGCCGCTGAGCGTGGCGGTGCCGTCGCCGGCCACCGAGCCGCCGTAGACGGTGAAGACCTGGCGGATCGCGTCGATGAACCCGCCGAGGCCGGTGACGGCCTTGACCGGCAGGACGAGCAGGATGCCGAGGATCGGCAGCGCGTAGAGCAGCACGGCGAGGAGGGCGCTGCGGAAGATGGCGAAGGGTACGTCCCGCTGGGCGTCCGTCATCTCCTCGCCGGCGGTGTTCGGCAGCTCGAAGCCGACGTAGTTGAACATCAGGACGGGGACCAGGCCGACGAATCCGGCGTACGTCGGGGAGAAGTCGCCGGGCCCGAAGCCGTGCAGGCCGTGCCGGACGCCGTAGATCACCACGGTGACGGTGAACAGGCCGAGGAGGGCGAAACGGCTCCAGGCGCCGATGGTGGGGATCCACTTGCCGACGTCGAAGGAGAGGATCGCGGCGAGCACGCCCACCCAGACGAACGCGAGCGTGAAGACGTAGAAGGCCGGGGTGCTCAGGTCCTTGCCGTCGTGGAAGAAGGCGGTGAAGGCGGTGACGGCGGACACCGACAGCGTGCCGCCGAGCCACACCGGATTGGTGATCCAGTAGAGGAAGTTGTTGACGGCGCCGGCGAGGCGTCCGAAGGCCCGGCTGGTCCAGATGTAGGGCCCGCCCTCGTCGGGGAACGCGGCCCCGAGCTCGGCGACCAGCAGCGCGGACGGCACGAAGAACACGACGGCGAGCACGATGAGCCAGGTGAACGCCTCGGCGCCGGAGGAGGCCACCGTGCCGATGGTGTCGACGCCGACGATGGTGCACAGGAGGAAGAAGAGGATGTCGAAGCGGCCGAAGTGCTTGCGCAGTTTCCGCCGCTCGGCCTGGGCTGCCGCCGGCGTGTCGGCCGGCTCGGAGAGGATCTGGCCAGCGGCCACCGGGGGCTCCTGGATGCTCGTGGTACGGGCGGGATCCGGCCAATGATGGGGCGTCGTCCCGAATACCCACAAGTGTTCGAGCGCAAGTCTTGCCCGTTACTTACGAAGCGAACGAGGTCCCCGCAGCAGCGTCGGCCGGGCTGCGAGGACCTCGTTCGGGGCGAGTGCGGTTCTCAGTGGCTCTCCGCGGGTTTCAGTCGTCTGGGCGCGACCGGGGTGACCGGCTCCTTTCGGGGGTTGCGGTGCGGCACGAGGACCCGGCCCACGACCACGGCGTAGAACAGGCCGGAGGCCGTCACCAGGGCGAAGTCCGGCGGGTACAGGGTGACCATGCGATAGGCCGCGACGCCCACCCACAGCAGTGCCGTACCGCCGTTCCACACCCGGACGCCGATGCGCAGGCGCAGGTGGGAGTTGCGGCCCGCGGACGCCGAGCCGGTGGGCCGCCAGGCCTGGCGTCGGCCCCGGGCGATGTCCCAGATGGCGAACAGATGGGCCCAGCCGTACAGCAGGCGCACGGCCCAGGCCTCGATCCGGTAGGGGCACCGGTGCCACAGCGGGAAGACCAGCAGGGTGTAGACGATGCTGGGCAGCACCAGCAGCATGTAGTCGACCTTGAGCTTCTCCGGCATGGCCACCAGCAGGACGATCGGCAGCAGGGGCGCCACGAACGTGAAGACCGCCGTGTGGATGTAGTAGAGGAAGCCGGAGAAGTAGCAGAGCCGGGTGGTGGGCCGGAGTTTGGTGCTCCAGAACTTCTTGCTGCCCAGCAGGCTCATGGACCCCGAGCACCAGCGGTACTGCTGGTGGTAGAACGCGCTGACGTTGTCGGGGCAGTTGCCGGTGGCGAGGGGGACCGGCACATAGCGCAGTTTCCAGCCCAGGCGCCCCAGGTCGAAGCCCGTGTGCACGTCCTCCGAGTGCTCGATCAGCGTCGTACCGCCGTTGGCCTCCAGGGCCGCCCGCCGGTACACGGCGCAGCTGCCCACGCAGATGGCGCCGCCGTGACGCTGCCGGGACACCTGGATGGCCCGGTAGAACAGCTCCTGCACCGAACCCGCGCCGCGCTCGATCCAGGTCTGCCGCCGGCCCACGCGGAAGTACTGCGGTGACTGGACGATGCCGGTCTTCGGATCGTGCTCCATGTACGGCAGGAGCTCCTCCAGCAGATCCGCCCGCGGGGCGAAGTCGGCGTCGAGGATCAGCACGTACTCCTCGTCGGAGATGCCGAGCCCGTAGTGCAGATTGCCCGCCTTCTTGAACCAGCCCCGGTTGGGCCGGCTCCCGTACTCGAAGCCGAACTCCTTGGCCATGGCGGCGAGTTCGGCGGAGGCGGAGTCGTCGAGCACATAAGCGGTGGCTCTGCCGGGATAGCGGTCGGCGAGCCGGCGCACATGCGTCCAGGTGTTCTCCAGGACGTCGACGGGTTCTCCGCACACCGGGAGGAAGACGGCGACCGTCGGATAGGTCCCGGGGCGCCAGTCCCGGACCAGGTCGCGGTGCGCCTTGAGATCGAAGTCGGGGGTGAACCCGTTCACCCGCAGTGAGGCGATGTAGTAAAGGATGCTGAAGACCAGACACGGCAGCAGGACGAACAGCCAGGGCGACGACTGGATCAGCCGGGACTGGCTGTAGACCAGACAGCCCATGCTGAGGAGTGAGGCTCCGGTGAGCACCCAGAGACGACGTCTCGCATAGGAGTACTTCTCGTCGTCGTCCGGGGGCTGGGGGAGGACGCCGCCGGCCTGCTGTCCGGACCGGGGGCTTATACGCGGGATGGACTGTCGTCGGTCGGTCTCCAGTGCGAGGTCAAAGGAATCCAGGCTCAAGGTGTGCTCCTCGAAGGCGTGCTCCTTGAAGGGGATCGGTCACCTCCAACCGATAGCCACGGAGGGTGTGAGCTGCGCCTTCCGCTGGGCTGATTGCTGCACCGGTCGCTCGAAGGAAGGATGCGCCGGAGTGGCACCCCGCGAAGAGCCCGACGAACGGGGGTCTCCTGGGGCTTCGGAGGGACGCGGGGGAGCGACGGAGCGCGGTGTCCGCACTCGGGTGAACCTTGACCGGGGCTCGCACGAATCGCGGTGACGGTCCCTCACCCATGAGCTGTCGTATCGTCATATTTGCCTTTGGTCCCCCCTCAGGAACTGGAGGCACACATGCCCTCGACGCATTCCCGCGCCCGTCGCGTCGCCTGGACCTCGCTGGCTCTCGCGGCGGCGGTCGGCTTCCTCCCCGCGAACCCGGCGCACGCGGCCGGATCCGGAACGGCCCCCAAGGCCAAGACCCCGGTGCAGACCTACGGCAAGCTCCATGTCTGCGGCACCCAACTGTGCGGCGAGTCCAACCAGCCGGTCCAGCTGCGCGGTATGAGCACCCACGGCACCCAGTGGTACCCGCAGTGCCTGACCGGCGCCGCGCTGGACGCGGTCGCCCAGGACTGGAAGGCGAGCGTGCTGCGGGTGTCGACCTACGCCCGAGAGGGCGCCTATCGCGCGGATCCGAAGAAATACACCGAACTGGCGAGCAGGCTCGTCGACATGGCGAGCGCCCGCGGCATGTACGTCATCGTCGACTGGCACACGATCCACCCCGGCGATCCCCACGAGGACCTCGACAACGCGCGCGCGTTCTTCAAGGCCATCGCCGAGAAGCACAAGAACAAGAACAACGTGATCTACGAGATCGCCAACGAGCCCCACGGGGTGAGCTGGTCGACCATCAAGGACTACGCCGAGAAGATCATGCCGGTGATCCGCTCCCGCGCCCCCGGCAGCGTCGTCCTCGTCCCGACCCGCGGCTGGGCCACGCTCGGCGCGGCCGAGGCGACCAACGAGAAGGTCATCATCGCGGACCCGGTGCGCGACAAGAACGTCATGTACACGTACCACTTCTATGCGACGGCCGGGCGGGAGCAGTTCCTGAAGCTGCTGGACCGTGCCTCGGACAAGCTCCCGATCTTCGTCACCGAGTGGGCCGTCGCCTCCTGGAACGGCTGGGGCACCGACTACCCCATGGCCCAGAAGTTCGTCGACCTCATGGCCAAGAAGAAGATCGGCTGGACGAACTGGAGCCTCTCCGACAACCACAAGGATCTGTCGGTGTTCAAGAAGGGCGCCTGCAGCACGGGCAAGTTCGGCACCGCCGCGCTCTCGCCCAACGGTGTCTGGGTCCGCGACCGGATCAGGGGCTGATCCCGTGCACGCCGACAGGTCGCGCCGCAGGGCCACGGCCCGCGCCGCGGCCGCCGCGGCCGCGGTGGGCGGGCTGCTGCTCACGACGGCCGGGAGCGGTGCCGCCGCGCCACCGGTGCCGGCCGTGCCCAAGGAGGGCCCGGCCACGGGCGGCGGAACGGCCCCGTCCGGCTCGTCCGGCTCGTCCGGCCGGCCGAGCCCCTCGGGCATCCGGACCGTCTCGTCCGGATGGACCATCCCCTGGGGCGTGAACTGGCTGCCGGACGGTACGGCACTCGTCAATGAGCGGGACACCCTCAAGGTCTTCAAGGTCACCGCGTCGGGCACCAGGACCGAGGTCCCGGCCGAGCCCCGGATCGCCGCCCCGGACAGCGGGGAGACCCTGCTCGGGATCGCCCTGTCGCCCGACTGGAGCCGGGACCACCAGGTCTTCGTCTACCACCAGGCGAAGGACGGCAACCGCATCGCCCGGATGACGTACGACGGCTCCCGCCTCACCGGGTACACCCCGCTCGTCACCGGCATCGAGAAGGGACTGCACAACGGCGGCCGGATCAAGTTCGGCCCCGACGGCTATCTGTACGCCACCACCGGCGACGCCGACACCCCGGACTCGGCGCAGGACAGGAACTCGCTGAACGGCAAGATCCTGCGCATGACCAAGGAGGGAAAGCCGGCCCTCGGCAACCCCTTCGGCACCCTCGTCCACTCCTACGGCCACCGCAACCCGGAGGGCCTGGCCTGGGACGACCGGGGCAACCTGTGGGAGACGGAGATCGGCGAGGACACCCACGACGAGCTGAACCTGGTCCGGGCCGGCCAGAACTACGGCTGGCCCATGTGCGAGGGTGTCTGCGCCAAGGCCGGTATGACCAACCCCGAGCACACGTGGAACCCCACCAAGGGCGTGCCGAGCGGCCTCGCCTACGTCGACGGCGCGCTGTACGTGGGCGCCATGCGCGGCAAGCGGCTGTGGCGCGTCCCGGTCGACGGCACCGCGCTCGGCACCCCGGTCGCGTACTACACCGACGGCTTCGGCCGGCTCCGGGACGTCGTGCAGGTCCCGGGCCGCAAGGCCCTGTGGGTCACCACCGACAAGGCGGGCCCGGGCAAGGACCGGGTCCTCCAGGTCGACCTCGGCTGACCACGCCGCGCACGGGGTCCCCGAGCCGTACCGACCCGGCTCCGGGGACCCCTGGGCGTCAGCCGTGGAAAGTGATGTAGCCGTTGCCGTCCGCGTCGTTCGCGCGCTTGGTGTAGGAGTGGACGTCGGCCCGTGAGCCGTTGGGCTTCACGAGGTAGATGGTGTCCTTGTCGTTGTTCCAGATGAAGTTGCAGTTCTGGCGGTAGACGACGTTGCCGGCGTCGGAGTCGGTGCCCCGGCCGCCCCGCAGCTTCACGTAGTCACCGGGTTCGAGCCGGTGGCTCGCGGTGAAGGTGAACTTGTTGCCCGTGGCGTCCTTGACGACGTACCCCTGGAGATCGACCGTCGCGGTCCGGGAGTAGTTCTTGATCGTCAGGTACTCGTCCTTGGTGTTGCCGCCGGAGCACCGGTTCGAGTCGGCGCCGGGCGGGTCGTACTGCACGCCCTTGAGCTTCAGCGCGGACGTGTACTCGGTGGCCTGGGCCGGACCGGCGGTCGACAGGGCGAGTGCGCCCGCCAGGGACGCGGTGGCCAGAACGTGACGCATACGCGTGGGCATGAGGAATCCCCCCTCAATGGTGCGATTGGAGCGCCTGGAGCATACCGAATGTGATGACGGTGTGCGCTCTGCGTGTTCATCCCGTGAAGAGACAGGCCTCGCAGTTGCGTATTGCGCATCCAAATCAGTAATGCGCAACACGAAACCCCTTGTTAAATCGTCATCCATCAACCTCTTGACGCCCGTCCGTGCTGCCGCCAGGGTGTTCCACCACAAGCAATTCGATGCGTGATGCGCAACACGCCGGGTTGAATCCGGCCCGAACAACGCCGAAAAGAGGGCGATCGTGACCCCTACACAGACCGAGGTATCCCAGCGGCGCGGCACATCTCAGGATGAGGACGGCGCTCCGGTCATCTCCGTGCGCAATCTGTGGAAGGTGTTCGGGCCGAAGGCCGAGCGGGTGCCGGGTGACGCGGAGCTGTGCGGCCTGACCCGGCGTGAGCTGATGGACCGCACGGGTTGTACGGCGGCTGTTCGCGATGTGAGCTTCGATGTCCGCAGGGGCGAGGTGTTCGTCGTGATGGGCTTGTCGGGTTCGGGCAAGTCGACGTTGGTGCGGTGTCTGACGCGGTTGATCGAGCCGACGTCGGGTGAGCTGGTGTTCGAGGGGCAGGACATCCGGCAGGCGGATGCGGGGCGGCTGCGGGAGCTGCGGCGGCGGAAGTTCTCGATGGTGTTCCAGCATTTCGGGTTGTTGCCGCACCGGCGGGTGGTGGACAACGTGGCGTTCGGGCTGGAGATCCGGGGGATGGGCCGGGCGGAGCGGACGAGGCGGGCGCTGGAGGTGGTGGAGCTGGTGGGTTTGGCGGGTTATGAGAACTCGTATCCGGATCAGCTCTCGGGTGGTATGCAGCAGCGGGTGGGG
>NZ_JBEXXE010000088.1:0-23073 GCF_040630255.1 Streptomyces sp. NPDC005820
GAGGTCGCCGACGTCATCGCCGAAGCCCTCAAACCGTCCTACGACGCAGCTGCCCTGAAGGCCCGGGTCGAGGCCCTCGCCGACAAGCACCCGCTCTACCCCGGCCTGTAACCGACAACCTCCCACGGGGCATGCCCGGCACCGCTCGGCATGCCCCTTCGAACCCTCGGAGCATGGCGTGGCAATCAGCGTCTTCGACCTGTTCTCCATAGGCATCGGGCCGTCCAGCTCGCACACCGTCGGCCCGATGCGCGCCGCCGGGATGTTCGTCACCCGGCTGAAGCAGGACGGACTGCTGGCCCAGACCGCCGCCGTCCGGGCGGAGATGTTCGGCTCCCTCGGCGCCACCGGCCACGGCCACGGCACCCCCAAGGCGGTCCTGCTCGGCCTGGAGGGCAACAAGCCGCACACCGTCGACGTCGCCCGGGCCGAACGGGACGTGGAGCGGATCCGCGGCACCGGGCGCATCCGCCTCCTCGGCGCGGAGATCGGCCCCGCCCACGAGATCGGCTTCGACCCGGCGACCCACCTGGTGCTGCACCGCAGGCGCTCACTGCCGTACCACGCCAACGGCATGATCCTCTTCGCGTACGACGCCGACGGGGTGCCGCTGTCGGAGCGGACGTACTACTCGGTGGGCGGCGGCTTCGTCGTGGACGAGGAAGCGGTGGGCGCGGACCGCATCAAGCCCGACGACACGGTCCTGGCCCACCCGTTCCGCACCGGCGACGAACTGCTGCGCCTCACCAAGGAGACCGGCCTGTCGATCTCCGCGCTGATGCTGGAGAACGAGAAGGCCTGGCGCACCGAGGCGGAGATCCGCGCCGGTCTGCTGGAGATCTGGCACGTCATGCGGGCCTGTGTCGACAAGGGCCTGGGCCGCGAGGGCATCCTCCCCGGCGGTCTGAAGGTCCGTCGCCGGGCCGCCGCCGCGGCCCGGGCGCTGCGCAGCGAGGGCGACCCGGCGGTCCGCGCGATGGAGTGGGTGACGCTCTACGCGATGGCGGTGAACGAGGAGAACGCCGCGGGCGGCCGGGTCGTCACCGCTCCGACCAACGGCGCGGCGGGCATCATCCCCGCCGTCCTGCGCTACTTCCTCGACTTCGTGCCGGGCGCCGACGAGGACGGCATCGTCCGCTTCCTGCTCGCGGCGGGTGCCATCGGCATGCTGTTCAAGGAGAACGCCTCGATCTCCGGCGCCGAGGTCGGCTGCCAGGGCGAGGTCGGCTCCGCCTGCTCGATGGCGGCCGGCGGACTCGCCGAGGTGCTCGGCGGCAGCCCGGAGCAGGTGGAGAACGCCGCCGAGATCGGCATGGAGCACAACCTCGGCCTCACCTGCGACCCCGTGGGCGGCCTGGTCCAGATCCCCTGCATCGAACGCAACGGCATGGCCGCGGTCAAGGCCGTCACCGCCGCCCGCATGGCCCTGCGCGGCGACGGGCGGCACCACGTCTCCCTCGACAAGGTCATCAAGACCATGAAGGAGACCGGCGCCGACATGAAGGTCAAGTACAAGGAGACCGCGCGCGGCGGTCTCGCCGTCAACGTCATCGAGTGCTGAGGAGCCATGGGGTGCCGGCGGCCGTCTCGGCACCGTCCTCGGGAGGAGGACCGAAGAGATGACCCAGTACCTCAGCCGTACCCCCGTCGGCACCCTGGCCGCCCGGCCCCCGTCGTGGCCGCCCGACGCCCGGCACCGCCCCCGCCGGGTCGCCCTGCTCAGCGTGCACACCTCACCGCTGCACCAGCCCGGCACCGGCGACGCCGGCGGCATGAACGTCTACGTCGTGGAACTCGCCAAGCGCCTCGCCGCCCTCGGCATCGAGGTGGAGATCTTCACCCGCACCACCTCGGCCGCGCTCCCGCCCCGCGTCGAACTCGCGCCCGGAGTCCTGGTACGGCATGTGGACGCCGGTCCCTACGAGGGCCTTGCCAAGAACGACCTGCCCGCCCACCTCCCCGCCTTCGCCCACGGCGTGACCCGGGCCTGGGCGGGGGAGCGCCCCGGCCACTACGACCTGGTCCACTCCCACTACTGGCTCTCCGGCCATGTCGGGCGGCTCATCGCGGAGTGCTGGCGCGTCCCGCTGGTGCACGCCATGCACACCATGGCCAAGGTCAAGAACGCCGGCCTCGCCGACGGCGACACCCCCGAACCCGAGGCCCGGGTGATCGGCGAGGCGGAGGTCGTACGGGCCGCCGACCGGCTGATAGCGAACACCGAGAAGGAAGCGGGGGAGTTGCTCCACCATTACGACGCCGACCCCCGCCGGGTCGCCGTCGTGCACCCCGGGGTCGACCTGGAGCGCTTCCGGCCCGACGCCCGCGGTGTCGCCGCCGGGCGCGCCGCGGCCCGGTCGCGGCTCGGCCTTCCGCAGGACGCCCTCATCCCGCTGTTCGTGGGCCGCATCCAGCCGTTGAAGGCGCCGGACGTGCTGCTGCGCGCGGTGGCCCGGCTGCTTCAGGAGCGGCCGGGCCTGCGCGAGCGGCTCGTGGTGCCGGTGGTGGGCGGCCCCAGCGGCAGCGGTCTGGCCCGGCCGGAGGGCCTGCAGAAACTGGCGGCCCGGCTGGGCGTGTCGGACGTCGTGCTGTTCCGGCCGCCGGTCGTCCAGGACCGGCTCGCGGACTGGTACCGGGCGGCGTCCGTCCTGGTCATGCCGTCCCACAGCGAGTCCTTCGGCCTGGTCGCCGTCGAGGCGCAGGCCTGTGGCACCCCGGTGATCGCCGCCGAGGTGGGCGGTCTGCCGGTGGCGGTACGGGACGGGGTGAGCGGCGTTCTCGTACCGGGGCACGATCCGGCGGACTACGCGCGGGCGCTGTCCGCCTTCGCCGACGACCCGGCCCGCTCCGCCCGCATGGGCGAGGCCGCGCTGCGCCACGCCCGCGCCTTCGGCTGGACCACGGCCGCGGCGGCCACGGCGGACGTGTACACGGCAGCCCTGCACGAGCACTGGTACTCGCTCTCTCAGGGCCGGTAGACCATGCCCGGACGGGCCTTCGCAGGGGCGAGCAGCTGCGACACCGTGACGATGGTGTAGCCGCGCCGTTTCGAGCGCCTTGATGATCCCCGGGACAGCGGGCACGGTCCCCTGGTGCAGGTGATCGGTCGTCTCATAGTCCTTGGCGGTGACGCTCCACAGCACTTGCGCCAGCCCCAGGTCCCGGCAGATCGCGGCCACTGCACGGTTGGTGCGGCCCGGCCGCGGCGGCCACGGCGGACGTGTACACGGCAGCCCTGAGGATGTCCGGCAGCCCGGGGGTCGTCGGGCTGGGGCCGCCGTCGAAGCTGAGGGCCACGCACTTCGCCCTGCGGCAGTCGACGTCTGCGGCCACCGATCCCGATGCCCCGTCCCGGGCGGCGCGCGGTGAGGTGTGTTCGTACGTGGTGACGGTCAGCGCCAGGGTCAGCGCGACGGCCACGGCGGCGACCGCCGCTGTCGTGACGGCGACGCGGGGGCGAGAGCGTCTTGTCCGCGTGCGGGAGGGCATGCGTGACCTTTCTTCAAGTCGAGCGTCAGACGGTGCCTCAGCAGACGTCCGAGCCGTCGCTCCACCGTGGTGTGGATGAGCAGGGACAGCGCGAGGACGAACATCACGGAGGCCGCCATCGATGGCAGCGGCCCCAGCCCCGGCCATACCCGGAGCAGGCCTTTGGCCAAGGGGATGCCGATGCTTTGGTGGACGAGGTAGAAGGGGTAGGTGAGCCCGCCGGCGGTGACCAGCCAACGCCGGCGCAGCCGGGCCGGCGGGCCGATGCCGGCCAGGGCCAGCAGCCCGAGACAGAGGGTGAGTACGGCCGCGCACCCGGCCCAGGAGGGCGGGCTCTCACCGGGAGGCATGCCGGCGTGGTCGGCCACCCGCAGTTCGAGCACGGTGAGTTCGTAGGCCCAGGCGAACCCCAGCAGCAGCCACAACAGGAGGCTCTGTCCGAACCGGTGCATGAGGTGGAGCACGATCCCGGCGACGAAGAGACCCGCGTACCGGGGGAGGAGGAACGCGTCGAGCAGGGGCGAGTGGAGGTCGACGGCGATGACACCGGCCAGGAGCCAGGCCGCGCAGAAGGCCACCACCCGGCGGTAGGACAGCCCGAAACCGAGGAGCACGGCCATCAGCAGGTAGAACCGGGCCTCCACCCAGAGCGTCCAGCCGACTCCGTCGACCAGTTCCAGTCCCAGCGGCCCCGGAGCCATCGTCAGGTTTCCCAGGACGGTACGAGGGTCGATCCGTGTGGCGGCGGGCCAGTGGCCCACCCGTGAGACCAGGACGAGAGCGACGACGAGAAGGACGGCGCACCAGTAGGTGGGGAAGAGCCGCGCGATGCGGGAGACGGTGAACTGCGCGGGAGTCCGCCCCCAGCAGCTCATGCAGATGACGAATCCGCTGATGACGAAGAAGAACTCGACGCCGAGCCAGCCGTAGCGGCTGATCTCGTGCAGGAACGGTGCGAGATCCCGGAGTTCGGTCCGGCCCCAGAAGTGCGGGGTGGGTGTCCCGAGGAAGTGGTAAGCGGCCACCATGACCGCTGCCACCAGGCGGAGTCCGTCTATCGCGGCCAGGCGGGGCACGTGGGACGGCATGTCGAACCGGGACCGTCTCAGGCGGTGGGCAGGGGCGAGCGGCTGACCCGTATCTTCGACTGGCCGTGCGGACGCTCCTCCCAGTCCGCCATGAACCGCGCGTGCAGACCGTGCCGCCGTGCCAGGGCCAGGAGGGTCTCGGTGCGGTAGTAGAAGTCCTCGTGCAGCACCTGGTGTTCGGTGCCCTCGGTGCGGTCGAAGGTGAAGTCGAAGAACCCGGTGTCGGTCAGCACCCGGCCGACGTTCTCCAGGCACTGGTCGATGACCTCCAGCGGCGAGTGGGAGAAGACGCTGTGCGCGTGGACGACGTCGAAGTGGCCGTCGGGGAGGAAGTCCAGGGTGAGGTCGCCGGTGATGGTCAGATGCGGCAGCTTGTCCTGGAGGCGGCGCTCGACCAGGGTCTTCTTGGCGGCCATCAGGATGTCGGGCGAGATGTCGACGCCGTAGTAGTTGCCCGCGTCGAGGTGGCTGATGAAGCGCCAGCCGCCGCGCAGATTGCCGCAGCCGATGTCGAGCATGCGGTGTTCGGGGCGCAGCCCGTGTTCGACGAGGTAGTCGAACTGCATCTGTCCGAGAGCCAGCCAGCGGTCGTGGCTCCGGCTGCCGACCGCGGCCTCCGGGTTGCGGCGGGTGTCCGAGGCCATCACGGCGCGGTAGTAGCCGACGTGGTCGGGGTGCTTGAGGCGCAGCCAGGCGTCCCGGCCGGCCCGGCGGAGGTAGGGGATGACACGGCCGGGGTGGCGCAGGGCGTAACCGGTCTTGTGGGTGAGGGCGGTGCGGTTGTTGCGCAGTTTCTTCGGTGACTTGGCGTCGGCGGGCATGGCGAAGCGACCTCCGTGCGAAAGGGGATGTGTTCGGGCGGGGCCGCCGCGGTCAGATGCGGCGGCGCAGGAGCAGCACGGTGACGACCGTGAGCAGAGCGGCGAGGCCGCCGAGGACGGCGGTGTCGGTCCACTGGAAGGCCCAGTAGTCACCGGCCGGGTTGGCCTCGTAGAAGCGCGCGACGTATCCGTGCGCCGCCATGCACTCCCTGAGCTCGGCGCCTGAGGGGTAGGGGCAGTTCAGCACGTCGTCGTGGCGGCCGGAGGCGGTGATCAGGCCGTAGGTGCCGGTCGACCACTTCTCGCCCATCGGCGCCTTGGGGACGCCGCCGGCGCTGACGTAGGTGTGCGGCGCGACCAGCAGCCGGGTCCGGTGCGTCCACTCCAGCAGGAGCGTCGTCAGCCCCGTCACCAGCAGGGTCAGGCCCATCGCCGCCAGGACCCGGCGGGCCAGCAGGCCCAGCAGGGTGCCGGTCGCCAGGCCGAACAGGGCGGCCGCGACGACGCGGGGCCCCGAGCCGCTGAGGGCTGTGACGTCGTACCAGAAAAGGCCGTAACTCCGGTCGGCGGCAGGTCGCCACCACCAGGCGAACACCCCCGCGAGCAGGCCGGAGAGGGTGATCGTGGTCGCCGTGGCCAGGGCGAACCGGGAGGCGAACCACTGACCGCGGCTCACGCCCTGGGCGAGGACCATGCGGTGGGTGCCCAGTTCCCGGTCGCGGCCCAGGAGCGGGGCGCCCCAGAAGACGCCGATGACGACGGGCAGGGCGATGTTGAGCGCCCCGAGGTACGTCAGCGGCTCGACGTCCAGCAGCAGGGGCAGGCCGGAGTCGGACCGTGTGCACTGCAGCGGCCCGGTGCCGCAGTGGTCGAACAGACCGCTGCGCAGGGCGTCGAGCATGCCCGAGCGGCAGTACGCGGCGATCGCGGCGACGGCGAGCAGGGCGGCCGCGCCGATGCCGGCCGGCACGCGCTGCTGACGCCATGCGAGCCAGAGGGAGCCTTTCACGCCGCCTCCTCCGTCCGCTCGGCGCGAGCGCGGTGTTCCGGGGCGCCTGCCTGGAGATGGCCGATCAGGATGTCCTCCAGTACGGGCCGTTCGACGTGCCACTCGCCGCGCAGCGGTCCGCGCTGCCGTATCAGGGCGGTCAGCTGTCTGCCGGCGGTACGGCTCTGTACGACGGTGTGCTCTCGGGTGAGGGCGTCGGCCTGGTCGGCGGGGCCGGTCAGCACGGTGTGACTCGCGCGCAGTGCCTCGGTGTCCTCGCTCAGTTCGACGCGGCCGTCCCGCAGGACCAGCACCCAGTCGCAGGTCTCCTCGAGTTCGGGCAGGACGTGCGAGGACAGCACGATGCTCATGCCGCTTTCGGCGGCCTCGGCCATCAGACCCGCCATGATCTCGCTCCGGGCCACCGGGTCGAGGTCGGCCAGCGGCTCGTCGAGCAGCAGAAGGTCGGGCCGCTTGCCCAGAGCCAGGGCGAGTGCGACGCGCGTGCGCTGTCCGGGGGACAGTTCGCCGACGTGCGCGTGGACCGGGATGCCGCCCTCCTGGACGATCCGCTCGGCGGTGGTCCGGTCCCACGAGGGGTTCAGTTTCTCGCCCATCAGCAGGGTGTCCGCCACGGTGAAACGGGGGTAGAGCGGCTTGTCCTGGGTGAGCAGGGCGACCCGGGCACGGGCCTCGGACGTGCCCGGTGCGGTGCCCAGCACCCGCAGGTCCCCGGAGCCGGGGCGCAGCAGTCCGCCGGCCAGGTGCAGCAGGGTGCTCTTGCCGGCGCCGTTGCGTCCGACGAGGGCGGTGATCCGGCCGACGGGCACGGTGAACCCGCAGTCCCGCAGGGCCGGGTTGCCGCGCTTGCGGTACCGGAAGCCGAGTCCCGTGGCGCACAGCGCGGCCGGCGTGTCAGACCCGGTCATGCGTCCTCCTTTCGTTCCCGGTCGCCCGGGGCTTTGCTGTCGTGCTCGTTGTCGTGGGCGTCCAGGGCGGCTGTGACGAGGGCGAGGACATCGGCCCGCTCCAGTCCCGCGCCCCGTGCGCGGGCCACCCAGTCGGTGATCTCCCTGCGCAGCGGCGAGTCGTCCTCGGCGCCGGGCCGGGCGAGTGACCGCGTGACGAAGGTCCCCAGGCCGCGCCGCAGTGCGACCAGACCGGCCTGCTCCATGTCGCGGTAGGCCCGGAGCACGGTGTTGGGGTTGATGGCGGTGGTCGCCACCACCTCCTTGGCCGTGGGCAGTTTGTCGCCGACCCGCAGGGTGCCCATGCGGAGTGCTCGTTCGGTCTGCTCGACGATCTGCACGTAGGCCGGTACGCCGCTGCCCCGGTCGATCCGGTACTCGATCAACGTCGCCTTCCTGGGCTCCACCATGCTTGTACTAATGAATTAATGGAAGCATGGTGGAAGTCCGGCGGTGATGTCAAAACGGCTGCACCGGGCAGCGGGTACTGCCGGAGACTCGCTGAGACACACGTCACACATGACTTCGTGTCACACATTGCAGGGTTCCCCGGTCAATGGTGTGTTTCCGCCACATGAGGAGAGATCACCGTGGAATCGCGTGTCAACTACTTCGGGCACCCGCTCGCCGCGAAGGTGCTCAGGCACATCAACTCGGCCGGCAAGGCCGTCTCGGACTCGACGCTGCCTGCCGCGACGCAGGAGCTGGTGAAGATCCGCGCCAGCCAGATCAACGGCTGCGGCTTCTGCACGGACATGCACACCAAGGACGCCGCCCACGCCGGCGAGACCGCCCAGCGCCTCCACCTGGTCGCTGCCTGGCGGGAGGCCACCTGCTTCACCGACGCCGAGCGCGCCGCCCTGGAGCTGGCCGAGCAGGGCACCCGGATCGCCGACGCGGCCGGCGGGGTCACCGACGAGGCCTGGGTGAGCGCCGCCAAGTACTTCGACGAGGACCAGCTCGTCGCCCTGATCTCGCTCATCGCCGTCATCAACGCCTACAACCGCGTCAACGTGATCAACCAGCAGCCTGCGGGGGACTACCAGCCCGGCCAGTTCGGCTGATCCGAAACTCCATGTGACACGGTGGGAGAGGTGGATCATGAAAGGCGTCGGGGACTCCGCGTCGACGGGCCTGAGCTCCCTCCCCCGTCCCGTGGCCGTGGTGGTGGGCGCCGGCGGTGTGCTCGGCGCTGCGCATGTCGGGGTCGGATACGCGCTGGAGCAGCGTGGATTCGTCCCGGACATGATCATCGGAACCTCGGTGGGCGCCCTCAACGGGGCGATCGCGGCAGCCCACCCGCACCATGCCGCCCCGTGGCTGGACCATGTGTGGACCCGGTTGCGCCGACGCCATGTGTACCCCCTCGGCCACCTGTCCTCACGGACCAGCGTCTTCACGGACCGTGGCCTGCGTCGACTGATCGCAGGGGCCGGACTCCCGCCGCGGATCGAGCAGTTGGCGGTTCCGTTCACCGCGGTCGCCATGGACCTGGCCACCGGTGCCCAGGTCCTGCTGGACCACGGCGACCTCGAGTCCGCGCTGCTGGCCAGCGCGGCCGTCCCCGGGATGCTGCCCCCGGTGGACCGCGAGGGCCGCACGCTCGTCGACGGCGGGGTCATCGCCTACGTTCCGGTGCTGGCGGCCAGGCAGGCGGGGGCCGCCAGTGTGGTGGTGGTGGCCACCGGGCCGGAGAGTTCGCCGCTGAGCCCGACCGTTCCACGCCGAAGTGCCACCGCGATCGCCGCGCGGGCCGGGCTGCTGCTGTTGCACCACCAGATCGAGCGTGACCTGCACGAGGTGTCCCGGCACATCCCGACCGTCGTCCTGCCGACCGGCGTCGAGGCCTGGCCGGCCCCCTGGGACTTCGGCCACACCAAACGGCTGATCAGCACCGCCTCCCACGCGGCGGGGCGCTTTCTCGACGACCTGCACATCAGCGGGCCGGGCCTGTACCGGGCCGACGGCCCCCCGGCGTCCTCGACCGGACCGGGCGACCCATCGACTCCTTCCGCACTGGGGGCAGGCCTGTGAGTACCATCTCGTTCCTCAACATCGGCATGCACGGGCACATCAATCCGACGCTGCCGGTCGTGGCCGAGCTCGTTCGGCGCGGCCACTCCGTCTCGTACCACACCTCGCCCGAGTTCGCCGGGGAGATCGAGGCGACCGGCGCGACCGTGCGCCTCTACCCCGGGGGCGACCAACCGCTCCCCGATCCGCCGACGCCGGTCACGATGGTCGAGGCGCTCGCGCGTACGGCCGTACACCTGCTGCCCACCGTGCTCGACGACCTGCGAGGCATCCGACCCGACCTGATCGTCCACGACAACGCCTGTCTGTGGGGCGCGATGGCCGCCCGTGAACTCCGGGTGCCGGCCGCGTCCTCGTTCACCACGTTCGCCTACAACCGGCGGGTCCCCAGCCCCACGGGCGCCTCGTGGGAGCTGTTGGCCGCGGCCGCGGCCCGGCCCCGCAACGTCCAGGGCTATGTGCGGGCGCGCCGAGAGCTGCACCGCCGCCACGAGGCGCGCGGACTGCCTCTGATCGACCTCGGGAACATCCGGGCGCCGCTCAACCTGGTCTACACCTCGCGCGCGTTCCAGCCCGGAGTCGAGGATCTCGACGCGTCCTACCGGTTCGTCGGCCCCAGCATCGGCGCCCGCCCGGTCGACCCGGCCTTCCCGGCCGACCGGCTGAACGACCCGGTGTCGTACGTGTCGCTGGGCACGGTGTTCAACGCCGACCCACGCCTGTTGCGCACCTTCGCCACCGAGCTCGCCCCGCTGGGCGGCACCGTGGTCGTCTCCACCGGGCAGACCGATCCGGAGGCGCTGGGCCCGCTGCCGGTCAACGTCCTCGCCCTGCGCTCCGTACCGCAGCCGGAGGTGCTGGCCCGCGCCGCGCTGTTCCTCACCCACGGCGGGATGAACAGCGTCAACGAGGCCCTGTACGCCGGGGTTCCCCTGCTGGTGGTCCCGCTGGGCGCCGACCAGCCGCTGGTGGCCCGTCGCGTGGTCGAGCTGGGCGCCGGCCTGTCGATCCGGCCCCAGGACATCACCAGGGGCTCCGTGCGCAGCAGCGCCCGGCGTCTGCTCCACGAGCCCCGGTTCCGGGCAGCCGCGGCCACCCTGCGGGCCGCCCAGCGGGAGGCGGGCGGGTACCGGCACGCGGTGGACGAACTCGAGCGCTATCTGCGTACGGCCGGCCCGGCCGGCGGGCAGGCGGCCACCGATCCGATGCGGCGGGCCTGAGCGATGTCATCTGCCGTCGTCGTCCTGCTGCTGTGCGCCGGGGTGTCGGAGGCCGCCGGGCGCGTCCTGCCGCTCGTGGCGCGCCGCCCCGGCATGGCGCGGCCCCTCGTGGCCGGGTTGCTGTTCGCCGGTGGCCTGGTCGAAGCCGCCGTGTTCGCGCTGTGGCCGCTGACCACGTGGACCCTGGCCGACCTGGTGCTGTCCCCCTCACCGCCGGCCGACGCCCTGATGTGGACGCCGAGCCTGGTCGCCCCGCTGGTGCTCTCCGCCGTCCTCGCGTTCCCGTTGCTCGGACCCTTCCTCCATCTGGTGCTCTTCGTGGGGGTCGGGGCCGGTCTGGCCGGCCCGCTCGCCCAGGCCACGGAGCTGGGCTGGTGGGGCGCCGCGGGGTGCGTGGCGGTCGCCGGGGCAGTCCTCGGCATCACCGTGGAGGGCGTCCGACGCCTGGTCGTGCGGATCAGCGCGACCACGGCACCACCGGAGGCCATCGCATGAACGGCCATCTGCTCTGGGTTTTCGCGATCGGCCCGGTCCTGCTCGCCGAAGCACTGCTGGCCCGCTACGAGGTGCTGGCGTACGGCGCCGGCTGGCGGGCACCCACCACCGAACTCCCCGAGGGGGTGCCCTATGCCCGGGGCGCCGCCGCCGACCGTCCCCCGGAGGCCTACCTGGTCTACCTGGACGGTATCGGCAAGCGCCGGGTCCGCGACACGCGGGACGGCGGCCAGCTGGTCAGGGCGCTGCTCGCCGGAGCGCCGGAGCTGCGTGTGCTGGGGCAGGTGCAGCCCTACTCGCCGCTGGCCGACCCGCTCTCCGACCGGCCGGTGTGGGCATGGCTGCGCCGCCGTGTCGGGCTGCTGCTGTTCCTGCACAACGTCATGCAGGTCTTCGTGGCCGCCGACCACCGGTACCGCCCGCTGTACAACCGGGCCGTCGGTTCCCAGATCGCCGACCAGCTGCGGCTCGCCGGCTATCGGCCCGACAGCGGCATCCCCGTCGTGCTGCTCAGCTACAGCGGCGGCGCCCAGGTCGCCACGGGCGCGGTCGACGCCCTGCACGCCCGACTGCGCTGCCCGCTCCTGCTGATCACCCTGGGCGGTTTCCACAACGGCGCCAACGACCTCGCCCACGCCACGCAGTTGCACCAGCTCACCAGCGCGTACGACCGGATCGAGCGGGTCGGCACCTGGATCTTCCCGCAGCGATGGCGGCTGTTCCGCGGGAGCGGATGGAACCGGGCCCGCCGCGCCGGGAAGATCACCGTGCATCGCCTCGACCCGGCCACCCACCTCGGGCCGCACAGCTACATCAGCCCGGAGTCCCGGCTCCCGGACGGGCGCACCCACCTCGACCACACGGCCGCCACCGTCATCGCCGTCATCCGCGCCGGCCACGACGCGCCGGTGGCGACGGACCGCCCGTGACGCGGCAGGCCCGACTCGGTGTCAGACGCGGGAAGCACGGGCGGTCTTGGTGGGTATGTACCCTTCGACAACAGGTGTGGCGAAAGGGACGGGTCACACTGATGAGCCTGAAGCTGTCACACGTTCCGGTGCACGCCGTCGAACCCGCACGCTCCATGCGCTCTGCGCTGATGACCCGCCTGGCCTCGCTGTCCGCCGGCCTGAGGTCGCGGGTCACCGTGCACCCCTGCACCCTCGACGAGGCCGGGCTGCGCGAGGTGGCGGACGTCGCCGTGTGCCACAACACGATCGCCTGCCTTCACCCGGCCTCGCGACGGGCCCTGTGGCCTGCCGCGGCCGAGGCGCTCGCGCCCGCCGGCGTCCTCCTCGTCCAGCCTGGTGCCGTCGGCGGACGCGGACCGTATCCGGGCCCACTTCTCCTACTGGGGACCGATCCCGCCGTGCCGGCCGTGCGCCTGGGACGGGGCTGACAGGCGTCCCGGGAGGGTGGGCTTGTAACATGGTGATCCACTGTTGGAGGACACTGTGTGCGCACACCATGACACCGAATCTCTCGACCGGGCGACAAGGGATTTCGTCACGGTGCGTCCCCAGCTGTTCGGCATCGCGTACCGCGTGCTCGGCAGCGCGGTGGAGGCCGAGGACATCGTCCAGGAGGCGTGGGTGCGCTGGCAGACCGCCGACCGCACCGACATCCGCGAGCCGGCGGCCTTCCTGGCCACGGTCACCGTCCGGCTGGCCGTCAACCTGGCCCAGTCCGCCAGGATGCGGCGTGAGTCGTATGTGGGGCCGTGGCTTCCCGAGCCGGTCGACACCACCGCGGATCCACAGCTGGGCGCGGAACGGGCGGAGGCGCTCGACCTCGCGGTTCTGCTCCTCCTGGAACGCCTGAACCCCTCGGAACGGGCGGCCTACGTGCTGCGGGAGGCCTTCGACTACCCCTACCGGCGGATCGCGGACATCCTGGAGACGAGCGAGTCCAACGCGCGCCAGCTGGTGAGCCGATCCCGCAGGCATCTGGCCGCGGAACGCGGGGAACCGGTCGACTCCACCACGCACCGGCGCCTGCTGGAGGTGTTCCTCGCGGCGGCGCAGACCGGCGATCTGGCGGTGCTCGAGGAGGTTCTGACGACGGACGTGGTGAGCTACTCCGACGGCGGCGGGATCCGCGGCGCGTCCAAGATCCCGGTCATCGGTCGTTCGCACGTCTCCAAGTACCTCGCCGCCTTCGCACCGCGCTTCTGGCCCGGGGTGGGCATACGGTGGGTCGAGGCCAACGGCAGGCCCGCCGTCCTGGTCTCCGCCGGGCAGGACGCGGTCGCCCTGCTGTGCGTCGCGACCTCCGTACGGGGCATCGAACGCATCATGTGGGTCATGAACCCCGCCAAACTGACACCGTACGTCGCTTCACTGGACAGCTGAGGCGTTTTCGCCGTCGGTGTCACATCGAGGGTTACCGGCCGGTCAACTGGCTACCTGGAACGCGGGTCTTCTTCCCACGATGTGAAGGTGGACGGGACATGGCATGCGGTGCGGTCGGTCACGGTGCGGGGGGCGGGCGATGACGGAGCCGATCCGGTGGCCCGATCTGTCCACCGAGAGGGACTTCGACGGCGACTTCTTCGCCCCCTTGTACACCACGACGGTGACGGTTCACGGGGGGACGGCCGCGCACGGCCGGGCCTCGGGACGCGCCCGCTCGGCCGACGGTGTCCTCGACCTCGACCTCGGCCTGCCCGCCGAACTGGGCGGGGACGGACAGGGGACGAACCCCGAGCAGCTGTTCGCCACGGCCTTCGCGGCCTGCTTCCACGGGGTGCTGAGCCTGGTGGCACGACAGGCCGCGCTCGACGCCGCCAAGATCTCCGTGGCGGTGACCGTGGCCTTCGGGCGGGACCCGGGAGACGGCGGCCCTCTGTTGCGGGTCGAGCTGGCGGTCCGGTGGCCGGGCATCGATCCCGAGACCGCCGCACCGCTCCTGAGGAAGGCGAAGTCGCTGTGCCCCTACGCGAGGATGGCCTGGGGCGGCACACCGACGACCATCACACTGGCCTCCTGACGGGGGAGACCTGCGCATCGCCACTGGTGACGAACGCGTCCCGTGGGTGCTGCACCGAGACGAGGGAGACCAGATCCCGGCCGAACAGGAACGCGGTGAGCCAGACGGTGAGAACGCGGACCTTGCGCTCCCAGGTGGGCACCGCCAGGACGTGATAGCCCCGGTGCATCAGCCAGGCGGGCAGTCCCTTGATGACGATGTTCCTGTACTGGAAGATGCCACGTCCCAGTCCCAGTGTCGCCACCACTCCCAGACTGCTGTGACGGTAGTCGCGGAGGCGACGCCCCCGCAGGTCGGCCACGATGTTCTTCGCCAGACGCCTGCCCTGCCGGACGGCGTGCTGGGCGTTGGGCACCGTGCGCGCCCCCGGCACGGGCGACGCCAGGTCGGGAACAGCGGCGTCGTCCCCGGCCGCCCACACCTCGGCCACCGGCTCAGCGGCGGTGCCCACGCGAAGATCGGGGCGGACCACGAGCAGCCCCCGCTCGTCGACCGGCAGGTCCGTGTGGTTGTGCACGACCGGGTTGGAGGCGTTGCCGGCGGTCCAGACGATCAGCGCGGAGTCGAACTCCTCTCCGCTGGAGAGCACCACGTGCCCGTCCTCCACGGAGACGAGATGGGTGTTCAGGTGGACGTGCGCGCCACGGCCTTCCAGCGACCGCACCACCCAGGCACCGGGCTTGTCGCCCACCTCGGGCAGGATCCGGCCCCGGGCCTCCACCAGGTGGAAGGACAGCTCCTCGAAACGCAGCTCCGGATAGGACCTGAGCAGCGCGGTCGCCAGCGACAGCAGTTCGCCGAAGCCCTCCACGCCGGAGAACCCGCCGCCCACGAACGTGACGGTGAGCAGCTTGCGCCGCTCGTCGCCCGGCGGCAGCGACGCCGCCTGGTCGAACGCGGTCAGCAGCCGGTCGCGGATGGCCACCGCCTCCTCCACGTGCTTCAGGCCTATCGCCTGCTCCGCGAGCCCCGGTACGGGGAAGGTGCGGGTCACGGCGCCGGCCGTGACCACGAGGGTGTCGTAACGGAGCTCGTGATCGGCCCCGTTCACGGGCCGAACGGTGAGCGCGCGGTCCGCATGGCGGATCTCCGTGACGCTCCCCGCGATCAGCCGGGTGCGGTGCAGGTGCCGACGCAACGACACCGCGGCGTGCCGCGCCTCGACCGATCCGGCCGTCACCTCCGGCAGGAAGGGCTGGTAGGTCATATAGGGACGCGGGTCGACGACCGTGACCCGCGCCTCTCCCGTACGCAGTGACTTCTCGAGGCCCCATGCGGTGTAGAAGCCCGCGTAGCCACCACCGACGATCACAATCTCACGCATGATTCCCTCTGGTTCGTAGTCGACACCATGGAGACCGGACGACCCGGAGGACTGTGACAGGCGAGGGCGCCGGCCAGGGCCATGGGCGTGTCACAGCGGGGTGAGCTGCCCGGTCCAAGTGAGATGAAGCCCAGTGTGTGGGATCCGCCCTGCATTCCCTCGGGAGCACACCATGGACGCGAGCGAAGAAGCCACGCGAGGCCTGACCGACATCGAGGACTTCCTTTATCAGCAGGCGCATCTGCAAGCGGCGCATCAGCGCGTGGCGGACTTCACCGCACACGCACCGGGGCTGACCCAGCAGCAGAAGACGGACATCGAAAGGTGGTATCTCCAGGAGCAGACCTACGTCGCCCGCATGGTGACGGAGCACATCACCGACAGCATCGGCGTGGTGGAGGAGCAGCACCGCGTCCGTGTCCGGCGATGGCTCAGAGGCACGCTGACCGCGATGACCCTCATCGTCGTGGGGCTGACCGGTCTGTGCGTGGTGATCCTGCAGTCGACGCGCTGAACCACCGGAATTCCGAACCGCGGAGGTTGACTTCCCATGACTGCTGCTGAACGAGGAGACCACGCAACCCATTGGCGCGAGCGGGCCGCCTGCCTGCACGTGGAGGACCCTGATCTGTTCTTCCCCATAGGCGTCAGTGGTCTGACGTTCGCCCAGGTCGACGCGGCCAAGACGGTCTGTGCCCGGTGTCCTGTCGTCAAGCAGTGCCTTGACTGGGCCCTGCTGGTCGGGCACGTGGAAGGCATCTGGGGCGGTACGACGGAAAGCGAACGCCGTGCGCTGAGGCGATGCGGAGCCCGCCGGGCCAAGGCCCGGGAGAGGCTTCATCCACCACGACGTTGTGACACGGTTTGATGCCGCGATCTGCCGCCATGCGTGTCACACCCACGGCGCGCGCCCGGTCTTATGGGTGGAAGCAAGCCCGCCGACCCGAGGAAAATGGTGGTCGAGACATGGATGACGGGAGCCGGGAAAGCGCCGCGCGCCCCGGGAACAAGGGCCAAAGGGTCGCCGAATGGGCTGACGGGCGCCTGGGTGTCTACAGCCTCATCAGGAAGAGAGCACGAAGAGCCTTCCCGGACCACTGGTCGTTCATGCTGGGAGAGATAGCCCTCTACAGCTTTGTCATCCTCATCATCACGGGCGTGTACCTGACGCTGTACTTCCATCCGTCGATGGACGTGGTGGAGTACAGGGGCGGCTACGCGCCGCTGCGCGGCCAGTTGGTGTCGGAGGCTTTCGACTCGACCATGCACATCTCCTTCGACGTCCGTGGCGGCCTGTTGATACGGCAGGCCCACCACTGGGCGGCGCTCGTCCTCGTCGCCGCCATGCTGGCCCACATGATGCGGGTCTTCTTCACCGGAGCCTTTCGCAAGCCCCGCGAACTCACATGGGTTTTCGGATTCCTGCTGCTGATCCTCGGGATGTTCGGAGGACTGACGGGATACGACCTTCCGGACGACCTGCTGTCCGGGACCGGACTCATGGTCGTGAACGGCACACTCCTGTCCATCCCGATCGTCGGAACCTACCTCTCGATGTTCCTCTTCGGAGGCGAGTTCCCGGGGGACGACCTGGTGGCGCGCTTCCACACCATCCACGTGCTGATCATCCCTGCCCTCATGGTGGGCCTGCTCGTCGCCCATCTGCTGCTGATGCTCCACCACCGGCACACGCAGTATCCGGGCCCGGGACGGACCGACACGAACGTGGTGGGTGTGCCGGTGAGCGTGCGCGCGGTGAAGTCCGCCGGGTTCTTCTTCCTGGTCACCGGTGTCATCTTCGCCATGGCCGCGGTCGCGCAGATCAACCCGATCTGGCTGTACGGCCCCTACCGGGCGGACCAGGTTTCGGCCGGCTCGCAGCCCGACTGGTACATGGGCGTGGCCGACGGGCTGCTGCGGGTCATGCCCGGCTGGGAGATCGCCTTCTGGGGGCACACCCTGGCCCTGGACAACCTGATTCCGCTGGTGGTGGGTGTCGGTCTGTTCCTTGCCATGGGCGCATACCCGTTCATCGAGTCCTGGGTGACCCGCGACGCCCGTGAGCAGCACCTCCTCGACCGACCGCGAAACCGCCCGGTGCGAACGGCACTCGGGGTGGCCTGGATCGGGTTCTATCTGGTGGCCCTGATCGGCGCCGCGAACGACATCGTCGCCGTCCGCTTCCATGTCTCGGTCAACGCGGTGACATGGGCGGTTCGGATCGGCCTCTTCATCGTGCCGCCCGTCGCCTACGCCGTGACGAAGCGCTGGGCCCTCGGCCTCCAGCGCCGAGACCGCGACAAGGTGTTGCACGGCCGCGAGACCGGCATCATCAAGCGTTTGCCGCACGGTGAGTTCATCGAGGTGCACGAGCCGCTCGGCCGACAGCAACTCCACACGCTCACCCAGCATGTGCAGTACCAACCGATCGCTGCCTGCCCGGCGGGCGACGAGGAGGCCCCGGACGCCCGCTCCCGTCCTGCCCGGCGCCTGCGCGGCCGGCTCAGCCGTACGTTCTACGGCGAGAGCGCGCAGATCGCCAAGCCGACCGCGCGGGAGTACGAGGAGCACACCGGCGAACACCACCGCTGACGCCTTTCCGCGCCGGCGTTCTCGGTCAGGTCTCGGTCGTGGTGGCCGGCCGGGCGTCGAGTGTGGTGCGCAGTTGTTTGCGTGAGGTGATGCCGAGTTTGGCGAACACTTTCCGCAGGTGCCATTCGACGGTGTGAGGGCTGATGAACAGCTGCGCCCCGATCTCGGGATTGGTGAGCCCGTCCCGGGCGAGGCGCGCGATCTGCGCCTCCTGAGGGGTGAGCGCCGCCCCGGTGGTCATCCTGCGTCTGGCCACCTTCTCCCCGGTGGCCTGCAACTCGCGGCCCGCGCGTTCCGTGAAGGCGCGGGCGCCGAACCCGGAGAACATGTCATGCGCGGCCCGCAACTGCGCACGGGCGTCGTTGCGACGGTTCTCCCGGCGCAGCCACTCTCCGTACAGCAGATGGGCCCGGGCCAGTTCGACCCGCATCCGGGTCCGGCCGAGCCGCTCGATCGCCTCCCGGTGCAGGCCCTCGGCAGTGCCGCCCTCGCTGACCAGCGCACGTGAGCGCGCCTGGACACCCAGCGCCCACTCCGTACCGGCCGCGTCCGTCACCTCGGCCAACCGCTCCAGCGCGGCAACGGCCGTACGGCGCTCACCACTGCGCGCCGCCGCCTCCACCAGCTCGGTCAGTCCCCAGTTGGCGGAGGGCCCGTCCTGTGCGGTCCAGTCCGGCCGGTTCGCCGCCGCGAAGGCCTGGTCGTACTTGCCGAGGCCGTTGTAGAGCACCGCTCCGGCCCACTGCGCGACGGTCACGCCGATGCCTTCTCCACGGATCACGGCGTCCTTCGCCTTGGCCTGGATCAGCGCATCGGCCAGGATTTCGTCCCCTTGCCAGGCGGCCAGACCGAGCGTGCCGTACGAAATGAAACCGTCGCCGACGGCCTTGTTCACCGCCGCGATCTCCGCGAGGAGCAACGCGGCGGTGTCCAGTTCGCCGGTGAACGTGTGGAGGAGGAGCGCGGAGCTGAGGGCCAGGGGCAGCTCGCCCAGGGCGCCGGCGGCACGGGCGGTCCGTACATGGCGGGTGGCGAGCTCCGACCAGCGCCGGTCGTCCCACAGGTCGCCGGCGACCGCCGTGGCCAGCCGGCACCACCGCATCACTGCCCCGACATCGGTGTCCCAGTCGAACGAGGACAGCGCGTCCTTCGCGACGGAGGCTGCGGCACCGTGCCCCTCCGTGTACCTGAGGACCAGGGAGGACAGGAGGAGGTCCGCGCTGTGCGGCGGCCGGGCGGCGGGCGGGATCTCGCGTGCGGCGGTCGCCACCGCGCATACGTCGGAGCGTCCTCCGAGGCTCCCGGCGTACAGGGCGGCGAGGATCGCGTCCAGGAAGGTTTCCCGAGCGAGGCCGGCGTTGAGCGGGACGAGGCGGCGCGCGGCGGCCAGCAGAAGAGGAGAAGCCTTGTTGCCGCGGCTCGAGGCGAAGGCGATCTGCGCCCGGAGGAGATCCACATGGGCGTGGTGCAGCTCGTCCGGCGGTCCGGCTTCGGCGACCGCCAGCAGCTCCTGCGCGGCATCGGGCGCACCGGCTCGAAGCTTCGCCCGCGCCGCGGCGAGGGCGCGCGTCGCCCGGAGCCGCGGTTTCGGGGTGAGCATGGTGGCGTGGGCCAGGAAGGCCGCGGCGGCAGCCGTGCCGCCACGGGACTGGGCCCGCCCGGCCGACGACTCGAGCTCGGTGGCGGTCTCCTCGTCGGGGCCCACGGCCGCCAGGGCGCGATGCCATGCGCGGCGGTCGGGATCGAGCGCGGGATCCGTTACCTCACCCAGGATGCGGTGGGTTTCACGTCTCTCGGCGAGGTCGGCCGAGCGGTAGATCGCGGAGCGCAGCAGGGGATGCCGAAAGCGCACCAGCGTGTCGATGTCGATCATGCCGGCGGCTTGTGCCGCGTCGGCTGCTTCCGGCCGGATGCCGAGTCGCTCCACCGCGCGCCAGAACAACATCGCGTCGCCGACCGGCTCGGCGGCGGCGGTCAGCAGCAGTCGTCGCGTGGCCGGCGGGAGGGAGCGGACCTGCCGGAGGTAGTTCTGCTCGATGTGGGCGGCCACAGGTCCCGGCTCGGGCGGCCCGAACCCGTCGGCCACCTCCGTCGCGGTCAGACCGCGGTGGAATTCCAGCAGGGCGAGCGGGTTGCCCCGAGCCTCGGCGACGATCCGGTCGCGGACCTGTTCGTCCACCGGTCTTCCGGTCACCGAATCCAACAGCGCGCGGGCATGGCCGTCATGCAGGCCCGCGAGCACGAGTTCGGGCAGGCCGGCGAATTCGGGCTGCCTCTGGGAGTCACGGAGGGCGAACACCAGCGCGAGCGGTTCCGCGAGCATGCGCCGCGCGACGAATGCCAGGGTCTGTGCGGAGATTCGATCGAGCCATTGCGCGTCGTCCACGAGACAGAACAGCGGTTCCTCCACGGCCACGTCGGCCAGCAGGCCGAGCACCGCCAGACCGACCAGATAGCGATCCGGCGGTGGCCCCGCGCTCAGCCCGAACGCCGTGGCCAGCGCCTCGGCCTGCGGACCGGGCAGGCGCTCCAGTCGCCCGAGGAACGGAGCGCACAGCTGATGCAGGCCCGCGAACGGAAGCTCCATCTCGGACTCGACCCCCGACCCCCGGGCGATCCGGTGCCCGGAAGCGCGTTCCGCCAGGTGGTCCAGGAGGGCGGACTTTCCGATACCGGCCTCTCCGCGCACCACCAGCACGGCGCTGTGCCCTGCCTCCACGCCGGATGCCAGCTCATCGAGCGCCGCGCATTCGCCGTGCCGGCCGTGCAGCTGTCTCCGGAGGTTTTCGTTCGCCATTGCCACCGCCCGCAGGGAGCGTAGCAATATCAAGGTCGCAGAAGCATTGCGTCGTAAGGCCGCAGGATCAGCGCATTCGGGTTGCCGACGGCTCCTGTGCTCAACCCCCTCCTACTCGTCATTCGACGAGCTTGCCCTCGGTCGAGACGTCCTGCATCAGCGATGAGATCTCGTCGGGGATGGCGGGAATGCTCTCGCGCGTGACACCGGTCGTCGGGGACCACACGAGATTGACCTGCAGAGCGGGGTCCAGGTCGGGATGGTCGCTGCGGTTGTGGCAGCCTCTGGTCTCGCGACGCTCCAGTGCCGCTTCGAGGGTGGCCCTGGCCGCCAGCGCGGCGGACTTGAGGTCGAAGGCGTGCGCGAGGTCCTGGTAGCCGGCGATGTCCGGGTGGACGCCGACGTTCTCCATCCTCTTCTCGATCACTTCCAGCTCCGCCAGTCCGGCCCGGAGGCCTTCCTCGTCGCGTACGACCCCGGCGTGCTCGGTCATGGTGTTGCGGAGGGCGCGCTGCAGGGCGCGTACGTTCTCCGGTCCGTCGGCCGTGAGGAGGCCGTCGATCTCGGCGCGCGCCTGTGCGATGGCCGCCGCCGACCGCGGCTGCGCGGTCAGGGACTGCGAGTAGGCGGCGGCCGCCCGGCCGGTGAGGCGGCCGAAGACCAGGAGCTCGATGAGACTGTTCCCGCCAAGCCGGTTGGCGCCGTGCAGCCCGCTGGAGGCCTCGCCGATGGCGTACAGCCCGCGGACGTCGGTGCTGTGGTCCTCCGGGCGTACCCACACGCCGCCCATCGAGTAGTGCGCGGTGGGCGCGATCTCGATCGGTTCGCGGGTGATGTCCAGCATCTGCAGATCGAGCAGGGTCTGGTAGACGCGAGGCAGCCGGGTCATGATCGTCTGCCGCGGCAGATGGGAGACGTCGAGCCAGACGCCGCCCTTGGGGGTGCCGCGGCCTTCCTTGATCTCCGTGTAGGCGGCCAGAGCCACGCGGTCGCGGGTGGACAGCTCCATGCGGACGGGGTCGTAGCGGCTCATGAACCGTTCCCCGAGCGCGTTGCGCAGGATGCCGCCCTCGCCCCGGGCGGCCTCGCTGACCAGGGTGCCGGCCGCGTTCTCCGGCTCGATGATCCCGGACGGATGGAACTGCACCAGCTCGGCGTCCCGCAGTCGGGCACCGGCCTCCACGGCCAGCCGGAAGGAGTCACCCGTGTTCTCGTCGCGTCGTGAGGACGTGCGCCGCCAGATACGGGTGTGGCCGCCCGCCGCGAGGATGACGGCGTCGGCGTGGATCAGGTAGCGCGTGCCGTTCGTGAGATCGAAGCCGTAGGCGCCGAAGACGGCGCCGTCGTGCACGAGGATGCGGGTGATGTAGACACCGTCGAGCACGGGGATCTTCAGCTGGTCGGCGCGCCGGATGAGCGTGCGCTGGATCTCCAGGCCGGTGTAGTCGCCGGCGAAGGCGGTGCGCCGGAACCTGTGCGCGCCGAAGAAGCGCTGCGAGATCCGGCCGTCCTCCTCCCTGGCGAAGGCCATGCCGTAGCGCTCCAGGTCGTCGATGCCGCGGGCCGCGCCCTGGGTGACGATCTGGACGGTGTGCGGGTCGGCCAGCAGGTAACTCTCCTTGAGGGTGTCGGCCGCGTGCTGCTGCCAGCTGTCCTCGGGGTCCATGGTGGCCAGGGCGGCGTTGATGCCTCCGGCGGCGAGTGCCGTGTGGGCGTCCTCCTTTGGACGTTTGCCGACCGCGAGGACGTCCATGCCGGCTTCGGCCAGCTCGATGGCTGCTCGCAACCCGGCACCTCCGGTGCCGATCACCAGCACCATGGTGGAAAGACGTCGTTCGTTGAGAGCCACTGTTCACTCCGATCGATGGTGTCGTCACTCACTACGACCAGGCCGTCCCGGGATCTGTGACATCTGCGCGTGCTGCGAAACCACTGTCACAGATACACCGTGTTCCCGGTCGACACTGCACAGCTCGAAGGAGGAGAACATGTTCGAAGAGCGGGCCGAGGCCGAGATGAGGCTGAACTCGGAGAAGAGGGCCAGGGAACTGGCCCGGGCAATGCGGCGGGAGGACGACAACGACGACGACAACGGCACCGAGACGCCCCCCGGGGCCGACGACACACAGCCGGGCACGGACACGACGGCCGTCACCGACGCGGAGCCGGCCTGACCAGGGCCTGTCGTTTGGATCAGGTCGGCTGAGCCGACGTGGCCTCTCGGCCGACCTGAGCGGGGTGTGGTGCGTCCGGCTGCAAGGCGGAGGAG
>NZ_JBEXXE010000089.1:0-21381 GCF_040630255.1 Streptomyces sp. NPDC005820
TCGCGCACCGCGATGAAGGAGACCGGCAAGGCGCTGGTGGCGTGGGACGAGTGGGGCAAGAACCCCGGCCGTGCGGCCGGTGCGGTCACCTTCAACGTCCTGACCACGGTCTTCACGGGTGGCGCGGGGGGCGCGGCGGCCGGGGCGGGCAAGGCGGGCGCGGTGGCGAAGGCGCTGTCGATCGCCGGCAAGGCGGGCAAGGTCATCGACCCGATGACGTACATCGCCAAGGGCGCGGGTGCGGGGTTGTCGAAGATCGGCGACATCGCCAAGGGGCTCAAGGGAATCGGCAAGATCGACATGCCCACGCTGCCGGACGGCTCGGTCCACCTTCCCGACGGCCGTCTGCTGGACCCGAACGGCAACCTCCTCTCGCCCGACGGCACCATCGACACCACACCGGTCCCGCACGAGTCCGTACCGGCGTCATACCAGACCCCCGTCGGGCTCCCGTCCCACTGGACGCCCCAGACCCCGGGAGCGACACCGTCGTACGCCGCGCATACGGCCGACAGCGGGGCGTACGCCGGGGCGCATGCGACGAGCGACGGGATCCACGGCGGTACCCCGCACGCCACGGCGGGCACGGGGTCGTACACCGGCGGCGTCCATGCGACGAGCGACGGGATCCACGGCGGCACCCCGCACTCCACGGGGAGCAGCGGGACGTACACGGGCGGCCTGCACGCCACGTCGGACGGCATCCACGGCGGCATCCCGCACGGCACGGGCGACGCGGTCCCGGCGGGCGCGCACTCCGGTACGACCCCTTCGGCCTGGTATCACGACACCCCGGCGACCGCCGCGACACACGACGTACCGACCACCACCCCGCACGACACGGCCCCGCACACCGGCGGCCACGACACCCCTGCCACCCACCCGCACGACGGCTCGCACGGCGGTGGCCACGACGGTGCCGGTCACGACGGAGCAGGGCATGCGGACGACGCCGCGCACACCGGTGAACACGCGGGCGCCTGGGACCACGTGGACGTTGGCGACGGGGGCCTGGACACCGGCGCCCACCACGGCACTGACGTTCCGGTCACCGTGCCGGGGCACCCGGGGGCGGGGGAGCCGTTCGAGTACAAGCCGCTCATGTCCGAGGACGAGTTCAACCACCTCTCCACGGACGCCGAACGGCACGCGGTGGCGACGGCCGAACTGGACGGCGGGACGAATCCCTGGCCCAGCTCCAGCAACGCCGCGGGCCAGGCCTACGGCGACGCCCACTGGAACGACTTCCTGGACAACCTCGACCCCAAGGCCCAGGGAGCGCTGTCGAAGTACACCGACCACTACTACACACAGATCAACGGCCAGCTGAGGGAATTCGCCCTGCACCCCGACCGGCCCCTGGATCCCCAGATCGCGGCCGTGCGGGACGACATGGACCGGGTCATGGGCGCCCACCCCGTGCCCGAGGACATCATGATCGTGCGCGGCACCGCCATCGATCACCTCGATCTGGACTCGCCGCTCGACATGCAGGGCGAGATCTTCACCGAGGACGGATACACTTCCACGTCGCTCGGCAAGGACGCGGCCTTCGACTACAAGCCGGTGATCATGCACTGGAGGGTGCCGAAGGGCACCCCCGCCCTCTGGGTCGACCACATCTCCGTGAACAAGGGGGAGCGGGAACTGCTGCTCGCTCGTGGTGCGCAGTACAGGGTGTCGCGTGTCTTCCAGGATTCAGCGGGCAAATGGCACGCATACGGGGAGGTTCTGCCCAAGCCGTAGCGAACGGCTCCGCTCGGTCGGCGGCCGTATGGGCAGACGTACAGAAATGTGGACATCATGAGTAGCGAACAGCCGCCGGTCAACCCGCGTTTCGCGGAAGACCTTCAGATGCGGCGCGTGGGTGGCCCCGCGAAGTACAGCCGTACGACCGAGGGACCGGTGGCTCATCTGGCCGTCGCCGACCGGACCGGTACGGTCATCGGGTACCTGTGGGCGAACGACGAGGACGGTGCCGCCGGCTGGGTGGTGCCGCCGGGTCTCTCGGCCAACGCCGTCAACGCCGGTGGGCCGTGGCTGCGGACCCTGCGCGACGGCAAGGCGCGGGAGCTCGCGCCGACGGCCCTGCTCGCGGAGCTGGCGCGAGGCGCCAAGGACAGCGAGTACAGCCATGTCGTACGGGACTCGCTCACCACGGCCCCGTCCCTCGCCGCCCTCAAGAACCAGGTCGCCGGTGGTTGACCCCGCGCCGGTCAACCCGCGCTTCGACGAGGATGTGCACTTCGACCTCGTGGCGCCGGGGCCGGCGAGGTACCGGACGCGGACCGACAAGCCGGTGCGGTACCTGACGGTGGCCGACAAGGAGGGCGGCGCGGTCCTCGGATACGTGTGGGCGAGCGACGAGGACGACGCCGCCGCCTGGGAGCCGCGGCACGCCGCCGGACCCCGGGCGTACGCCGAGGGCGGCATCTGGCACGCCAGGCTGGAGGAGGCCAAGGAGCGAGGGCTTCTGCCGTCCCAGGCCCTCGATGAGCTGCTGGCCGGCCCGGAGGGCAACAAGGGGCGTGCTCTGCCGGGTTCCCTGGCCGACGCACCCAACGCCGACGTGGTCGAGAACCTGGCTGCGAGTGAGTAACGAGCAACCGGTCCCCACCCCCCTCCCCGACCCCCGGCACCCCGTCTGGTACTTCCCCGTCACCGCCGACGACGGAGAGATCGTCGGGTACGTCTGGGGTGATCACATCGCCTCCGAGGTCGGCTGGGCGCGCCGTGCCGCGCGTAGTTCCCGGGTGCGGGAGCTGGAGGGGAAGTGGGCGCACGAGGTGTTCCAGGCCGGGCAGCGGGAGGCCGCGCCGGTCGTCGTGGTGGCCGGGCTCGCCCGGGCGAAGGGCGCCGGGGCGGTCGTCGGAGCCTCCTCGAAGGAGGTGGTCGAGGCAGTCGCCCGCACCGTCACCGAGGCCGACGACCACCGACTGCTGGCGCAGCTCCGCGGCGCCGACAGCGACACCTGGCGTGAGCTGGCCGAGGCCTTCGACGCGCTCACCGACGAGGACCGGCATATCGAGTGGGTCGGCGGGGGCAAGCAGCCGAACGGGATCATCCACGTGGCGTATCCGCGCTACAGCGAGGCGCTGATGCGGGTCTGCGCGGCGCTGCACGCCGTCGGCGCCGTCACGCCCGAGTACCGCTATACGGAGGCACCTCTGCCCACGCCCGCACCGGACAGCAGGCTCGCCCCGGCGGACGCCGTCCGTGCCGCCACCACGGTGCTGGTCGGCGAGCGCATCAGCGAGGGCATGATCGCCGATGCGGCGAAGGACGGCCTGCTGGACGCCATCGGAGCGTCGCTTCGCGCCTGGCACGTACGACGAACCCTTCCCACCCCACCTGATCCACGGAGAACCCCCACCCCATGACCACCCCGCCCCACGGCAACCCCTACGCCACCCCCGTCCCCCCGCAGGCCGTCCCCAACACCGCCGCGCAGCCCCACGGTTACCCGCAGGCGGCCGGTGTGCCGCAGCAGGCCGGGCCGTACGGGTATCCGGCGCAGCAGGGGTATCCGGGGTACGCCGCGTACCCGGGGCACCCCCAGCCCCCCGTCCCCGCCTGCATGTTCTGCGCCGGCGCCCCCGCCGTCCACGTCACCTTCCGGGCCCACCGAGGGATCCTGGTCCTCATGACGTTCGCGCGGCAGACCGGGATGATGTGTGCGACCTGCGGGGTCGCGGTGTACCGGGAGTTGACGACGCGGACCCTGTGGCAGGGGTGGTGGAGTCCGTTCTCGCTGTTCCTGTTCACGCCGTTCACGGTCCTCCACAACCTCGTCGTCGCGCGCAAGGTGAAGAAGCTCCAGCCCCCGGCGCCGGGGCAGCACGGGCCCCAGGTCGACCCCGGTGTCCCCGTGCACCGGCGGCCGTTGGCGTACGTCGCGCTCGTCCCGGTGCTGTGGGTGCTGTTCATGATCGTGACGGGTTTGACGCAGGGCTCGTGACGGTGGCGGCCGTGGGAAGGCCGCCGGGGGAAACAACCCGTACCCCGGGTGTACGCCCCCACCCCCCGTGCCTTATGTTGCACGGGCAAAGTAAGGGGGAGTTTGCATGCTGCACCACGGGCACGACGGAAGGCGCGTGCCGTGACGATGAGCCTCGCCGAGGTCGAGGCCGTCGCGTGTGCCGCGCACGCCGGGCAGACGGACAAGGCCGGGCGGCCGTACACCGAGCATCTGCGGGCCGTCGCCGAGGGCGTGCGCGCCCGGGGCGGCGGTGACGAGCTGATCGCCGCGGGCTGGCTGCACGACGCCGTCGAGGACCGGGCGTTGAGCGAGGAGTGGTTGCGCGAGGCCGACCTCGATCCGCGCACCAAGGACGTCGTCCTCGCGGTGACCAAGCGGGAGGGCGAACCGCCCGAGGCGTACGCGCGGCGGATCCTCGCCACGCCCGGCGCCCGGCTGGTCAAGACGGCGGACCTCGCGCACAACGCCGACCCGGACCGTCTCGCCGTACTCGACGAGGCGACCCGCACGCGGCTGGAGCGGAAGTACAGCGCCATGAGGCAGTACCTCGGCCTCACCCCGCAGGACTGACGGCACACCACCAGAGCTACGCACGGGACGACGACGAATGGCACGGGACTACGACAGCCAACTGCTCGAGTCGGTGGCGGTGCGGCGGCGCCGGATGCGCGACGCGCTGCTGTTCGGCGCCCAGCGCGGCCGACGCACGCTGGACGAACGGCTCGGCAAGGTGTTCGCGGGCATCGCGATCGCCGCCGTGCTCTGCGCCGGCTGCGTCGGCTGGTCCTTCCTGCAGGCCACCCTGGCGAAGCAGAAGGCCGAGCAGGAGAAGCAGCAACAGCAGCAGGGGCAGGTGTACGACCCCGCGAGCAGCAGCCCCGCGAGCGGCAGCCCCGCGAGCGGCAGCCCGGCCGGCAGCGGCCCGTCCGCCGGCGCGAGTGGGGAGAAGCAGTGAAGAGGACGAGCAGAGGACGAGCATGGGTGACCGGTGCACGGTAAATCGGCCCGTTGGCCGGAAAGACGCGATGATAGGTTCCGGTGAGTGGTGAGCACTGCGACGACGTCTCGAACCCAGCTCAGCCGTATCACCCTGATCGGTGAACGGCGGCGCGCCGACCTCGTTCTTCCTTCGGACACGCCCATCGGCCAACTGCTCCCCGACATACTGCGGTTGCTCGACGACCGGGTCGCCTCCCGGCCGACCACCCGCCAACTGGTCACCTCCGACGGCTCGGTCCTGCCGAACGACGCCACGCTGTCCTCGGCCCAGGTCGCCGACGGCGCCGTGCTCCAGCTGGTGCGCGCGCACGCCGCGCCGCCCGCGCCCGTCGTGCACGACGTGACCGACCTCGTCGCCGACGACCTCGATCTGCACGCCTGGCGCTGGCGTCCGGCCGCCCGCCGGATCAGCGCCGGGGTCGCCACCGTCGTCTTCGCCGTGGCCGCCGCCGTACTGGCCCGCGGCGAGTTCGCGCCGGAGTCCGTCGCCACCGCGCTCGCCGTCGCCACCGTGGTGTTCCTGCTGGCCGGCGCGGTCGTCGCGAAGATCGGTGAGGGCAACCTCGGACTCGCCACCGCGCTGCTGGCCGCCTCCGGCGGACTCGGTCTGCTCACCGCGTGGACCGCGGCCGACGCCTACGACTGGTCCGGTGAGGCCCGTCTCGCCGGTGTCGTCGCCGCGGCCGTGCTCAGCCTGGTGCTGCTCGCCTACTTCTCGCCCCTCGGCCGGGGCGGGCTCATCGGGGCCGGGGCGGCCGTCGCCATGGCCGCCGTGTGGGAGGCCGTCGCGGCCGTACAGGACCGTCCGGACCGGCTCGGTGCCGTGATGACGGTGTTCTCGGTGGTGCTGCTCGGGCTGCTGCCGCGGCTCGCGCTGATGGCCTCCGGGCTCACCGGCCTGGACGACAAGCGGTCCACCGGGGTGTCGGTGAGCCGGCACCAGGTCTCCAACGCGCTCGCCGCCACGCATCGAGGGCTTGCCCTGGCCACCGTGGTCACCGCCGCCTCGGCCGCCGGCGGCGGCTGGCTGCTGACCACCGCCGACCGGCCGACCACGTGGACGGTGACCCTGGCCTCGCTCACCGCCGTGGTGCTGCTGTCCCGGGCCCGTGCCTTCCCGCTGGTCGTCGAGGTGGTGGCGCTGTTCGGGGCGGCGGCCGTGCTCGTCGTACGGCTCGCCGTGCTGTGGCTGGACCACGCCGGCGGCGCCGGTGCGCTGGCCCTGCTGGGGGCCGCCGCGCTGCTGCCGCTGCTGGTCCTCGCGATCGAACCGCCCGAGCACGTCCGGATCCGGCTGCGGCGGCTGGCCGATCTCGTCGAGTCCGTCGGGGTGATCGGGCTGTTCCCGCTGGCCGTCGGCGTGTTCGGCATCTACGGGCAACTGCTCGACAAGTTCTGAGGTCTGGGAGAAGGGCGACATGCCGAGCGGTGAGAACTGGCAGAACGACGTGCTGCGCGACCTGAGGGGCGGCGCGGCACCTCAGCAGCCCCAGCAGCCCCAGCAGCCCCAGCAGGCTCAACAGCCGGGCGTGCCTGCCCAGCAGTCCCAGAACCCCCAGGGGCAGCCTCCGGCCGGATACGGCTATCCGCACCAGGCCGAGAACCCGGCGTACGGCTATCCCCAGCAGCCGTACGCCGAGCAGCAGCAGCAGCAGCAGCAACAACAACAGCAGCCGCAGCCGTACGCCGAGCAACAGCAACAGCAACAGCAACAGCCGTACGCCGAACACCCCCCGCAGGCCGCCCCGCAGCAGAGCCCCCGCCGTGCCGCCCCCGACACCCGCCCCGTCGTCGACAAGAGGCTCGCCGCCGTCGGGCTCAAGCCGCGGCACGGTGAGCCCTTCACCGCCCGCGCCCTGCGCGCCGTACGCCGTACCGTGTCGTCCTCCGCCGCGCGCGAGGTCGCCGAGACCACCGCGACCGCCGAGATCCTCCAGCGGCCGGTCACCACCGGCCGGCAGATCGCCGTGACCTCCATCCGCGGCGGCTCGGGCAAGACCACCGTCGCCGCCCTGCTCGGCGCGACCTACGCCCACTACCGCCAGGACCCGGTCCTGCTGGTCGAGGCGGACCCGGCGCTCGGCTCGCTGCCGCTCAGGCTCGGCGCCGAGAGTCTGCGCTGGACCACCGGCGATCTCGCCGCCCTCGTCGAACCGCAGATGTCGCTGCTCGACATCACCGGCTACCTCGTCCAGCTCCCGGAGAACGCCTGGCTGCTGCCCGGCAGCCAGGGGCAGGTCGGCGCGATGCTCGACACCCGGGGCTACGAGCGGGTCATGGTGTCGCTGCGCCGCTACTTCGGGGTGACCGTCGTCGACTGCGAGACACTGCCCGCCGAGGTGGCCCGTACCGCGCTGTCCGCCGCGCAGGCCCGGGTGCTCACCGCGCCCGCCACCCTGGAGGGCGTCGCCAGCACCCGCTCGGTGCTGGAGTGGATGCGCGGACTGCCCCGGGACATCACCACCACGACCGTCGTCGTCCTCACCGAGACGGCCCCGCACCCCGGCCTCGACCTGGACAAGGCCGCCGAGCAGCTCAAGGCGACCGGGGCCAGCGTCCGCGTCCTGCCGTACGACCGCCATCTCGCGGCCGGCGGCGCCCTGCGCACCGATCTGCTCGCCCGCCCGACCCGGCAGGCCGCCACCCGGCTGGCCGCCGAGGTCTTCGAACTGTCCCAGAAGCGCCGTTGATCCTCGCGAAGATGTTGATCCTCGCGAAGATCCCGAAGGTCCCGCAGATTCTCGAACCCGCTCGAAAGGCCCCCTCGCAGGGAACCCCTAAGGACAGACGATGAGTACCCGACTGATCCACCGCCCGGCGCGCACCACCCGCCCGCCGGCCGCCTCCGAGCCGCGCACCATAGAGGCCCCGCCCAACCTGCCCGAGGGCAAGGCGGGTTCCATCGCCACCTCGCTGCTGCCCGTCGCCGGCGTGATGTCCTCCGTCGTGATGATGACGGTCGTGCGCAACAGTCAGTTCGCCGGGCTCGGCGCGATCATCCTCGTCGTCACCCTCGTCGGCTCCCTCACCCTGGTCTTCTCCCAGCGCGGCAAGGCCCAGCGCACCCGCCGCACCCAGCGCGAGGCATACCTCGCCTATCTGGAGGACCTGCGCGAGGAGCTCTCCAAGGAGGAGCGGGAGCGCGCCGAGACCGCCCAGGTGCTCAACCCGCCGCCGGACGCGCTGTACGACATCGTCCGCGACCCGGCGCGGCTGTGGGAGCGCCGCCGGGTCGACGGCGACTTCCTGCGGGTGCGGGTCGGCACCGGCGAGATGCCGGTCCGGGACCTGAAGGTCGGTCAGCAGGGCTCGTCGGTGCTGACCCCGCCGGACCAGTTCATGCTGAACGAGGCGTCCGCGCTGATGTCCCGCTTCCGCACCGGCACCGACCTGCCGCTCACCGTGCCGCTGGACCGCGTCGGCAACATCAGTGTCATCGGCGCCCGCGAGGACACCCTGCGGGTCGCCCGCGCGCTGCTCGTCCAGGCCGCCGCCACCCACGCCCCCGACGACGTGGCGTTCGCGCTCGCCGCGCCCGGTGACCGGATCGCCGACTGGGAATGGGCGAAGTGGCTGCCCCATCTGCTCGACTCCGAGCAGTACGACGGCCCCGTCGCCGCCCGCCGGATCGCGCCCTCCGTGCCCCAACTGGCCCGGCAGATCGGCCCCGAGCTGCGCCGCCGCGCCTCCTTCGCGGCCGAGGTGCGCCGCGGTCTGTCCGGCAAGGACGCCCTCGGCATGACCTCCCGGCTGCTCGTCGTCGCCGACGCGCACGGCGACGACGCCGTCGACCTGCCCCGGCCCGACGACGCCGTCGGGCTGCGGGAGATGGGCGTCACCCTCCTGCACCTGCTCGACGAACGCGTGCAGGAACCGGGCAGCGTCGGTGTGCGCATCACCGTCGACGGCGAGCGGATCGCCATCGAGGACCTGCGCGAGGAGGAGCCGATCGGCGCCCACGGCACGGTCGACGAGATCGGCGTGCCCTTCGCCGAGGGCTTCGCCCGGATGCTCGCGCCGCTCAGGCTGTCCGCCGACTCGATGGCCGCCGACGCCCCGCTCTCCGGCCCCGTCGACTTCGCCGAACTCCTCGGCATCGAGGACGTGGCCGACCTCGACCTCACCCGGCTGTGGGCGCCGCGCGGCGAACGCGCCTTCCTGCGCGTGCCCATCGGCGTCAGCGACTCCCACGAGGCCGTGCTGCTCGACCTCAAGGAGTCCTCCGAGCTGGGCATGGGCCCGCACGGCCTGTGCGTCGGCGCCACCGGCTCCGGCAAGTCCGAACTGCTGCGCACCCTGGTCCTCGCCCTGGTCGCCACCCACCCGCCGGAGGACCTCGCCATGGTCCTCGTCGACTACAAGGGCGGCGCCACCTTCGCCCCCTTCGCCGAACTTCCGCACGTGGCCGGCGTCATCACCAACCTGGAGAACCAGGCCGGTCTCGTCGAACGCGTCCACGCCTCCCTGGCCGGCGAGGTCAAGCGCCGCCAGCAGGTCCTCAAGGACGCCGGGAACGTCGCCGACATCGGCCACTACGCCGCCCTGCGCGCCGAGAAGCGCCCCGACCTCGACCCGCTGCCGCACCTCTTCGTCGTCATCGACGAGTTCGGCGAACTCCTCACCGCCAAGCCCGACTTCATCGACCTGTTCCTGTCCATCGGCCGCATCGGCCGCTCCATCGGCGTCCACCTGCTGCTGTCCAGCCAGCGCATCGAGGGCGGCAAGCTGAAGGGCCTCGACACCTATCTGTCGTACCGGCTCGGCCTGCGCACCTTCTCCGCCGACGAGTCCCGCACGGTCCTCGACACCACCGACGCCTTCCACCTCCCGCCACTGCCCGGCTTCGGCTACCTCAAGGTCGACACCAGCCACTACGAGCGCTTCAAGGCCGGCTATGTCTCCGGCGCCTACAGCGGCCCGGTGCGCCGCGAGCAGGAGGACACCGGACCGCTCGCCCTGGAGTACGAGGCGTACAACACCCTCGGCCAGGAGGAGGGCGCCGCCCCGCAGGAGCCGCAGATGCGGCGCCGCGAGACCGGGCCCACCGAGATGGGCGTCATGGTCCAGCAGATCGAGGGCGCCGGCGCCCGCCCCGTACGCCAGATCTGGCTGCCCCCGCTGCCCGACGCGATCGCCCTCGACAAGGTGGCGGGACCCCTCGAGGTCGGCCCGCGCGGCACCCAGCTCGCCAAGCGGCGCGGCCCGCTCCAGGTGCCGCTGGGCGTCCTCGACGACCCCACCAAGCAGTGGCAGGGCCAGTGGTACCTCGACCTCACGATGGCGGGCGGCCACGCGGCGGTCATCGGTGGTCCGCAGTCCGGCAAGACCACCCTGCTGCGCACCCTCGCCCTCTCGCTGGCGCTCACCCACACCCCGCAGGAAGTCGGGATCTACGGCCTCGACCTGGTCGGCGGCGGCCTCCAGGCGCTCGCCGGACTCCCGCACGTCGGCGGGGTCGCGGGCCGCGCCGACCGCGAACGCGCCGCCCGCACCATCGACTCCGTGCGCGGCATGCTCGACCAGCGCGAGGAACTCTTCCGCGTCCACAACATCGACTCGCTCGAACAGCTGCGCACCCTGCGCGCGGCGGGCCGCCTCCCCGAGCCGGCCTCCACCGAGATCGTGCTGCTCATCGACGGCTTCGGCGCCCTGCGCGACGACTTCGAGGAACTGGACGACGCGGTCGTCGACATCCTCAAGCGCGGCGGCGGCTACGGCATCCACGTCGTCGCGGGCATGCTCCGCTGGAACGACGTCCGCATCGCGACCCAGTCCCAGTTCGGCACCCGGGTCGAGCTGCGCCTGAACGACCCCAGCGAGTCCAGCATCGAACGCAAACTCGCCCAGACCCTCTCGCCCGAGGAGAAGGGCCGGGTCCTCACCGACGGCAAGCTGTTCGCGCAGGTCGCGCTGCCCCGCACCGACGGCCTGGCCGACACCGCCGACCTCGGCGCGGTCCTGGAGCGCGCCGCCCGCACGATCCGCGCCACCTGGACCGGCGAGGTCGCCCAGCCCGTCCGGGTCCTCCCGCACGTCCTCGAACCGCACATGCTGCCCGGCCCCTCCGCCGAACCCCGCCGGGTCGCCGTCGCCCTCGACCAGACCCACCTGGCGCCGGTCCTGCTCGACCTGTTCCACCACGACCAGCACCTGCTGATCATGGGCGACAGCGAGTGCGGCAAGACCAACCTGCTCAAGGTGATCGCCCAGGGCCTGATCGAGCGCTACGGCGACGACGAGCTGGTCTTCGGCGTCATGGACCCGCGGCGCGGTCTGCGCGGCGCGATCCCGGAGGAGTACCGGGGCGGCTACGCCTACAACGCCAAGCTCGCCGCCGGCCTCGCCGCGGGCATCGCCACCGAACTCGACAAGCGACTGCCCGACGAGAGCACGGACGCCTCGGACCTGGAGCCCGGCAGCTTCTCGGGCCCGCGGATCGTGATCCTCGTCGACGACTACGACGTCCTCACCACCGCCGGCCAGCAACCCCTCGCCCCCTTCCTCCCGTACATCCCCTCCGCGCAGGACATCGGCCTGCACTTCGTCCTCACCCGGCGGGTCGCGGGCGCCTCCCGGGGCCTGTACGAGCCGCTGCTGATGGGCCTGCGCGAGTCCGGCGCGGCCGCGCTGGTGATGTCCGGCGACCGCAGCGAGGGCCAGCTCTTCACCGGTGTCTACGCCTCCCAGCAGCCGCCCGGCCGCGGTGTGCTGGTCCGCAGGGGCGAGCCGAACCGACTGATCCAGACCGTCTACGCGGGGACGAGGTAGAGAGACCCATGACGAACGACCGCGGGGCCGAGGGGGAGAACCGATGACGAAGGACGTCGTCGCGCTGACGAAGAAGATGCCCGACCCGCTCAGCGTGATCGCCGGCCTGCTCTCGGGCGGCCCCGACACCCTGGTCGGCGCGGACGAGGACGGCGCGCTGGTCCGCCTGCACGACGACCGGGGCCGCCCCCTGCTCTCGGTCGAGGCCCCCCTGCTCGTCCAGGTACGGGGAGAGGCCCACCGACTCCTCGGCGCCGACGAACCGGAGATCCCGTACTGGTGGACCGAGGCCCGCGCCACCACGGGGGTACGCGAGGCCGAGGCACTGGTCGGCACCTTCGCCGCCCGGGTCGCCACCCTGGTCGGCGGCACGGCCTGGCCCCGCGAGGCCGCGACCTCCCTGGCCGTGGTGAACACCGAGGGCATGACCGCCGTCCCCGTGCCGGCCGCCGCGCAGCCCGCCGTCGACGTGCTCACCGACAAGGTCGCCGTGGTCATCCAGGACCGCCCGGTGGTGGCGATGACGGCCTGGCTCGCGCACACCTTCCGCGCGGCGGCCGAAGCCGAACTGGGCCTTCAGATCGTCACCCCCGCGGGCACCCGCCTCTCCCCGACGGTCCGCAGCGCCCTGCCCGGCTGGCCCTCGCGCTGGGTGGTGCAGGACGAGAAGTGCGGCTACTACGACGGCCTGTCCGGCGCGGTCCTGACCTGGGCGAACGGCCTGTTCGTGACGGTCGAGTCCGCCGAGGCCACCCCGGAGGACCCCCGCACGCCGGTCGCCGAGTCCTTCACCCACGAGATCGCCGACTCGGGCGAGCGCCAGCTGGCGATCTCCTTCCGCTGCGTCCACCCGGCCGACGACCGCCTGGTCCTGGGCGGCGCCCTGGAAGCGGTCTGGCGCGAGATCACCGGCGAGCCGCCGGCCGGCTGGGGCACCGAGGAACCCGCCAACCTGCCCTGGTCGCTGCGCCAGGTGACGGACGTGGCGTTCGAACGCGCACCCGAGCCGACCTGGCTGGTGGTCGTGGGCACCCCGGAACGCCCGGCCCTGGCGACGGTCCGTGTCTCCCGCACCAAGGGAGGCGTCGAGGAGGACGTCACGCTCGCCTTCGGCTACGGCCCCGGCGAGACCGTCCCCACGGACGCCTCGATCATGAAGGCGGCGGAGACCCTGGCCACCCGCCACGACCTCCAGTCCCTGCTCGTCCAGGTCCGCAGGGCCCGCCGCGACCTCGCGGTCCCACCCCGCTTCGAGGGCCCGGGAGTCCCGTACGCCTTCGTCCTGGGCGCGGAGGAGGTCCGCACGATGCCCGGCGACCGGGCGAGGCGCACCCCCCTGCGCGAAAAACCCCGCGAACTGGGCCCCAAGACCCGCCCGGCCCTCTACTACCCCTTCCCGGGCAACCCGTCGGACCTGTCGGGCTGGAAGGACTTCGAGGAACTGATGACCCACCTGAAGGGCTGAACCCACCTCAGGGCAGCGGCCCTTCAGGGGCGCGGGGAACTGCGCGAGCAACCACGTACCACCCGCAGTCGCCACCGCGCAGTCCCCGCCCTCTGCTCAGGCGGACTCCTTCTCCCGCTCGCGCGCCCGCGCCACCCGCAGGGGATCCTCCCGGAACGCCCACCGCATCCGAGGCTCGATCACGAACCGGAACACGCGCCGCACGGGCGAGGTGCACAACAGCGTGACGACGACGGCAATGGCAAGGCTCACGGCGATCTCCCCGAGATGGCCATGCAGCGAGCGGTGGTCGAACCACCCCCGGTACTCCGCGCCCTTGAGGACAAACCCGTGCAGCAGATACCCGTACAGGGTCCCGGCTCCGAGCGAGGTGAACCACAGCGTCCGCCCCGGCACCCAGGAGAAGAAACAGGCGGTCAGCAGCAACGAGCACCCGAACAGGGCGAGTTGCATGACGGGCCCGACCCACCACGGAGCGCCCAGCTCCTGCGCGGAGTCCCGGTGGTAGAACCACGCCGAGTTCATCCGCGGCACCGCCCACCAGGAGAAGGCCAGCGCGAAGACGAACACCGGCACGGCGGCGAGGCGCACGGAACGCCGCCGCACCAGCCGGAAGTGCTCCGCCCGCAGACACAGTCCCAGCACGAAGAACGGCAGGAACTGCAGCACCCGCTGGAGATCGAGGTCGTCCCCGATGTCCGGGCTCACGGACGCCAGTACGGCGATGCCGAGCGCGACCGGCAGCGGATACCGCAGGGCCTTCCACAGCGGAGTGGTCAGCCGCCAGATGAACAGCGCGATCAGGAACCAGGTCAGGTAGTAGGGGTCGAGGAGACTGATCTCCTGGCCGGGGCTGTGGTCGCCGTAGCGCTTGAAGAGCGAGTAGCCGGTCTCGAAGACGACATACGGTACGACGACCCCGGTGACCAGCCGCTTCACCCGGCTCGGGCTCCCGTCGAAACTCCGGGAGAAGTACCCGGAGACGACGATGAACGCCGGCATGTGGAAGGCGTACACGACGAGGTACGCCGCCTGCAGCACCCGGCTGTCGCCCTTGAGCGGTTCCCAGGAGTGGGCCACGGCCACCAGCACGATCGCCAGGTACTTGGCGTTGTCGAAGAACGCGTCACGCCGGCCCGACGGCCGCTGCGACGGTTGCCCGGTGGATCTGTCCGGGGCCGGGTGGTGCTGGTCGTTCTGGTTCTGGGGCGAGCGCGGGCTCTGAACGAGAGACGAGACGGCGTGGAACATTTGAGGCACCCTAGCGTTGCTTGTGCGTATTCGTAAAACACCCCAGGTCATTCTCGTAATTACGCGCGCCTGTCTCCGGTCCACTCCTCAACTGTCCGAGATGTCAGGATTCATCCACACTAAAAGGTGCATAACATCCGTTGTGCAGCTGTTGTTGACGTGCCATCGGCTCGAATTGGAAATGCCCGCGCACAGGGTGTGTGGAGATCGAAACGATCTCTCTCAATTCCCGTGACGGGCATGCGTCGAATTGTTGTGCGGCACAACCGTGCCCGAACGGTCACCGCGATGATGCGTCACCGGCCGGTTGGGGAGGCCGTGTTGGTGGCACGATGGTCTCGGGAGTGCGGACCTACCGAGGGTGTGTGATCAGTCGTGGCGATTTCACTGTCAGTGGTGCTGCTGTTGGCGATCATCCTGGTGGTGCTGATCAGAGGAGGGAGCATCAAGGCGGGCCCCGCCATAGTCGCGGTCCTCTTCGGCTTCTTCCTCGCCTCCACCGGCATGGCGCCGTCGATCAACCGATTCCTCGACTCGCTGGCCGACACCATCAACTCGATCAGCTTCTGAGGCCGGCGACCCCTAGGGCCGGCGGTAACTGTCGCTCTGTGTCGGCGAGGTGCCGTCCATGGTCATCGCGTTGTAGGAGGCGCGGTCGTGGTGTGCCCGCAGCCGGCGGTCCTGCTCGATGAGGAGCCCGTCGACGTTCTCGGTGGCGCGGTTCCCGCGGCGCAGCAGTTTGACGATCAGGAAGACCGCCAGCGCGATCATGACCCCGAACAGAATCCCCAGCTCGACCATCGCCGCCCCCGTGTGTGCGCCCCGCCCGTACGCCCCACGGTAGCGGTGGCCCCGGGACGCACAGAAGGCCCGGGGGAGGAAACCAGCCTCCCGCCGGGCCTTCGGCGAACAGAGCGGGCGACGGGAATCGAACCCGCGTAGCTAGTTTGGAAGACTAGGGCTCTACCATTGAGCTACGCCCGCACGCGACGCGCCGCAGGTCAGCCGACCGCGGCACTGCACGCATCGTAGCGGGTCGACGCCGCCGCCCGCACATCCCTTCCCGGCGCGCGCGCCGGCCCGCTCCCCGTGCTCCGCAAAAGCGACGGTCAGGCGGCCTGCGGGCATGTACCCTACGTGTCGCACCAGACGGGGTGTGGCGCAGCTTGGTAGCGCGTCCGCTTTGGGAGCGGAAGGCCGTGGGTTCAAATCCCGCCACCCCGACCACCTGCGCGATCGTCCGCGCCGTCCACCTGCGTGATCGTTCCCCGCACCTGGCCGGTGATCGACTTTTGGGTGGCTCACCCGCTGCGGTTACTATGCAAGCTGCGCGCTCGTGTGTCCCGGCCCACCCCGGCCGGTGAACTCTCCCGGGCGGCGAATCGCCGGGCCTGTCGGGCTCCGGCGAACCCCAAGAAGTCAGCCACAAGGAGACCGAACCGTGAAGAGCGCCGTGGAGACCCTGAACCCGACTCGGGTTCGGCTCAGCATCGAGGTGCCCTTCGAGGAGCTCAAGGACAGCCTCGACGCGGCGTACAAGAAGATCAACCAGCAGGTCACGGTGAAGGGCTTCCGCAAGGGCAAGATCCCGGCGCGCGTCATCGACCAGCGGTTCGGCCGCGGTGCGGTTCTGGAGGAGGCGGTCAACGACGCGCTTCCGAAGTTCTACACCGAGGCGGTCAACGAGGCGGAGATCGACGTCCTCGGCCAGCCCGAGGTCGACATCACGGAGCTGAAGGACGGCGAGACGCTGAACTTCACCGCCGAGGTCGACGTCCGCCCCGCCCTGGAGCTCCCCGAGGACTTCTCCTCCATCGAGGTCGAGGTCGACGCCGTCGAGGTCACCGAGGAGGACATCGACAAGTCGGTCGAGCAGCTCCGTGAGCGCTTCGCCTCCACCTCCCCGGTCGAGCGCGCCGCCGAGGACGGCGACGTCGTGACCGTGGACCTCGAGGCCAAGGTCGACGGCGAGGTCCTGGAGGACGGCGTCGCCGAGGGCGTCTCCTACACGATCGGCTCCGGCGAGCTCCTCGAGGGCATCGACGACGCCGTCAAGGGCCTGGAGGCCGGTGGCGAGGCCACCTTCACCTCCGAGCTCAAGGGCGGCTCCGCGGCCGGCAAGGAGGCCGAGGTCACCGTCAAGGTCACCCAGGTCGCCGCCCGCGAACTGCCCGAGCTGGACGACGAGTTCGCGCAGCTCGCCTCCGAGTTCGACACCCTGGAGGAGCTGAAGGCGGACAGCCGCAAGCGCCTCGAGAACATGAAGCAGTACGACCAGGCCACCCAGGCCCAGGAGCGCGTCCTGGAGAAGCTCCTGGAGCTCGTCGAGGTGCCCGTCCCCGAGAAGCTGCTCGAGGACGAGATCAACACCCGCAAGCACAACCTGGAGCACCACCAGCTCGGCCAGATGGGTCTCGACCTCGCGAAGTACCTGGAGATCCAGGGCAAGACCGCCGAGGAGTTCGACGCCGAGACCCGTGAGGCCGCGGTCAAGGGCATCAAGACCCAGTTCGTCCTGGACGAGCTCGTCAAGCGCGAGAAGCTGAACGTGAACCAGGAGGAGCTCACCGAGCACCTCATGCGCCGCGCCGCTTCCTCCGGCATGTCCCCCGACCAGTTCGCCCAGGCGGTCGTCGAGGGCGGCCAGGTTCCGCTGCTCGTCGGCGAGGTCGCCCGCGGCAAGGCCCTGGCCACGGTCGTCGAGTCCGCCACGGTCAAGGACACCAACGGCGAGATCGTCGACCTGGACGACGAGGACGAGATCGAGGCCGCCACCGAGACGGTCGAGGCCGTTGAGGGCGCCGCCGAGGCCGAGGGCGAGGGTGACGCCGAGGGCGACGAGAAGGCCGACGCCTGATCCGCACCGCCGCTTCGCTGTGACGGGCCCCGGAACCCTGTGTTCCGGGGCCCGTTCCGTTACCCGCGCGGCTACGCGCCGCTACGCCCCCGGCGAACACCCACCTCTCCGGGATTCTCCGGCGCGACCCGCGCGTTAGGGTCCATGAATACGAGGGCAGGGGAGTCCCCGTTGCCCCCGGCAGTACACGTGAGACGGCCCGGCGCCGTCGTAAGACGAGCAGGTGGAGACGTGACGAATCTGATGCCCTACGCCGCCGGCGAGCCCTCTATCGGTGGTGGCCTCGGCGACCAGGTCTACAACCGGCTGCTCGGCGAGCGGATCATCTTCCTCGGCCAGCCGGTCGACGACGACATCGCGAACAAGATCACCGCACAGCTGCTGCTCCTTGCCGCCGACCCGGACAAGGACATCTACCTGTACATCAACAGCCCCGGCGGCTCGATCACGGCCGGTATGGCGATCTACGACACCATGCAGTTCATCAAGAACGACGTGGTGACCATCGCCATGGGCCTCGCTGCCTCGATGGGCCAGTTCCTGCTCAGCGCGGGTACGCCCGGCAAGCGCTTCGCGCTGCCGAACGCCGAGATCCTGATCCACCAGCCCTCCGCCGGCCTGGCCGGCTCGGCCTCGGACATCAAGATCCACGCCGAGCGGCTGCTGCACACCAAGAAGCGCATGGCGGAGCTCACCTCGCAGCACACCGGCCAGACGGTCGACCAGGTCACCCGCGACTCGGACCGCGACCGCTGGTTCGACGCGTTCGAGGCCAAGGAGTACGGCCTCATCGACGACGTCATCCCCACGGCCGCGGGCATGCCGGGCGGTGGCGGTACCGGGGCGGCGTAGGACCACGACCGACGGCACCGGTCCCCTCCGGGGGAACGGCCGGCCGAGCCCGACCGAGTCCCGGGTGACCACCCGGGACGCCGGGGTTCGCACGATCCCACCGGGGTCGTTGGACACTTGTGAGTGTCACCGACCTCACCGGATCCCACCGGACCTCTCCGGTCCCGGCATCCCGAGGGTCCCGCCCGCCCCACGGCGGAGTACGACCCTTGGAAGGCCTCGCGTCCCACCAGGGTCCGCCCGGGAGGGCTCGCAGGACCGGCAGGACCCGGATGGGCTCGCTTGGCCCGGAAGGACCCGCCGGACCCGGAAGGACTCGGAGGACCCCGCTGGCCCCAGAAGGGCCCGCAGGTCCGCAAGAGCTCGGCAGGTCCCGCAAGGCCCCATGAGCCCCGTGAAGGCCCTTCACCGGCCCCACAGGGGCTCACGGAGCGCCACGGAGCCCCGAGGCCCCCGTGGAGCCCGTGGAAGCCCGTCAGGGCCCCCACGGAGTCCCCGAGGCCCTCGTGGAGCCGATCGGGAACCGACCGAGGTCACCGGAACGGCCGAGTTCATCGGAACCGACCGGAACCGACCGGGCCCGCCGAGCCGACCGGGACCGAACCGGCCGGGACGTCGGACCCGCCGGACCGGCCGGGACGTCGGACCCGCCGGACCGGCCGGGACGTCGGACCCGCCGGACCAGCGGGACTGTCGAGCCCGCCGGACCGGTCGGGACGTCGGACCCGCCGGACCGGTCGGGACCTTCGGATCCGCCGGACCGTCGGGACTGCCGAGCCCGCCGGACCCGCCGGATCCGCCGGACCGGGCCCCGTGAGGACGCCGCCGTCGAAGACCCAGAGGGACCCTGCCGTCAGAGTCCCGCCCGCCCCTCCCAGCCCACCGCCCCACCCTCTCTCCAGGAGACACCGTGAACGACTTCCCCGGCAGCGGCCTCTACGCCCGCACGGCGGCCGAGTACACCGGCCCCCGCGCCGAGTCCCGCTACGTCATCCCCCGCTTCGTCGAGCGCACCTCCCAGGGCATTCGCGAGTACGACCCGTACGCGAAGCTCTTCGAGGAGCGCGTGATCTTCCTCGGCGTGCAGATCGACGACGCCTCCGCCAACGACGTCATGGCGCAGCTGCTGTGCCTGGAGTCGATGGACCCCGACCGGGACATCTCGGTCTACATCAACAGCCCCGGCGGTTCCTTCACCGCGCTGACGGCCATCTACGACACGATGCAGTTCGTCAAGCCCGACATCCAGACGGTCTGCATGGGCCAGGCCGCCTCCGCCGCCGCGATCCTGCTGGCGGCCGGTACGCCGGGCAAGCGCATGGCCCTGCCGAACGCGCGCGTGCTGATCCACCAGCCGTACAGTGAGACCGGCCGCGGTCAGGTCTCCGACCTGGAGATCGCCGCCAACGAGATCCTCCGGATGCGCGCGCAGCTGGAGGAGATGCTGGCCAAGCACTCGACCACGCCGATCGAGAAGATCCGCGAGGACATCGAGCGCGACAAGATCCTCACGGCCGAGGACGCCCTGTCGTACGGCCTGATCGACCAGATCATCTCCACCCGGAAGATGAACAACAGCACTCTGCGTTGACGCACTGGGCGCTCTCGTCCGTACCCCTTGGCGCGGTGTGACACGGTCCACGCGGAAGCGAACCGTGCCAAGGGGGGCCCGAACGGGGGTCCCGGCAAGGTACCGTCGGAATAAGGCAGCACCAGGAGCCGCTGGATTCGAAAGTGTCCAGGCGTCTCCCAGGCGAAGGGGAAGCACACCGTGGCACGCATCGGTGACGGCGGCGATCTGCTCAAGTGCTCGTTCTGCGGCAAGAGCCAGAAGCAGGTCAAGAAGCTCATCGCAGGGCCCGGTGTGTACATCTGCGACGAGTGCATCGATCTCTGCAACGAGATCATCGAGGAGGAACTCGCCGAGACGAGCGAGGTGCGCTGGGAGGAACTCCCCAAGCCCCGCGAGATCTACGAGTTCCTGGAGGGGTACGTCGTCGGCCAGGAGGCCGCGAAGAAGGCCCTCTCGGTCGCGGTGTACAACCACTACAAGCGGGTCCAGGCCGGTGAGAACGGCGGAGCCCAGGGCCGCGACGACGCCATCGAGTTGGCGAAGTCCAACATCCTTCTGCTCGGCCCCACGGGCTCGGGCAAGACCCTCCTCGCACAGACCCTCGCCCGCATGCTGAACGTCCCGTTCGCCATCGCCGACGCCACGGCGCTGACCGAGGCGGGGTACGTCGGCGAGGACGTCGAGAACATCCTCCTCAAGCTCATCCAGGCCGCCGACTACGACGTCAAGAAGGCCGAGACCGGGATCATCTACATCGATGAGATCGACAAGGTCGCCCGGAAGAGCGAAAACCCCTCCATCACGCGCGACGTGAGCGGCGAGGGTGTGCAGCAGGCGCTGCTGAAGATCCTGGAGGGCACCACGGCCTCCGTCCCGCCGCAGGGCGGACGCAAGCACCCGCACCAGGAGTTCATCCAGATCGACACGACGAACGTGCTGTTCATCGTGGGCGGCGCCTTCGCGGGCCTGGAGAAGATCATCGAGTCCCGGGCCGGCGCCAAGGGCATCGGCTTCGGCGCGACGATCCGCTCCAAGCGGGAGCTCGAGGCGAAGGACCAGTTCGAGGACGTCATGCCCGAGGACCTGGTCAAGTTCGGCATGATCCCGGAGTTCATCGGTCGGCTCCCCGTCATCACCAGCGTCCACAACCTCGACCGCGAGGCCCTGCTCCAGATCCTGATCGAGCCGCGCAACGCGCTGGTCAAGCAGTACGAGCGGCTGTTCGAACTCGACGGCGTGGAGCTGGACTTCGAGCGCGAGGCGCTGGAGGCCATCGCCGACCAGGCCATCCTCCGCCAGACCGGCGCCCGCGGTCTGCGCGCCATCATGGAGGAGGTCCTGATGTCGGTGATGTACGAGGTCCCGTCCCGCAAGGACGTGGCCCGCGTGGTCATCACGGCCGACGTCGTCCGCTCCAACGTCAACCCGACCCTGATCCCGCGTGAGCAGCGCGGCGGCCGGGGACCGGGCGAGCAGAAGACGGCGTAAGGCGCAGGCAGGACATGGCAGGACATGCGCGGGGGCCCCGGTCGACCGACCGGGGCCCGGCGGGGTCCGCCATCCGCGACGGCTCCAGCTCCTCGATCAGTTCGGCCCGGCGCTTCATGGGGAAGGCGGCGGACACGCCCACGTGCTGG
>NZ_JBEXXE010000090.1:0-20918 GCF_040630255.1 Streptomyces sp. NPDC005820
CACCTCGACGACGACGGCTACCTCTACATCGACGACCGCAAGAAGGACATGATCGTCTCCGGCGGCGAGAACATCGCCACCCCCGAGGTGGAGCGGGTGCTGTACGAACACCCCGCCGTCCTGGAGGCCGCCGTCGTCGGCCTGAACCATCCCCGCTGGGGCGAAGTCCCGCGTGCATTCGTGGTGTTCCGGCCCGGAGCGGACGCCGGGCCGGACGAGCTGCGGGAGTTCTGCGCGGGGCGGCTGGCCAAGTTCAAGGTGCCCGCACGCTTCGACGTCGTCGACGAACTCCCCCGTACCCCCTCGGGCAAGGTCCTCAAGCGGACCCTGCGCGACATCCCCGTGGAGGACTGAACCATGGCCGACGTCACCACCGATCTGCGCCTGGACGGCCGTACCGCCTGGGTCACCGGCGCGGGCAAGGGGCTCGGCCGGGCGATCGCGGTCGCGCTCTCCCAGGCCGGGGCGGACGTGGCGGTGACCGCCCGTACCGCCGCGGACCTGGAGAGCCTGGCGGCCGAACTCGCCGGGCACGGCGGCAAGGTGCTGGTACTGCCCGCTTCCGTCGCCGACCCGGACGCGGTCCGTACGACGGTCGAGCGGATCACCGGCGCGACCGGGCGGCTGGACGCCGTCGTCAACTGCGCCGGCATCAGTCCGCACTTCACCCGCACCGAGTACGTCACCGACGAGGACTTCGGACGGGTGCTCGACATCAACCTCCAGGGCACCTTCTCCTGCTGCCGCGAGGCCGGGAAGGTGATGCTGGAGCAGGGCTCCGGCTCGATCGTCAACGTCTCGTCGGTGCACGCGCGTACCGGCTTCGAGCGGATCGCCGCGTACGCGGCGAGCAAGGGCGGGGTCGAGGCGCTGACCAAGGCGCTGGCCGTGGAATGGGCGGACCGGGGCGTGCGGGTCAACTCCCTCGCGCCGGGCTATTTCCGTACGGACCTCAGCTCGGGGCTGCTGGACAGCCGCTGGGGTGAGCGGATCGTGCGGGGCACCCCCCTGGGCCGGGTGGGCGACGTCGAGGAACTGGGCGGCGCCGCGGTGTTCCTGGCCTCGGACGCCTCCCGGTTCGTCACCGGCACGACCGTCACGGTGGACGGGGGCTGGACGGCCTGGTGACGCGGCCCGACGGCGGCCGGAGCGGGTGTGCCCGCCCCGGTCGGCCGCCCGGTCGCTAGCCGACCAGGTCCGGTGCCGGGCGGTGGTCCTGCCGTGGGTTGTCGAAGAGCTCCTCGGTCACCGCCCGCACGGCGCTGACCACCAGGGGGGCCACGAGTTCCAGCGAGGAGCGGCCGTCCCCGACCACCGATATCGCTCCGACCGGACCGTCCGGGCCCCGCAGGGCGAGCCCGACGCAGCCGAGGTCGGGGAAACACTCTCCCCGGTCGATCGCCAGGCCGCCCCGACGGCGCACCGTGCGCAGTTCGCGGTGCAGGTGGTCCAGGCGACCGATGCTGTGCCGGGTGCGGCACTCGATCGACTGGGCGTACCGGGCGTCGATCTCCTCCGGGCTCAGCCAGGCCAGCATGGCCTTGCCCAGTCCGGTGCAGTGGGCGACCGCACGGCCGCCCACCCTGGACGGGATGTCCACGGCCGCCCGGCCTCCCACCTTGTCCAGGTAGTAGATCTGCGGACCGTCGAGGACGGCCAGGTGCACGACCATCCTGGTGCGGACGGCCAGGTCCAGGAGGTGCGGTGCCGCGGCGGCCCGGAGCGCGCTGTGCCCGATCTCCCGGCCTCCCAGGCCGAGCGCCCGGCTGCCCAGCGTGTATCCCGCCTCGGTGTGCCGCAGCCAGTTAAGGCGGACCAGCTGGTCGAGTATCCGGTGCGTGGTCGAGCGGGGCAGATGGGTGGAGCGGGAGACTCTTTCCAGGGTCAGGTGGGTCTGGGGTCGTTCGAAGAGGTCCATGATCAGCGTCACCCGCTCCATCATCGACGGAGGCAGTGCGTGCCCATCGGCTTCGGGGGATCGCGAACTCAGGCGAAGGGCAGACGTCATCGTCGGTGCCTCTCTGCTCACACTGAAATCAATTCTAGTTCGGCGCCGGCGTCAACGTATCAACGCCTTGGGCCATGGAGAAAGAGTCGTGCACCGATTAATTAGCGCGACCGGTCTATTGTTTCGGACACAAAGAAGTACCGCTCCCTGGAAGGTTTCTTCCGGGAAGCGGTACGTCCGGTCGGCTTCAGCCGCGGGTGAGGTCGAGGGCGATGTCCACGATCATGTCCTCCTGACCGCCGACGAGGCCGCGCCTGCCGACCTCCTCCAGGATGGTGCGGGCGTCGAGGCCGTACCGCTCCGCCGCGGCCTCGGCGTGGCGCAGGAAACTGGAGTAGGCGCCCGCGTAGCCCAGGGTGAGCGTCTCCCGGTCGACCCGCACCGGCCGGTCCTGCAGAGGCCGGACCAGGTCCTCGGCGGCGTCCTGGAGGGCGTGGAGGTCGCAGTCGTGCTTCCAGCCGAGGAGGTCGGCCACGGCGACGAACGGCTCGATCGGGCAGTTCCCGGCGCCCGCGCCCTGTCCCGCGAGCGACGCGTCGACCCGGGTCACCCCTTCCTCCACCGCGACGACGGAGTTCGCCACCGACAGGGAGAGGTTCTCGTGGGCGTGGATGCCGATCTGGGTGTCGGCGTCGAGGACGTCGCGGTAGGCGCGGATGCGCTCACGGACGCCGTCCATGGTCAGCCGGCCGCCGGAGTCGGTGACGTACACGCAGTGCGCGCCGTAGGACTCCATCAGCTTCGCCTGGCCGGCCAGGGTCTCGGGGGAGGCCATGTGCGCCATCATCAGGAAGCCGGAGACGTCCATGCCCAGTTCCCTGGCGGTGGAGATGTGCTGGGCCGCCACGTCCGCCTCGGTGCAGTGGGTGGCGATGCGCACGGAACGGACCCCGAGCGCGTAGGCCCGCCTGAGTTCCTCGATGGTGCCGATGCCCGGCAGGAGGAGGGAGGTCAGGACCGCGTTCTCGATGGCGTCGGCGGCCGCCTCGATCCACTCCCAGTCCGTGTTGCTGCCCGGACCGTAGTTGAGGCTGCCGCCGGCCAGGCCGTCGCCGTGGGCGACCTCGATCGCGTCGACCCCCGCCCGGTCCAGGGCGGCGGAGATCCTGGCCACGAACTCGGGGGTGATCCGGTGCCGGACGGCGTGCATGCCGTCCCGGAGGGTGACGTCCTGGAGGTAGAGCCTGCGGGTGGCGGTCACTCGGTCACCTCGGTGGTCGGTCGCTGGGCGATGCGCTCGGCGACGCGCAGCGCGGCCGAGGTCATGATGTCGAGGTTGCCGGCGTAGGCGGGCAGGTAGTGCGCGGCGCCCTCCACCTCGAGGAAGACGGAGACCTTGGTGGTCGCCGCCGAGGTGTCGCCGTCGGGCAGGAGCGTGTGGACCGGGTCGCCGTCCGGCACCGGGGTGAACTGGACCTGCTGCTTGAGCCGGTAGCCGGGCACGTACTCGGCGACCGCGGCCACCATCTCCTCGACGGAGGCGCGGACCGCGTCGTGGTCCGCCTCGCCGATCAGGCAGTACACCGTGTCCCGCATGATCAGCGGCGGTTCGGCCGGGTTCAGGACGATGATCGCCTTCCCGCGCCGGGCGCCGCCCACCTTCTCGATGGCCCCCGACGTGGTCTCGGTGAACTCGTCGATGTTGGCCCGGGTGCCGGGGCCGGCCGACTTCGAGGCGATCGAGGCGACGATCTCGGCGTAGGACACCGGTGTCACGCGGCTGACGGCGTGGACGATCGGGATGGTCGCCTGGCCGCCGCAGGTGACCATGTTGACGTTGTCGACAGCGTTGTCCGCGTCGTTCAGCCGCTCGTCCAGGTTCACCGTGGGCACCACGTACGGGCCGATCGCCGCCGGGGTGAGGTCGACGAGACGCTTGCCGTACGGTGCGAGCTTCCTGGCGTTCTCGACGTGGGCCTTCGCCGACGTGGCGTCGAAGACGATCTCGATGTCGGCGAAGCCGTCCATGCGGATCAGTCCGTCCACGCCCTCGTGCGTGACGGGGACCTTCAGGCGTGCGGCGCGGGCCAGGCCGTCCGAGTCCGGATCGATGCCCACCATGGCGGCCATCTCCAGGGTGTCGGACAGGCGCAGCACCTTGATCATGAGATCGGTGCCGATGTTGCCGGAGCCGATAACGGCCACCTTGGTCTTGGTCATCCTTCTTGTTCCTTGGGTGAGAAGGTCGCGGTCACCGTGCCCAGGCCCGTCATCTCGGCCCGTACGGTGGTGCCTGGCGGGGTGGGGACGAGGGGGCCGAGGGCGCCCGAGAGCACCACCTGTCCGGCGCGCAGCGGGTCGCCGAACTCCCGCGCGGTGCGGGCCAGCCACAGCAGCGCCTCCAGCGGGTCGCCGAGGCAGGCGGCGCCGTCGCCCTCGGAGGCGAGCTCGCCGTCGGCGTACAGCCGCATGGTCACGTCCCGGGGTTCGAACCCGTCGAGGCCGACCGGCCGCGGGCCGAGGACGAACAGACCGCTGGAGGCGTTGTCGGCGACCGTGTCCGTGATCGCGATGTCCCAGTCGGTCACCCTGCTGTCCACGATCTCCAGCGCGGCCACGGCGTGTCCGACGGCCGCGCGGACCCGCTCGGCATCGAGGTCGTCCTCGTCCAGATCGGCGGCGAGCACGAACGCGATCTCCGCCTCCACCCTGGGCTGGAGCAGCCGCTCGCTGGGGACGGCCGGCAGCCCGGTCACGTCCATGTCGTCGAGCAGCACACCGAAGTCGGGCCGGTCGACCCCCACCTGCCGCTGCACCGACGCGGACGTCAGTCCGATCTTGCGGCCGACGACCCGTGCCCCGGCGGCGATCCGGTCACCGATCACCCGCTGCTGCACGGCGTACGCGAGGCTGATGTCCCGTGCGCCGAGCAGATCACGCACGGGGGCGCAGGGCCTGCGGTCCCGTGCCGCGTCCGCGAGGCGCGCGGCGGCCTCGGCCACGGCGGTTTCACGGTCCTCGACGACCGTCGGTTCCCACACGTCTGTCATTGGCATCCTCAACTCGTGCTTGTGACCAGCCTGGGCGGACGCGGCGTGCGGCCGTGACGAGCGTTCCGCTCACCGGGACTGGGCGTCGGCCGCCGGGGTCTCGCTCAGCGAGATGTCCCGGCGGGCCGGGGAGGACGGCTCGTTACCTTCGTCGGGCGAACCGCTGAACGGCCGCCGATGGCCCGATGCCGCGGCCGGCGGGACCGTGGGACGCCCCGCCTCCGGTCGCAGTCCCCCAAGCCCCCCACCAAGAACGTGGCATTCATGAGGAGGTCATGGTGAGCATCAACGAGGATGCCTACGACGTGATCGTCGTAGGGTCGGGCGGAGGTCTGGTCGGGGCCTTCGTGGCCGCGTCGCGCGGCCTGCGCACACTCGTCGTCGAGAAGTCCCCTCTGGTGGGCGGCACGATGGCGTACTCCGGGGCGGGCCTGTGGTTCCCGGGTTCCGCCCCGCTGCGGCGGGCCGGGCTCGCCGACGACGTCGAGCAGGTGCGGGCGTATCTGCGGGAGATCGTCGCCGATCCCTCGCGGGAGGCGCTCCAGGACGCGTACCTGGGGGCCGGGGTCGAGCTGATCGACGAGCTGGAGCGGAGCCCCTGGTTCGCGCCCTTCGTCCACGGGCCGGTCCCGGACTACTTCACGACGGTCCCCGGGGCCTCGCCCACCGGTCACACGATCTTCCCGATGCCCCTGGAGATCGCGGAGCTCAAGGAGAACGCCGCCCTCGTGCGGTGCTCGCTGCCCACCGAGCGCTGGAACTTCGACGAGGGCCCCGTCGTCTCGGGTGGCCGGGCGCTGGCCGGCCGGGCGCTGGGGGCGTTCCTGGAGACGGGCAACGGCACGCTCAAGCTGAACACCGCGCTGGAGAACCTGATCGTGGAGGACGGCCGGGTCGTCGGGATCGAGGCCGTCAGCGACGGCGAGCGGGTCCGGTTGCGGGCCACGCGGGGCGTGATCCTGGCGGCCGGCGGCTTCGAGCACGACCGCGGGCTGCGCGAGGAGCACCAGGCGCCGCTGACCGGCGAGTGGTCCAACGGTGTGGCGACCAACACCGGTGACGCGCTGCGGGCGGGGATCGCCGTGGGCGCCGACGTCGACCTGCTCGACGAGGCCTGGTTCGTGGCGGGGCTGGTCCAGCCGGACGGCCGGCCCGTCTTCCACACCGGGACCCGGGGCGGTATCTGGGTCAACGGCGCGGGCGAACGGTTCGTCAACGAGACCCGGCCCTACGACCAGGTCGGGCACGAGATCATGCGGCTGCACCACGCCACGGACGTCAGTCACATCCCGGCCCACTGGATCTTCGACCAGCGGCAGCTGGACCGCGACAGCTTCGGCGGCCCGCCGGACGAGCCGCCGCGCCCGGAGTGGCTGGAGTCGGGCGCGCTGCGGAAGGCCGACACCCTGGAGGAGGTGGCGCGGCTGACCGGTGTCCCGTACGAGGCCCTCAAGCGGACCGTCGAGGAGTTCAACGGCTACGCGCGGGCCGGCGTCGACGAGCGGTTCCACCGCGGTGAGTCCGTGTGGGACCGGATGTTCCACCACATCGTCCCGTTCGCGGCCGACCCCCGGCAGAACTTCCCGGCGAAGCCCGAGACCGAGTTCCCCAACCCCCTGCTGACGCCGATCGAGACGGCGCCGTACTACGTGGCGACCATCCTGCCCTCCGACATCGGCACCAAGGGCGGGCTCAGGATCGACGAGCACGCGCGTGTGCTGCGGCCGGACGGGCGGCCGATCCCCGGGCTCTACGCGAGCGGCAACACCGCGGCCGCGATGTCGGGGCGGGTCTATCCGGGCGCCGGAACCCCGATCGGGTCCAGCATCGCCTTCGCCTACCTCGCCGTCCGGGACATCGCCGGGGCGGCCGGCTGAGCCGACGTCACGACGCTGCCCGGGACACCCTCGGTGTCCCGGGCAGCTTTCGTGCGTTCACCGCGCGGCGATCAGCCTGGCCGTCAGACGCAGGTCCGTCTCCCCCTGCTCGGTGGAGATCTCCTCGGTCAGCATGGCCACGAACAGGCCCCACCAGCCGTAGACGAGCAGCCTGACCCTGCTGCGGGCGTCCGGCCGGTCGCCCAGCAGGCACAGGAGCCGCTGTCCCAGCGCCCTGTCGACGATGTCGATGGGGGTCGGGACGACGCTCGCGTACTCGGTGAACGACGACAGCGCGACCGCGGCGGCCAGCAGACGGTCGCCCAGCAGCTTTCCGCTCAGCGCGACGAGTGTCTCGGCCACCTCCGTCACCGGGTCGGCGTCCCACTGCGGGGGCGCGCCGCGCTCGGGGCCGCGCTCGGGACCGCCGAGGAACTGTTCGATGTGCCATTCCAGTACGGCCAGGAACAGCAGGGACTTGGACGGGAAGTAGCGGTAGAGCGTGCCGAGCGCGACCCCCGCGCCCTTGGCGACCTCGTGCATCTGCACCCCGGCGAGCCCCTCACGGGAGCCGAGTTCCGAGGCGGCGCGCAGGATGCGGATCCGGCGGGCGGCCTGGCGGGCAGACGTGGGAGCGGCGGGCGGTCGCACCGGGGTCCTCAGGAGGCGTCCGGGCGGGTCAGGAAGGCGAGCACGGCGCTCTCCCAGGCCTCCTTCTGCTCGATCATCGCCCAGTGCCCGCAGTCGGGGAGCACATGCAGCTCGGCCCGTGGGATGGTGCGCAGCGGCAGCAGGGCGTTCTCCAGGGGCGTGACCCGGTCGTCCCGGCCCCAGGTCAGCAGGGTGGGCGCGGTGACCTTGTGGAGCGCGGCCCAGATCGGCTGGTCGTCGTGGGACTGGGCGGCGACGATCGCGGCCATCGCCTGGCGGCCGTAGATCCGGCGGGAGGCCTCCAGCGTCTCCGGGTCGGTGGCGCTCGCCCAGCGTTCCTCGATCAGTTCCTCGGTGAGCAGCGCCGGGTCGTGGACCATGGCCCTGAGCCACTGGACGAGGTTGTCCCGGGTGGGGTTCTCGGCGAACTCCACCAGCAGGTTGAGTCCCTCGCTGGGCGCCGGGGAGAGGATGTTGCGGCCCACGCCGCCGATGGTCACGATCCTGCGGAACAGGTCCTTGCGGGCCACGGCGAGCCCGATGGCGACGAAGCCGCCCATGGAGTTGCCGATGACGTCGACGTGGTCGAGGCCGAGGCCGTCGAGGAAGCGCAGGACGGCCTTGGGACCGGCCGCCATGGGGTTCTCGGCGGTCGGGTCGCTGACCCCGAAGCCGGGGAACTCCAGCGCCAGGCAGCGGAAGTGCCGGGCGAGCACGGGAAGGTTCCTGCGGTAGTTGCGCCAGCCGGTGACTCCCGGACCCGACCCGTGCAGCAGGAGCAGCGGGGGCCCGTCGCCGGCCTCGTGGTAGCGCAGGGTGCCGTCGTCGGTGGGCAGTTCGCGCAGGGTGTCCTCGTAGCTGAGTGTCATGCCGGTCACCGTGGCACCGCGGCGGCGTGTCCCGTCGTACGCCTCCCGATCAGTGGGACCTTCCCGGCGGCGGGGGGTCCGGGCTGTCTACCGTCGCGGACGTACCGAACGCCGGGAGCCCGAGGGGCCGCCCGGATCTGACCAAATGTGAGGGGAGGGCCTGATGGGTGTTCGCTCACTCGGGTACCTGCGTCTGGAGTCCGACGACCTGGACAAGTGGAAGGTCTTCGGAGCCGACTTCCTCGGCCTGATGCCGGTCGAGGGCGCCGACTCCGACTCGCTGTCCTTCAGGATGGACGATTTTCCGGCCCGGATCGTGGTCTCCCCGGGCGCCCAGCCCGGGATGACGGCGCTCGGCTTCGAGGTCCTCGACGAGCGGGAGCTGGCCCGGCTGGTCGCGGACGTCGAGAAGGCCGGGATCAAGGTGACGGCCGGCACCGAGGCCGAGGCGGCGGAGCGGAAGGTCACGGGCTTCGTCAGGTTCAACGACCCGGGCGGCAACCCGGTCGAGCTGTTCTACGGCACGGTCCTCGACCATGTGCCCGTGCGCACCCCGCTGGTCTCGAAGTTCGTCACCGGCGACATGGGCTTCGGACACGCGATCATCTCCGCCGAGGACGCGCGGGCCACGTTCGACTTCTATGTCGGCGTCCTCGGCTTCATCGAGCGCAACACCATGCGCTCGCCGGGCGGCACGACCTGGTTCATGGGGTGCAACCCCCGCCATCACACGCTGGGTGTCACACCGATGCCGGGCCCGGGGCGGCTGCTGCACTTCATGGTGGAGGGCGCGACCCTGGACGACGTCGGCCGGGCCCTGGACCGGGCGGCCCAGTACGAGGTGCCGATGATGCACTCGCTCGGCAAGCACACCAACGACCACATGGTGTCGTTCTATGTGTGGTCGCCGGAGAACTACGCCGTCGAGTTCGGCTGGAACGGTCTGCAGGTGCCGGAGCCCGTCCCCGTGTACGAGATCACGGACGGCGCGTTCTGGGGCCACCGCTTCACTCCGCCGCCGCAGCCGGCCGGCTGAGCGGACGCGCGCACGACGGAGCCCCACGACCCGAGGCCGTGGGGCTCCGTCGTGCTCACCGGACGGTGATCGCGCGTTCCGGGCAGGCCGTCTCCCCGTCGCGGGCGGCGCGTTCGAGACCTTCGGGAACGTCTGCGTCGAGGGGCAGCGCATAGCCGTCGTCGTCCAGACGGAAGAGGTCCGGCGCGGCGGCGGCGCACCGCGCGTGGCCGGAGCAGGACGTCGTGTCAACGGTGATCTTCATGCAACAGCTCCGTTTCCGAGAGTTCCGAGAGTTCCGGGAGCGGGGGGCGGCCGAGTGGTATCGGTCCGTGGCGGGCCGCGGTCAGCAGTGTCGACAGGTCGACTCCGGCCTCCGCCGCGGCGTCCGCGCACGCGTCCAGGTCCTTGCGCAGATACGGCGCGACCGTCGCGGCGAAGGACTCGGCCCCGCCCCGGGCGGTGATGTACCGGCCCGCCGCCGACCCGCCGCTGCTGACGGCGAGGACGTCGAGCAGGGCGCTCTCCTCGATGCCGAGGGCCCTGCCCGTCTCGACCGCGCCCAACGTGAGCTGGGAGATCGCGGCGAACAGCAGGTTGTTGAGGAGTTTCACCCGCAGGGCGGAGCCGCGGCCGCCCGTGGTGAGCACGGGGTCGGCGTAGGCGCCGACGACCGCGCGGGCCCGGGCGACGTGCTCGGGTTCCCCTCCCAGGCAGACCACCAGCCGGCCGGCGCGCACCGCGTCGGCCGTTCCGCTGAAGGCGGCGTCCACGATCGCGGCGCGCCCGCCGGGCCCGTACGCGGCCAGCCGGTCGAGCGTGCCCGGCCGTCCGGTCGTGTGGGAGACGAGTACCGTACGGGCGTCCATGGCCGCGACGACGGCGGGCAGGACGTCGAGCATCTGCGCGTCGCTGTAGAGGCAGCTGACGACGACGTCGGAGTCGGCCACCTCGGCCGGCTCCGCCACGAGCTCGGCGTCCGGGAGCCGTTCGCGCACCTGCGCCCGCCGCGCGTGCAGGCGGACCCGGTGACCAGCGGCGAGCAGCCGTTCGACCATCGGCTCGCCGATCTGTCCGGCGCCCAGGAAGCCGACCGTCGGCATCCCCATGCGCTCTCACCTCCCTACGGTTTGTTGGTCGAGCCCGCGTCCACGGTGAACTGGAGTCCCGTCACGTACCGTGCCTCGTCCGAGGCCAGGAAGAGGACCGCGTTCGAGACGTCCCTCGGCTCGACGTAGGGAGCGAGGGGGTTCATCGCGGCCAGGGCGAACAGCGGCTCCCGGGCGGCGAGTTCCTCCACGGGCACCCCGACCGTGATGCCGGTGTCGCTGACGCCGGTGGGGTGGACGGTGTTCACCCGGATGCGGTGCGGGGCGAGTTCGTTGGACAGGGCCTTCATCAGGCCGACCACACCGTGTTTGGCGGCCACGTAGTGGGCGTACGGCACATGCCCGCGGATGCCGGCGGCCGAGCTGGTGATGACGATCGAACCGCCCTCCCCCGCCTCGATCATCGAGGGGATCGCGGCCCGTGCCGTGTTCCACGCGCCCTTGAGGTTGACGTCGACGGTGACGTCCCAGGCCTCGTCGGACAGTTCCCAGGCGGCCCCGATGCTCATGACACCGGCGTTGGCGACGACGGTGTCCAGACGCCCGAACTCCGTCCGCGCCGCGCCGACCGCGGTCCGCATGTCCTCGATGGACCGGACATCGGCCTGTACCGCGACACACCGGCGGCCGGTCGCCCTGACCGACTCGGCCGTCTCCTCCAGCTGTTCCTTCGACGCGAGCGCGTACGGCAGTTCGCCGCTGATGTCGCGGCAGACGTCGGTGACGACGACGTCCGCGCCCTCCTCGGCGAGCCGCACGGCGTGGGAGCGGCCCTGTCCACGGGCCGCTCCCGTGATGAGCGCAACCTTGCCCTCCATACGCCCCATGGCAACCTCAGTCCTTCTTCGGGTGGTCGATCAGGTCCTCGGCGGCTTCCCGCAGGGCGCGCAGCCGGGACCGCAGGAGGTCGCGCCCGGCCTCGTCGGACGCGTCGAGTGCGGCCAGGCGTACGTCCGTCTCGGCGATCTCGGTGAGGAGCCGGCCGTGGGCCTCCTCGCGGGTGAGCAGGTCCAGGTCGGTCCAGTCCGAGCGCTCGGACTCCGGTCGCCGGCTCATGCGGGGAGGTTGTAGAGACGGCGGGCGTTCAGTTCCACGATCTTGTGCACCTCGTCGTCGGGCACGTCCGCGAGGACCTCGGCGGCGTACGCACGGCTCTTGGGCCAGTAGGAGTCGGAGTGCGGGTAGTCGCACTCCCAGGTGATCCTGTCGATGCCGACGTGGTGGCGGACCTCCACGCCGAAGCGGTCGTCGATGAAGCAGCCGTGGAAGTGCCGGTGGAACAGCTCCGAGGGCCGCACGCTCTGGTTGACGTTCTGGTAGAAGCGGTGCCGCTCCCAGGTGCCGTCGGCGCGCTCCAGCAGATACGGGATCCAGCCGATGCCGCCCTCGGACAGGCCGATCTTGAGCTTGGGGTGCTTGTGCAGCACCGGGGAGAACAGCAGGTCGGCGGTGGCGAACATGGCGTTGCAGCCGAACAGGGTGATCGTCACGGCGAACGGGGCTTCCTCGGCCGTCTTCGGCGGCTTGCCCGAGGTGCCGAAGTGCAGGCACAGGGGCATGTCCGTCTCCTCGGCCGCCGAGAACAGGGGGTCCCAGTGGTCGGTGTGGAAGGAGGGCAGGCCGCGCGGGGCGGGGTTCTCCGGGAAGGAGATCGCCTTCGCGCCCTTGGCGGCGGTCCGATGGATCTCCGCGACACAGGCCTGGACGTCCCACATCGGCATGATGACCAGCGGAATCAGCCGCCCCGGCGCGGTGGCGCACCACTCGTCGAGGACGAAGTCGTTCCACGCCTGCACGCACAGCAGCGCGAGCTCACGGTCCTTGCCGTCGAGGAAGACATGGCCGGAGAACCCCGGGAAGGACGGGAAGCACAGGGCGCCCCACACCCCGTCCAGGTCCATGTCGCGGATCCGGGCCCCGGGGTCGTAGCAGCCCGGGATCATCTCGTCGTAGCGCGTCGGTTCAAGGCCGAACTCCTCGGGGCTCTTGCCCGCGACGGCGTTGAGGCCGATGTAGGGGTAGATCCGGTCCTCGTAGACCCACACCTCGGCGGGCGCCTGTCCCTCGCCCCGCGGCTGCTCCACGATGCGGGGCCCGGCCTGGCGCAACCTCGCCGGCAGACGGTCCGACCACAGGCGTGGGGGCTCGATCAGATGGTCGTCGGTCGACAGCAACTTCATCCATGGCTGCAACGGCATCCTTGTGCTCCCTCGGTCTCGCAGACTCTCTAGCACCGATCACATTGTGTGCACTGATCGCATCCCACTCAACGGAACGGCGACTCAAGCCGTATCGACTCCACTCCATTAAGGCTACTCTTTTATGCGAGGACCTACGCGTGGAAATACGCGAGGAAAGGAGACCCCATGGGTCGAGTGCAGGACAAGGCCGTCTTCATCACGGGGGCCGCGCGCGGCCAGGGCCGGGCGCAGGCGGTCCGGCTCGCCGCGGAGGGCGCCGACATCATCGCCGTGGACCTCTGCGCGGACATCGCCACCAACGGCTATCCGCTGGCCACCGAGGACGACCTGGACGAGACGGTGCGGGAGGTCGAGAAGCTCGGCCGGCGGATCGTCGCCCGCAAGGCCGATGTGCGCGACCCGGGCGCGCTCAAGGCCGCCGTCGCCGACGGGGTGGCCGAGCTGGGGCGGCTCGACGCCGTCGTCGCGCAGGCCGGGATCTGCCCGCTGGGCCCCGGACAGAGCGCGCAGGCCTTCCTCGACGCCGTCACCGTCGACTTCAACGGTGTCGTCCACGCCGTCGACGCCGCCCTGCCCCAGCTGCCCGACGGCGCCTCGATCGTCGCGACCGGCTCCCTCGCCGGGCTGATCCCGGCCACCACCGACAACCCGGCCAACGGGCCCGGCGGGCTGGGCTATTCGTTCGCCAAGCGCCAGGTGGCCGCGTTCGTGCACGACCTGGCGACCGTGCTCGCCCCGCGGCGGATCCGGGTCAACGCGCTGCATCCCACGAACGTCAACACCGGCATGCTCAACAGCGACCTCATGTACCGGTCGTTCCGGCCCGACCTGGAGCACCCGACCCGCGAGGACGCGCTGCCCTCCTTCCCCGCGACGACGGGTTTCGGGGTGCCGTACGTGGAGCCGGAGGACATCGCCGACATGGTGCTGTTCCTCGTGTCGGACGAGTCGCGGTTCGTCACCGGTATGCAGATGCGCGTGGACGCCGGCGGCTACGTCAAGCGGCGTCCACAACTGCCCGCGTTCTGAACGGTGTTCAGGCTCCGCCGGTCAGGTCGACGACGACCTTGCCGGTGGTGCGCCGCTGCGCCACGTCGGTCAGGGCGGACGCCACCTCGGCAAGCGGGCGCACGGCGGAGACGAGCGGGCGCATCCCGTCCCGGACCATCCGGGCGAGCGCCCGGTCGCCCGCGGCCACCGTGTCCGGGGCGCACTGGCGCAGCATCCGGATCTCGAAGCCCCGTACGACCGCGTCCTTGAGCAGCACCAGGTTCAGCGGGATCCGCGGGATCCTCCCGTCGGCGTAGCCCACGGTGACGAACCGGCCGCCCCGCCGCAGCGCGCGCAGGGCGGCCTCCGCGTGGTCGCCGCCCACGGGGTCGATCACCAGATGGGCGCCCTCGCCGCCGGTCAGCTCGCGGATCCGCGCCTTCAGGTCCTCACGGACGTAGTCGACACCCGCCTGTGCGCCGACCTCACGGGCGACGTCGAGGCGCTCCTTGCTCGACGCCGCCGCGACCACGCGCATCCCGAGCCGGGTCGCGATGTCGACGGCCGCCGAGCCGACCCCGCCCGCCGCGCCGAGGACCGCCACCCACTCCCCCGCCGTGCCCTGTCCGACCGTGACCAGGGAGTGGTAGGCGGTCGCGTAGGTCACGTGGAAGGCGGCGGCGTGGATCATGTCGAGCCCCTCGGGCACCGGGCGCAGGCCCGTGACGGGGACCACGACCTGCTCGGCGAAGGCGCCCGTCAGCACCGCCCCGGCCACCGGTGAGCCGACCGGCGGGCCGGACACCCCCGGGCCCAGCGCGGCCACGACGCCGGCGAACTCGCTGCCGGGCGTGAACGGCAGCGGCGCGGGCACCTGGTAGCGGTTCGCCACGAGCAGCACGTCGGGGAAGTTGACGGCGGCGGCGTGCACCCGGACGAGCACCTCGCCGGGGCCGGGTTCGGGATCGTCGAGTTCGACGACCTCCAGAGCGTCCGGGGGTCCGTAGCGGGTGCATCGTGCGGCTCTCAACGTGCCCTCCCGGTGCTCGGCATGGCCGGGTCCCGGGGCAGGCCCAGAACCTGTTCGGCGATGGTGTTGCGCTGGATCTCGGCCGTGCCCGCCCCGATCGTCGAGGCCCGGGTGCGCAGGAAGCCCCAGACCCAGCGTCCGCGCTGGACGGCGTGCGGGTCGCGGCGGCCGAGGATGCCGTACGGTCCCAGCAGTTCCAGGGCGAACTCGTGCAGTTCCTGCTCGAAGGTCACGATGAACAGCCGTGCCGTCGAGGAGGCCGGGCCGGGCTCGCCCTTCGCCATGATGTCGGCGATGGTCCGCATCCCGGTGAGCCGCATGATCGACACACGGATCTCGAAGTCCGCGAGCCGGTCGCGCACCAGGGGGTCCGCGGTCGCCCCGCGCTCGTGCGCCAGCTCGACCAGGTCGTCGAGCACGCGCCGGTACAGGGCGGCCTGGTTCATCGCCCCGGCCGCGCGTTCATGACCGAGGCTCGTGCGCACCAGCGGCCAGCCGCCGTTCTCGGGGCCGATCCGGTCGGCGACCGGCACCCGTACGTCGTCGAGGAAGATCTCGCAGAAATGCGCGTCCCCGGTCAGGTCCCGCAGCGGGCGCACGCTCACGCCCGGGGCACGGGCGTCGATCAGAAGGTAACTGATGCCGTCCTGGCGCGAGCCGGGCGGCCCGGTGCGCACCAGGGTGAAGAGGATGTCGGCGATGTCGGCCGAACTGTTCCAGACCTTCTGCCCGTTGACGACGTACCCGGCGCCCTCGCGGCGGGCCGTCGTGCGCAGGGCGGGCAGGTCCGAGCCCGCCTCCGGTTCGGAGTAGCCCTGTGCCCAGACCGTGTCGCCGCGCAGCATGGGGCGCAGGAAGCGTTCCTTCTGCTCGGGTGTGCCGTACGCGACGAGGGTGGGCGCAGCGATGCCGAGTCCGGTGCCGAGGGGGCCGGGGACCCGGGCTCGGGCGTACTCCTCCTGGTAGACGACCTGGCGGGCGAAGGGCAGGTCCATGCCGCCGAACTCGCGCGGCCAGCCCGGGCCGGCGTATCCGGCGTCGTACAGCGTGGCCAGCCAGTTCTTCTGCCAGGCGAGGCGCTCGGCGGGGTCCTTGGGCCGGCGGCCGGGGTGCCGCTCCCTCAGGAAGGCCCGCAGCCGGGCGCGGAACTGCTCGTCGGTCTCGGCCGCGGTCATCGCGGGGCCATGCGGAGGGCGCCGTCGAGGCGGATGGTCTGGCCGTTGAGATAGGGGTTCTCCAGCATCTCCACGGCGAGGCGGCCGAAGTCGTCCGGGTCGCCGAGGCGCTTGGGGTGGGGCACGGTGGCGGCGAGTCCGTCACGGATGTCGGCGCGCAGCCGGCCGAGCATGGGGGTGTCCATGATGCCGGGGGCGATGGTGTTCACGCGGATCTGCCAGCCGGCCAGGTCGCGGGCCGCGACGAGGGTCATCCCGTGCACACCGGCCTTGGCGGCGGTGTAGGAGGTCTGGCCGATCTGCCCGTCGAACGCGGCGACGGAGGCGGTCAGGACGACGGCGCCCCGGTCGCCGTCGACGACCTCGTTGCCCGACAGCCGGGCGGCGGCCAGGCGCAGCACGTTGTAGGTGCCGACCAGGTTGACGCGGACGACCTCGGCGAAGGTGGCCAGCTCGCCGGGGGTGCGGTCGCGGTCGATGATCCGGGTGCGGTCGCCGCCGCGTCCGGCGCAGTGCACGACGAAGCGCAGTGGACCGAGGTCCCCCGCCGCGTCGAGGGCGGCCGTGACCGCGTCCTCGTCGGTGACGTCGGCGCGGACGAAGCGGGCGGCCCCGCCGAGGTCGGCGACCGCCTTGACGCCCTGCTCCTCGGAGATGTCGGCCAGGACGACACGGCCGCCGCGGTCGACGATGCGCCGCGCGGTGGCCAGTCCGAGTCCCGAGGCGCCGCCGGTGACCAGCGCCGATGAACCGTCGATGTTCATGTACGACTCCTCACGGGACCGGGTTCACAGTCCCAGTGACTTGCTGATGATGGTCTTCAGGACCTCGCTGGTGCCGCCGTAGATGCGGGTCACCCGGGCGTCGGCGTACAGCCGGGCGATCGGGGACTCGAGGATGTAGCCGTAACCGCCGTGCAGTTGCAGACAGCGGTCGACCACGCGGCCCTGGGTCTCGGTGCAGAACAGCTTGGTCTTCGCCGCGTCGGCCGGGCTCAGTTCGCCGGCGACGAGCGCCTGGACCGCCGCGTCCAGGAACATCTGGGCCGCTTCCAGTTCGGTCGCCATGGCGGCGAGTTCGAACTTCGTGTTCTGGAAGTGGGCGACCGGCCTGCCGAAGACCGTACGGTCGCGGACGTACGCGACGGTCAGATCGATCGCGGCGCGGGTCTGGGCGACGGCTCCGACGGCGATGGCGAGGCGTTCCTGGGCCAGGTTGCGGCCGAGGAGGGTGAAGGCGGCGCCCTCCTCGCCCAGCAGGTTGGCGACGGGGACCCGGACGTCGTCGAAGGACAGTTCCACGGTGTCCTGGACGGCGAGTCCGATCTTCTCCAGCCTGCGCCCGACGGTGAAGCCGGGCATGCCCTTCTCCACCACGAGCAGGGACAGTCCGGCGCGGCGGTCGCCGGGGTCCGTGGCGGTGCGGGCCACGACGATCACCAGGTCGGCGTGGTGGCCGCCGGTGATGAAGGTCTTGGCGCCGTTGAGCGTGTAGTGGTCGCCGTCGCGGACCGCTCGTGTGGTGACGCCGGCGAGGTCGGAGCCCGTGCCGGGTTCGCTCATCGCGATCGCGGTGTAGAGCTCGCCCGAGGCCAGCCCCGGGAACCAGCGGTCGCGCTGCGCGGCGTCGGCGAGGCCCGTGAAGTACGGGACGACGACGTCGAGATGGGTGCGCAGGCCGCCCAGGGTGACGCCGGCGCGGGCGCATTCCTCCTGGAGGACGACGTTGAAGCGGTAGTCGTCCTGGCCGCCTCCGCCGTACTCCTCGGGGACGGCCGTCCCGAGGATGCCGAGCTTGCCCATCGAGGTGAACAGCTCGCGGGGGACGAGTGCGGCGCGCCGCCAGTCCTCGTACACGGGGAGCACGTCGCGGGCGATGAAGTCACGGACGAGGAGACGAAAGTCCTCGTGGTCCTGTGCGAACAGGGTCCGGCGCATCGAATCTCCTTCGATCGGGACCCTATTGAGTATACGTAATTAGATTTTCTGGTCCAGGGTGAACCCAGGTGATCAGGGACCCGCCGGTGCTGTGATCAGTGCCACCATGGAATGAGTGCATCCAAATGCCGTCGCATCCGGTGGCGGGCGATCCCGGCGTCACCCTGGACGATCGCGTCGAGGATGCGCTGGTGGACGTGCTGGACCTCGTCGGCCGCGGTGTCTCCGGGCAGCGGCCGGTCATGGCCGGACGCATGCCGGCGGAACAACTCGGTGATGATGGCCAGGAAGAGGGAGAGCACCGGGTTGTCGGCCAGGGCCGCCAGTTCGGAGTGGAACAGGTCCGCCTTGCGGAGGTCGTCCGCGGGGCCCTCCTTGGTCCAGCGGACCGCCTTCGTGAGACGCTCGGCGACCTCGGTGCCACCCTCGGCGTGCCGGGCGGTCACCCGGGCGACGACGCCCAGCTCGATGGCGTTGCGGACGATCCGCAGGTCGTCGGCCGTGACGCCCTGGTATTCGAGGAAGAGGGCCATCGTGTCGATGCTGGCCTGCGGCTCGGGCTCGGTGACGACCAGTCCGCCGCCGGGGCCCCGGCGCATCCGGGCGACCGAGTGGTACTCCAGCAGCCGTACGGCCTCCCGCAGGACGGCCCGGCTGATCTCGTAGCGGGCCAGCAGATCCGCCTCCGAACCCAGCACCATGCCGGTCTGCCAGCCCCGCGCGGCGATGTCGTCGTGGATGCGCGCGGCCACCACTTCGGCGAGCTTGGCCCGTGGCCCCTCGACCAGCTCGGGCTCGACCACGTTGCCGGAGATCCGGTGCCCGCGGCGCACCCGGTGCTTCTCGATCCAGGCGGCCACCGACTCCAGATGCGCGGTGAGCGCGGTCTGCGCGCGGGCCCCGTCGTCGGCCACGACGGCGTCGACGACGGCGCGGTGTTCGCGGTGCGAGGTCTCCTTCGCCGCGTGCATCTCCGCCTTGGAGATCCGCCGGGAGGTGTGCGCGTACCGGGCGGTGAGCCGGGTGAGCACCTCGATGAACAGGTGCAGCACCGGGTTGCCCGAGAGGCGGCCGAGCACCGGGTGCAGCGGATCCTGCGCATGGACCGACGGGTCGTCCCAGTGGGAGAGTTCGGAGTCGAGCGTGGCGCGGAGGGTGGCGATGCCCTCCTCGGTGATCCGGTCGGCGGCGAGGCCGGCGGCGATCGGTTCCAGGAGCTGTCGGGCCTGGAGCAGGTCCGTGACGCTGGTGCCGACGTACTCCAGGTAGATCACCATGGCGCGGGTCGCCGGTCCGGCGTCGGGGGCGCAGATGATCAGGCCGCCGCCCGGGCCGCGCCGCATCCGGGCGACCTGGTGGTGCTCGACCAGCCGTACCGCCTCGCGCAGGACGGCCCGGCTCACGCCGAGTTCCTCCCGCAGGTCCACCTCGGAGCCCAGCGACTCACCGACCGGCCAGCCCCGGCGGATCACGGTCGCCTCGATGCGCCGCGCGGTCTGTGCGGCGAGTTTGCCGACCGGGACGCCGGTCTCGCCGTCGGCGGGCTCGCGGTCGACGGCAGTCGCCATGGGCCAACTCCTCTGAGGGGACATTGCGGATCCCCAGTCTATTCGCCACCAGGGCACGAGGTGTGCAGGCCGGACGCCCGGAGCTGAGATCGGGCCACTGATTCAGCCTCTCTCGCACTGGATACCGGGGTCAAACAGGTTTAGAGTACCCTCATTTCTGAACGCTTGCATGAGGAAGCCTGTCCGAGGACCAAGGAGCCGGCAGCGATGCGACTGGAGCCCACGCCCGAACTCGAAGCGTTCCGGAGAACGGTCCGCGCGTTCGTGGCCGAGCACGCCCCCGGCGTCAAGACGCACTCCGGGGTGCGCGCACCCGAGCCGGCGCTGATGCCGGCGATCCGGGAGTGGACCGCGAGGCTGTACGGGGCGGGACTGCTCGGCATCGACTGGCCCGTCGAGTACGGCGGCCGCCCCGACGCCCACCCCCTCGAGGCGTCCGTCGTCGCCGAGGAGATCGCCCGCGCCCGCACCTGGCCGCCGGTCGGCGCGGCCTCACTCGCCTCGGGGGCCCTCATCGACTTCGGCACCGACGCACAGCGGGCGCGCTTCCTGCCCCGCATCCGCACCTGCGAGGACGTGTGGTGCCAGCTGTTCAGCGAGCCCGAGGCGGGCAGTGACCTCGCGGCGCTGCGCACCCGGGCGCGCCGCGAGGGCGAGGGCGACGACGCGGTGTTCGTCGTCGACGGCCAGAAGGTGTGGACGACCAACGGCCAGCACGCCGACATGGGATACCTGCTCGCGCGCACCGACGCGGACGCGCCGAAGCACCAGGGCATCACGGCGTTCGCGCTGGACATGCGCAGCCCGGGGGTCGAGGTCCGGCCGCTGCGCGAGATCACCGGGACCACCGACTTCAACGAGGTCTTCCTCGACGGCGTCCGCGTCCCGGCCGCGAACGTGATCGGCGCGGTGAACGACGGCTGGCGGGTGGCCATGAGCAGCCTGGGCCGGGAACGCTCCGGTGTGGCCGCGCGCGGCGCCGAGCTGTTCGCCGTACTGGAGGACCTGGTACGGCTCGCGGAGGACACCCGGGTCGGCGGCCGGCCCGCGCTGGAGGACTCGGCCACCCGGCAGGCCATCGGGGAGCTCGCGGCGCGGGTGCAGGTGAACGGCGCGCTCATCGGGCTCGCGCAGTCGCGGATGCTGCACGGCACGGAAGGGCCCGTCGACGCCCTGCTGGGCAAGATCTTCTTCAGCGAACTCAACCACGATCTGGCCGACTTCGGTCTGCGTCTGCAGGGCGCGGACGGGCTGCTCGTCGAGGACGACCCGCGGGCGGTGGCCGACGGGTGGTGGCAGGACGCCCACCTGTACTCGCGTGCATACACGATCGCGGGCGGGGCGAACGAGATCCTGCGGACCCAGGTGGCCGAGCGCGGGCTGGGGCTCCCGAGGGAGCCCCGCTAGTGCCGCGGCAGGCAACGTTTGCCCGTCAAGGAGCGGCGTCCGGTGCGTGCTCTCGTCGTGCCGGCCGGAAGCCCTCGTACTGGATGTACTT